>NZ_JAOQNX010000009.1 GCF_025961575.1 Rhodoblastus acidophilus | reverse complement strand
AGACGACCACGTCGATAGGCCGGGTGTGGAAGCGCAGCAATGCGTGCAGCTTACCGGTACTAATAGCTCATCAGGCTTGATTGCCTCTCATTATCAACGTTCACCCCACGCAATCCGAAGGATTGCGTGATCGCGACAGCGCAATCCAAAGGATTGCGCGAAAGCGGAACAACGACAATCAACAGACCATCTCTTGCTTCGGCCCTTTGCAAAACAAAGGGTTCACAAATGTCTTTCGCCGGCCTGGTAGCTCTCAGCGAAGTGGCCAGACCCGATCCCATCCCGAACTCGGCCGTCAAACGCTTCCGCGCCAATGGTACTTTGTCTCAAGACACGGGAGAGTAGGTCGCCGCCAGGCCTGCAAAAGACATTTAGCCTCTTCACAATGAACCAACTCGAACAGCGGCCCAAAAGGCCGCTGTTTGCGTATAAACCGGATAACGCGGGGTGGAGCAGCCCGGTAGCTCGTCAGGCTCATAACCTGAAGGTCACAGGTTCAAATCCTGTCCCCGCAACCATCTCAACTTGCGACGCCAAAGCCACTCCGTCCTCGGGGCGGCTTTTCGCGTTTCCCCCGCCAAACCGCGCCTTCTGGCCCGTCGGCGTCGAGGCGATCGTCAGGATGCCGGCGAGCTCGCCGCGCACCTCCACGTCGAGGCGGCCTTCGGCGTTTGGAGTCAGAATGATCGCGTCGATCAAGGACCGGATGATCTCCTTCGCTTCGATCTGGTTGATTTCGTCGCCGTCGAGGAGCGTGGTGTGGAGTTGCTCGACTTGGCGGCGGTAGTGCGAGGCCATCTCGGGATGAAGCAGGGGAGGTGGCGCGCCGGCGCCCGCGACGCTTTCCTCGAGTTTGTTGATTTCCGCGAGGAACTGACCCGGGATTTCCACTAAGAACTGACCCGCCTCAGTTTATGGTTTGAAGGTCAGGTTGGGGTCAAGTTTCTGGCTTTCTCCTTTCGCCCTTTTGTTGCCGCGGCGCTCGCCTTGAAGCGGAAGCTGTCGTTGCCGGTCTCGACGATGTGGCAGTGGTGCGTGAGGCGATCGAGCAGCGCGGTGGTCATCTTGGCGTCGCCGAACACGCCGGCCCATTCACTGAAGCTCAGGTTGGTGGTGATTGCCACGCTGGCGCGCTCGTAAAGCCGGCTCAGGAGATGGAACAGCAGCGCGCCGCCGGAGGCGCTGAACGGCAGATAGCCGAGTTCATCCAGGATGATCAGGTCGCAGCGCGCCAGCCGCTCGGCGATCTGCCCTGATTTTCCCTGCGCCTTCTCCTGCTCCAGGGCGTTGACGAGGTCGATCGTCGAGAAGAAGCGGACCTTCTTGCGGTTACTTTCGATGGCCTGGACGCCAAGCGCGGTCGCGATATGCGTCTTTCCGGCGCCGGGTCCGCCGATCAGGACGACGTTGTCGGCGTTGTCGATGAACGTGCAGCGGTGGAGCTGACGCACCAGGGCTTCGTTGGCCTCGCTGGAGGCGAAGTCGAACCCGGCCAGATCCTTGTAGGCTGGAAAGCGCGCCGCCTTGATCCTGTTGGCGACGGAGCGCACGTCGCGCTCGGCGGTTTCTGCCTTGAGCAGCTGAGAGAGAATGGGCATGGCCGCTTCAAACGCCGGCGAACCCTGCTCCATGAGATCGGCGACGGCCTGCGCCATGCCGGACATTTTCAGACTGCGCAGCGTGATGACGATGGCGCCGCTGGCCGGATCATGACGCATGGCGCGCCTCCTGCTCGGCTTTGCGCAGCGTGTCATAGCGCTCGACGTCGGCGCGGGGCTCCTTGGTCAGCGTCAGGGCCGGCGGGGCCTCGACCTTGGCGACCTCTGGTGCCTTGCCGTCGACCAACCGGTGAAGCAGGTTGAGGACATGCGTCTTGGTGGGCGCGTCGTCGTTGACGGCCATCTCGACGGCGCACAGCACCGCCTGCTCGTCGTGCTGGAGAACCAGGGCGAGGATCTCCGCCATCTCGCGGTCGCCGCCGGGCCGTTTGAGCAGATGCTGTTGCAGCCGTTTGAAGGCGTCCGGCATCTCAAGAAAGGGCGCGCCGTTGCCCAGGGCGCCGGGCTTGCGCTGGATCACCGCCAGATAATGGCGCCAGTCGTAGATCGTCCGACCGCGGACGTGATGGGAGCGCTCGATGACGCGCGGGTGCTCGCAAATCACTTTGACTTCGGCGACAACGACGAGACGGTCGGCGTAAACGCGCAGGCTGACGCGCTGATTGGCGAAGGGCGCCGGCACGCTGTACCGGGTGCGCTCGAAGCTGATGAGACAGGTCGAGGACACCGGCTTGCTGTGTTCGATGAAGCCGTCGAAAGGCCGCGAGAACGCCATGAGGCTTGGCGCCTCGGCGCGCCAGACATCGGCGATCGTTCCCGGCTCGCTCTCGTGGCGCATCTCGCTCCACAATTCCTGGCAGCGCCGCTCCAACCATTCATTCAAGGCGTCCAGCGTGGGAAAGTTCGGAATCGGCTGCCAAAGCTGATGGCGTCCGTCCTGAACCTTTTTCTCGATCTGGCCCTTCTCCCAGCCTGCCGCGGGATTGCAGAACGCCGTCTCGAAGACATAGTGGCTGACCATGGCGAGAAAGCGCGCGTTCACCGCCCGCTGCTTCCCGGTCAGGACCTTGTCGACCGCGGTTTTCATATTGTCGAAAATCCCGCGCCGCGGCACGCCGCCGAACACACGGAAGGCGTGGTTGTGGGCGTCAAACAGCATCTCGTGGGTTTGCAGCAGATAGGCGCGCACGAAGAAGGCGCGGCTGTGCGACAGCTTGAACTGCGCGACTTGCAGCTTGGTCCGCTCGCCGGCGATGAGCGCCCAATCCTCGCTCCAGTCGAACTGGAACGCTTCGCCTGGCTGGAACACCAACGGGACAAACGTGCGGCCGGACGGCTTTGTGCTGCTCGCGATTCCGCTCAGCCTTCCAGTCGCGGGCGCAGGCGGCCACCCGATTGTAGGAGCCGGTGAAGCCGAGCGCGACCAGATCACCATGCAATTGTTTGAGCGTGCGTTTCTGCTTGCGCGGCTTGCGCGCCTCCGTCTTCAGCCAGTCGGACAATTTCCCGGCGAAGGCGTCGAGCTTGCTCGTCCGCTCCGGAACCTTGAATTTCACCTCGACCGCGTCGGAGCGCAGATATTTGCGGATGGTGTTACGCGACAAGCCCGTCCGTCGCGCTATCTCCCGGATAGAAAGCTGGTCCCGCAAGGCCCAGCGCCGGATCACACTCAATAACTCCATGTCGATCACTCCGCGGCCCCCCGCTGAAACGGACAGGGCGGGTGCAAAACATGGGTCAATTCTCGATGGAAATTTCCCGCGTAGGCGGGTCAGCTCTCAGTGGAAATCAACACTCAACGTCAAAGCCAAGCCAGAGCTAAGGGATGGCAATGTGATTCGGCTCGCTATATCCGCCTCATCCCGCTGACCCCTAATCTGATAAAGTTAGTGTCAGGTTCGTCCATCATGGACCGCTGCAATCCAGCGACCAAAGTGGGACCCGAAGTAGGGCCGATAACTTCGCGAAATTTGATAGTTCAGTAAAAACAAGGTGTTAATTTGCAGTGCTGGCGGAAGAGGTGGGATTCGAACCCACGGTAGGCTTGCACCTACGGCGGTTTTCAAGACCGCTGCCTTAAACCACTCGGCCACCCTTCCCAGACCTCGCCACAAGCCCGAAACATTGGGCGGGTCGAGGCTGGGTTCCTATAGACCCATCGCGTCCGAACGCAAGGCCCCCCTGACAAAAACATCGCCGGAAATCCGGGCTCACGCGGGCGAGACCAAGGCGCCAGGCCCCGCGCGGTTGAATGTTTCGCTCAGCCTGCTAATCATCCAAGCTGAGCCGCCTCCCGAAATGACGTCCTCGGCGCGCTAATCCCCGCAACTTGAGCGAGCATGACATTGACGAACGTGAAACCGGCGAGCGTAACTCCTCGACCCGCGCTCTCCGGCGCCTTGCGGCTGCTGAGCGCCTTCGCCCTGGTCTTCGCGCTCGCCCGCATCGCGAATGGCGGCCTCGAGAACGCCATCGTCGCGGCTGCGATCGGCGCAGCGGCGCTTCAGGGATTCGCCGTCGCCGTCACCGGCCAGCGTGAGCGCCTGACCTATCTGGCGCTCGACGGCGCCGTTCTGCTCGCCTTCGGTGTCGCCTGCGCGCCCGAGATGAAGCTCTGGGCCCCGCCGCAGACGTTTGTTGACCTGTTCCGCATGACCCCCGTCGGCGTCAGCCTCGCCAGCGCGCTCTACATCGCCGCCGCGCTCAAAAGCCTGATGCAGACGGGCCGCCGCCCCGGCCTGTCCGGCGCGCTGGCGCTGCTGATTCCGCCCGTGGCGCTCAATCTGCTGCTGGCGCTGGGCTCGCCCCTGTTCGACCGCGCGGCGGCCGCGACCCCGCTCCCGGCCCCGGTCGCGCTCGCCGCGCTGCGCGGCCTCGTCCTGTTCACCGTCAACGAGCTGGTCGTGCTCGGCGCCGGGCTCGCCATGGGCCGCCGCCCCTCGCGCGACCCAAAACTCCACGGCCTGCTGCTCGCATCGGCCTTCGGCGCGGCGGTCACCCCCATCGTCTCGCAATTCGGCTCGACCGCCCTTGTCGCGCAGCTGATGCAGCCGCTCGACATCCTGGCGGCCTCGCTCGCCGCAGCCGCGGCGCAGGCCGGCCTCTGGGCCGAGGTCTATCTCGTCACCTCGGTGCTCGGCGACATCCTTCACGCCGCGCCGCCGGTCGCGCCCCGCCTCATCGCCACCTGGCGGTCCGGCGTCGGAAAAGGCGCGATGTTCGGCGGCGTGTTCATGGCGCTGCTGCTGATCGCCGCGGCCGTTGTCGCTTCGCCCGCCGCCATGGAGTTTTTGCGCGCGTCCTCCTGGCTCGGCGCCGGCCTGCTCGGCGCGCTGCTGTTCCCGCTGGGCCGCACCATTCTGGAGTCGACCGACGCCACGCCGCCATTTCCAAAACGTCTCGCCAGCGCCTATCGCATGGCGCCCAATTATGCCGCCGGCGCGGTCGCCGGTTTGGGCATGCATTACGCCTTCGCCCATGGCCTGCCGGAAGCCGACTCGGCCGTTCGCTTCGGCGTCGGTTTCGGCATTGGCGCGGCGGCCTATGTCGCGTCGCTGCTTTACGACGATCTCGCCGATATCGGGCGCGGCATGCGCGGCCGTCCCCGTCATTGGCGCGTCTATGCGCTCGGCGTGCTGCTCGGCGGCATTTTGGGCGGCGCCATCTCCTGGTATTTTGACCGGGGCCAACTCGACGTCGTGCTCGGCCATTTCCGCGAACATGTGGCGCTCAACTATGTCGCCGCCGGCGTGGCCGACCACCGTTATGTCATCACGCCGTTCTTCTCCAAATGGGGCGCGACCGATCTCGGCGCCGCCATGGGCGCGGTCAACCTGTTCTATCTCGAATCGCTGTCGGGCGTGATCCAGTGGGTGTTCGCCGCGCCTTTGTTCAGCATCAACCTGTTCTTCCTCACCGCGCTGCTGACGCGCAGCACCGCGCCGATCAAGACGCTGTTTTCGTCCGAGGGGCTGAGCGGGCTCGCCGACAACGCCATTGTGGTGCTGCGCTGGGGTCTGTGGATGGCGCCGATCATCTACGCCTTCTTGAAAGTCGCGCCGGATCCGCAATGGTACAACCAGGATGGCCTTGTGCGCACCGTGGTGGCCACGGCGGCGAGCGCCAGCCTGCCGGAAAACCAGTTCCGCGACTGGAGCTTGGCCATTTTCACGGCGCTGCTCAGCTATGACTGGCTGCGCGTGCTGATCTGGTTCGACCATATGGGCCTGCGTGTCGCCACTTTGGTCAATCTGTCCTTCGTCGGCGGCGATCTCGCCGACGGCGCCTGCGCGCGCTTCCTGGGATCGCGCGGCAGCGCCCGCGCCATTCCCGAGGCCATCAGGCGCTTCGGCACCTGGGCGCCGCTGCTCATCCCGTTCTACATTCCGCGCGGCGCCGAATGGGACAAGGCCTGGAGCGCGGCGGAGGCGGCGGCGAAGGCCCCGATGCCGCCGCTGGTGGCGCTCACGCTGGGCTATGCCCTGGCGGCGCTTGGCGTCGTCGCCGGCATTGTCGTCTTCCTGCTGACCCGGCCCGGAAAGAAAACCAAGGGCGCGCGGCAAAGCATCGGCAATGGCCTGCTGACCCTGGAATTCTATGGCAGCGGCGAAGGGCATTTCCGCATCGAGACGGCCGCCCGGCGCGGCGCGCCGATCGACATGACCCGCGTTCCCGACGATCCCATCCTGCCGCGCGGCGCCTTCTTCTATTTCCTCGAGCAGACCGGCGAGACGCAAAACCTGTGGTCGCTGACGGCCGCGCCGACCCAGGTGGGGTTTGGCGCGCTCGAGGCGGTGTCGCCGACATCGGCGCAATCGCGCGGCGAACTCTATGGCCTGCGCTGCGACACAAGCGTCGAAATGGTCGAGGGCGAGGTTTTGGCGCTGACGCGTCTCAAACTCTCCAACGCCGGCGCCAGCGCGCGAAAAATCCGCATTTGCAGCTATCGCGACCTCGTCATGAACGAGGGCGGGGTGGAGCGCCGCGACGCCCCCTATAATGCGCTGCATGTCGGAACATGGTTCGTGCGCGCCTGCGGGGCGCTGTTCTTCCGCAATCGCCTGCTGAAGAACCAGGGCGGGGATTTCGCCTCGAAACGGCTGTCGCGCGAAATCGCCTTCCACGCTGTGCGCGAACAGGCCGGGGTCAAACTCACGGGTTACGAGGATGTCCGCGCCCGCTTCCTGGGGCTCGGCCAGCGCCGCGACCCCGATGCGCTCACGCAAAATCTCAGCCTGCGCGATCCCGCCGACGAAGGCTTGCTTTACGGCTTCGAGCCCTGCGCGGCGCTCTCCGTGGAGGTCGAAATTCCCGCCGATGGTTCGGTCGAGCTCCTGTTCGCCGACGGCTGGGCCGAGGACGAACATGCGGCGGCGCAGGCTCTGGCCCGCGCCTTCGCAACCCGCGTCCCCGAGACCTTCGACGCGACTTTCACCCGCCGGCGCGTGCTGGCGCCGGCGATCACGGCGGCGGGCGAGCGCTTCGCCTTCTCACGCGACGGCCGCTCCCTGCGCACCGCGCCGGGCGCGCCGCGGCCCTATTCGCATGTGATGGCCAACGAAGCGGGATTTGGCGCCGTGGTCACCCATGACGGTGAAATTTTCTCGTTCCATCGCAACGCCCGCGCCAACAGCGTCACGCCGTTCCGCATCGGCGAGGGCCGCAACGCCCCGCCCGGGCAGGCGATCTACGTGTTCGAGAACGAGACCGGCGAGACGCATATGGCGACGCTGCTGCCGCTGCGCCGCGCCGACAGCGATTATGACGCCGTGTTCACCCTGGGCGCCGCCACCTTCACGGCGACCAATCCGAGGCTCGACCTCACCCAAGAGGTGTTTGTCGTCCACGACGATCCCGTGCAGGTGCAGGTCCTGACCCTCACCAACCGCACCGATCGTCCGCAGGTCTATCGCATCGCCTCGGTCGCGGAAATCGTGCTGGCGGAGACGCCGCCCGAGTCGATTGGCCGGGTCGAGACCGAAACGGACGACGGCCGCGCGCTGTTCTTCCGCAATCCCAGCAATGGCTTTGTCCAGGACTGGGCCTTCGCCGCCGTGTCCTTCGACGCCGACGAATGCGATTTTGCGCGCGCCAAAATCTTGGGCCGCAAGACCCGCGATCCCAAAATTCCGTTCCTGGCGGAACATGGCCATGTCGATGGCGGCGCCGGCGACGACGGCCGCCGCGCCGCCGGTTTCGCCGGCTCGATCGAGATCGAGCCGGGCGAATCCGCGCGCATCGTGGTGGCGCTGGGCGCCGCGCCCGATCTGGAGGCGGCGCGGGCGCTGGCCAAACGCGCGGCGACTCTCGCCTATGCCATCGACAAGCGCACGCGGCTCGACGCCTTCTGGACCGACATGCTGTCGACGCTGCGGATCAAGACCAACACGCCGTCCTTCGACCGCCTGGTCAATGACTGGCTGCCCTATCAGGCGCTGACCGCGCGTCTGTGGGGCCGCACCGGCCCGGCGCAGCGCTCGGGCGCCTTCGGCTACCGCGACCAGTTGCAGGACGTGTTGCCCTTCGTCGCCCGCGCCCCGGAGATCGCCCGCCGGCAAATCCTGCTGCACGCCGCCCAGCAATTCGTCCAGGGCGATGTGCTGAAATGGTGGCACAATGCGCCGGACGGCGGCGTCGGCATCGGCGAGCGCACCCACGCCTCCGATCCGCATCTGTGGCTGCCCTATGTCACCCTGCGCTATGTCGCGGCGACCGGCGACGCCACGGTTTTGCACGAAAAGGTCGGCTTCGTCGAAGGCGCGCCGGTGCCGCCCGGCGTCGAGGGCTATTGCTTCTCGCCGACGCCCGCGCCGGAAACCGCGACGGTGCTCGACCATTGCCGCCGCGCCATCGACCACACGCTTTCGCATTTCGGCGCGCATGGCCTGCCGCTGATGGGCGCCGGCGACTGGGACGACGGCATGAATCTCGTCGGGTTCAGAGGCCGGGGCGAGAGCGTGTGGATGGGCTTTTTCCTCTACGACAATCTCACCCGCTTCGCCGAGCTTTTGCGCACGCAAAAGCAGGAGAGCCTCGCCAACACTTATTCGTCGCGTGCGGAAACCTTGCGCGCCGCGCTCGACGCCTGCTGGCGCGACAACCGCTTTGTCCGCGCCTTCTGCGACGACGGCGAGGAGTTTTTGGCGGTCGGCGCGATGTCCTCGGCCTGGCCGGCTTTGTCCGGCGCGGCGCAGGGCGAGCGCGGCCGGCAGGCGCTGGAGCATGCGCTGGAACAACTCGACAAGGGCGACCGCGTGCTGCTGGTGACGCCGCCTTATGACGAGACCTCCAAACCCTTCCCGGGCCGCAGCGCCGACTATCCGCCGGGCGTACGCGAGAATGGCGGGCAATATACGCATGGGTCCTCCTGGTTCGTCGACGCTTTGGCGCGGCTCGGCGAGCGCGCGGCGAAAGAGGGCGACGCCAGCGAGGCGGCGCGGCTGTTCTCCCGCGCTGTCAACGTGTGGATGGCGCTGTCGCCGCTGACCAAGACCACGCCCGAAAAAATCGACCTGTACGGCCTGCCGCCGCACCAGCAGCCGGCGGATGTCTATGACGGTCCGGGCTATGAGGGCCGGGGCGGCTGGTCCTGGTACACGGGCGCGGCGTCGCGGATGATGTCGGCGGCCTATGCCATGCTCGGCGTGACCGTCGACAGCGGCGAGCTGAAATTGCGCGCCGACGCCAGCGCGGACAAGGCGGGGCTGAAGCTGGAGAGCGTGACGTTCAAAGGCCGGGTTTTCCTCAACTTCGCCAGCGCGGCGGCCAAAGAGGATCTGCCAGCCGAGTGAGGGAACGGCGGGGCCGGATCGCAGTTGACCGCTTTCGAATGCGAATGGGGTCGACCATGAAGGTTTGTTTCGCTTCCGCGCTGGCGCTCGCGCTGACTGGCGCGGCCGCCGCCCAGGCCGCGCCGCCGCAGAAGATCAGCGACGCGGACAAGAAGTTTCTGGCCTATGCCGCCAAGGTCAACCAGCAGGAAATCCAGATGTCCCGGCTGGCCGAGCAAAAGGCGCAATCGCCGGCGGTCAAGGCTTTTGCGCGGCTGATGGTCAGCGACCACGCGGGCGTCGAGAAGGGGCTTTCCGGCATGCATGGGCATGCGGGCGCCAAGGCGCGCCCACATCGCGCGCATGTGTCGAAACACGCGCACAAAAGACATCACGCGTCTCACGCGCATGTCGCGCACGCGCAGGAAAAACCACCGGCGCCGCCGGCGCGGCCCGAAAATCCGCCGCCGAACGCCGGCGAATCCAAACCGGCGGACGAGGCCTTGTCAAAACTGAGGGACAAGAGCGGCGCGGATTTCGACAGCGCCTTCATGGCGGAGCAGGTGGATTACCACCAGAGCAACCTCGACAAGATCAACGACGAGATCAAGAACACGAAAGACGACAACGTGCGCCGCTTCGCCGAAAAGATTGCGGGCGCATTCAAGCAACATCTCGACCTGGCGAAGGCGGTCAAGGACAGCGGCGGCGCTCACTGAGCCTCTCCGAGCCCGGCCGCCTGCGCCAGCAGCACCAGGTTGAGGGCGACGACGATTCCGGCCGCCAGCCCCGCCACGCCGCGCGCGAAAACGCCGCTGACAAAATCCCCCATCACATCGCGGCGCGAGGTGAGCAGTATGAGCGCAATCAGCGGGACGGGCAGGACGAGGCTCAGCACCACCTGGCTCAGCACCAGCGCCCGCGTCGAGTCGACGCCGAAGCCGACAACGACGAAGGCCGGGACCATGGTGACCAGCCGGCGCAGCCACAGCGGAATGGTGAAGCGAACGAAATCCTGCATGATCACCTGGCCCGCCATGGTCCCGACCACGGAGCTGGAAAAGCCCGAGGCCAGCAGCGACGTCAGGAACACGGCCGCCGCCGCCCCGCCCAGCAGCGGAATCAGGGTTTTGTAGGCGGTTTCGATGCTGGCGACCTCGGCGTGCTCAGGGTGGAACGCCGCCGCCGCCATCGCCGTCATCGCCATATTGACGAGCCCCGCCAGCCCCAGTGCGACCAGAACCTCGACGTTTGAAAATCTCAGCGCCCGCCGCCGTTCCGCGTCATTATGGACGGGCACGCGGTCCTTGGTCAGGCTGGCATGCAGGTAGATGGCGTGCGGCATGACGGTGGCGCCGACAATGCCCACCGCCAGCATCACGCTATGCGGCCCCGCCAGAGCCGGCGCGACGGAATGGTAAGCAAGGGCCTTCCAGTCCGGCGGCGCGATCACGAGTTCGATGAAATAGCTGATCCCGATCACCGCGACGAAAGCGGCGATGGTCAGCTCCATGGGCCGGAAGCCGAAATTCTGCAATTGCAGCACGGCATAAGTGGCGACGCCGACCACGCCCAGGCTGACCATCAGCGGCAGGCCGAACAGCAGCGACAGGCCAATGCCCGCGCCCAAAAATTCGGCGAGATCGGTGGCCATGGCGGCGACTTCGCTCGCCCCCCACATGCAATAGACGACCGGCCTGGAAAAATGGTCGCGGCACTGCTCGGCGAGACTTTTCCCCGTGACGATCCCCAGCCGTGCGGAAAGACTCTGGAACAGCATGGCGACGAGGTTCGCCAGCACGACGACCCACAGCAAGAGATAGCCGTAACGCGCGCCGGATTCGATATTGGTGGCGAAATTGCCGGGGTCCATATAGGCGATCGAGGCGACCACGGCCGGCCCGGCGAAGGGAAACAGCGCCCGAAAACCCCGCCGACGCCCCGCAAGCGACTCGCGTCCCGCCGCTATGGTCTTGTCCGTCCATCCCACCGTGTCGCGCAAAGGCGCCTCCTGAAGCCGGGCGATTTCAAAATGACAACGAGCGATGCGGTCTCCGGGTTTCCTACGAATACTAAGGACATGCTCGGCTTAGCCTAAGCTTATCTCTTGGTTTACTCAAATAAACGCCATTGCATGGCGTCGCCATGACGCCTAATCTCCGCCGGCAGGAGGACGGCGACATCGTCGGCTCTACGCGAAAGGCGCACTTGTCCGCATCGCCGCAAAGCTCAGTTTTCCCCGAGATCGTCGCCACGATCCGGGCGCTTTCCGTGCTGGAATGGGTGGCCCTGGGCTTTGGCGCCGCGCTCGCGCATCTGGCGGGCGCATACAATTATCTGTTGTTTCATACCGCAGTCGAGTTTTTCGCCGCCTGCATCTGCTTCAATATTTTCGTCATCCTCGCCACCACCCAGGACATCAGCCAGAACAATTTTCTCAAGATCATCGGCGTGACCTATATGTTCGTCGGCGCGCTCGACCTGCTGCACGCCTTCGCCTTCAAGGGCATGCCGATCTTCACGGATTACGATTATTACGCGCCGCAGCTCTGGGTCGCCGCGCGTTATCTGGAATCCGGCGCGGCGCTCGTCGGGCTGCTGCTGCTGAAGGCGCGCGTCCAGGTGAGCGTGGCGGCGGTTTTCGTCATCGGCTTCGCCATCACCAGCGCCTCCCTGCTCGCCATCTTTCCTTACAAAATCTTCCCGATCTGCTTCATTCCCGGGGAGGGCCTGACGCCGTTCAAGGTCGGCAGCGAATTCGTCATCATCGGTATCTACGCGGCCGCCCTCGTGCTGTTGCATCGCCGCCGCGCGCTGTTCGGCGTCGACGTTTTCCGGCTGCTGCGCATGTCACTGGTCGCCTCCATGCTCATGGAGCTGTGTTTCAGCTTCTACACCGCGCCGCTGATGGACGATGCGCTGAACGAACTCGGCCATATCCTGAAGATCTTCTCGTTTTACGCGCTCTACAAGGCCATTGTGGTGGGCAGCGTGCGCAATCCGCTTATGTTGGTTGCCCAGGAGTTGCGCGACAGCGAGAAAAGGCTGCGTCAGGCGATGGCGGCGGCGGGCCTGACCTATATTGAAGTCGATCTCGCCCAACCCGCGATCCGCTTCGGCGACAATTTCGCCGAGGTGATGGGCTATCACCCCAGGGCGGGCGCAAGCCCCGACGCGCTCAAGGCCGAACTGATCGCCCATATCGATCCCGACGACCACGCGCGTTTCCTCGACGCGCAAAAACGCGGCGCCGTGCCGAGGTCCGGCGTCGAACTGCGGGTGATCGGCGATGACGGGCGCCTCCGCTGGATCGAAAGCGCCGCCAGTGTGCGCAAGGATGGGGACGCGCGCCTGTTCATCACCAATCTCGACATTACCGCGAGGGTGCGCGCGCGCAACGCGCTGGTCGTCGCCAAGAGCCGGGCGGAGCGCGCCGATCAGGCCAAATCCAAGTTTCTGGCCGCCGCCAGCCACGATCTGCGCCAGCCCGTGCAGGCGCTGATCCTCTATCTCGCGATGATAGACCGGCAAGTGCAGGATTTGCCCAAGGCGGCGGAGACGGTGAAGCGCATGCAGGCGGCGCTCGATGGGCTGTCGAACCTGCTCACCGCCATCCTCGACATTTCGCGGCTCGACGCCGGCGTGATCGCGCCACGCCTCGCGTCCGTCGATCTCGACGACCTGCTGGCGCGGCTCGCGCATGAATATGCGGCCAAGGCGGCGCAACGTCGCCTGGATTTTCGCACGGTCCCGCGCAAAATCTTCGTGTGCGCTGATGAGATGCTGCTGGAGCGGGCGCTTCGCAATCTCATCGAAAACGCTGTGCGCTACACGCCCTGCGGCGGCGTGCTGGTCGGCGCGCGTCGGCGCGGCGACCGCGTGCGCATCGACGTGGTCGACACGGGTATGGGCGTCGCGCCGGAGCGCAAGGACGAGATTTTCATGGAATTCGTCCAGCTCGACAATCCCGGCCGCGACATGGAGAAAGGCCTCGGCCTGGGGCTGGCCATTGTCTCGCGCGTGGCGCGGCTGATCGACGCGACGGTGGAGGTGTCGTCCAGGCCGCGACGCGGTTCGCGCTTCTCGCTGACGCTGCCGGCGGCCGCTCCGATCGAGGCAAGGCCAGACGATGAGCTCGAGCCGAGCGGGCTCGGCCAGGGCCGCATCCTGATCGTCGAGGACAATTCCATCGTGCGCGATGGCCTGGACGCGATGCTGCGCGACTGGGGCTATGACACCGTGACGGCGGCGAGCGGCGAGGAGGCGCTGGCGCTGGCCGAGGCGCAGGGACCTTTCGTCGCCCATATGCTCGATTACAGTCTCGGCCGGGGCATGAGCGGATTGGAGACCGCGCGCGAACTCTCCCGCCGCGCCGGCGCGAAAATCCCGACGGTGATCCTCACCGGCGACACCGCCAAGGATCGCATCGCCGAGATTTCCGCGAGCGAGGCGGAGATGCTGCACAAGCCGGTGACATCGGCGCAATTGCGCGCGGTTTTAGCGCGGGTGGCGGCGCCCGTCCTTTGAGCCGGCGCGCGACCCGGCGTCCATTGCGCTTGGAAATGCAGGGCGACTGGCCTGCTGAGGGTTTTCCGCAGTCGTATAATAGTATTTGCCAAGTTTGAGAACGTAGGCATAGTGATTTGCGATTCGCATACGGCGGCCGCTCCTGGCGTGACCATAGAAAAAGTCGCCATAACGTCTGACGAAACGCACGCTGGCGCGCGCAAAATACATCGGAAAATTGACATGAGTTACTCTACGTCAACATTTCCATACAATTGCGTCGTGCTCATCGAGAGCCCGGACCCGGTAAACCCCGGCTATTACTTTATCGGCAGCGGCGTGGTCATTGGTCCGCATACCATTCTCACGGCGTCTCACGTCGTTTTCGACGTCCCGGACCAAACGCCCGACCAGAGTTTTTATCTGTATCCCGGCTGGTCCGGTTCGGATCCGGCCACGGGCCCCGGATACATCAGCACAAGTTGGAAAGATCATTACAACATCATCGGCTCAGCCGGCTCGGATTTGTTGAGTCAGGCGGACAGCGCCAAAGATTACGCCATCATCGACACAAGCTATACGTTCACCAGCTGGATGGGCGTGCTCACGAATTGGCAAGGCGGCGTCGCCCATATGACCGGCTATCCCGTCAACGCCGGGGGCGTGCAGACCGACCAGGTCGGGACGGCCCAGGCCGATCCCTCTTATGCCGTGCTCGATTACGGGACGCTGAGCGCCTCGCCGGGAAACAGCGGCGGTCCCCTCTGGTTGAACTATAACGGCTCCTACGATGTCGTCGGCATTTGCTCGACCTCGGGCTGGGCCTGTCAATTGACGCCGGCGGTCTGGAGCCAGATCCAGAGCTGGGTGAGTCAGGACGGCTATGCGCTGGGTGGCGGCGCGCTGCCGGACTTCGCCATATCCGGCGCGCCGACGCTGAGCGCGTCATCCGTGGCGGAGGGGAGCAGCGTTCAGGTCTCGTATATCGTCGCCAATTGGGGAGGGAGCGCCGGCGCCTCGACCTCGGGCGTCTATCTCTCGACCGACAGCGTCATCACCAAAGCCGACACGCTGCTGGCCACGGACAGCGTCGCGGCGATCGCCGGCGGCTATGCGTCGCCCACCCACACGATCACGCTCTCCACCAGCGGCATTGCGCCCGGCACATATTATGTCGGCGTCATCGCCGACTATAACAATGCCGTCCCCGAGAGCAACGAGGCCAATAACGCGTCCGTTGGCGTCGTCCTCACCATCACCCAACCGGCGCAGCAGCCGCAAACCCCAAGCGCCTTCATCGGCGACGGGCGCAACGACTTCAACGGCGATGGCGTCTCGGACGTTCTGTGGCGCAACGTCGAGGGGGACGTGACCGTCTGGCTGATGCAGAGCGGGCAATATTCCGCCTCCGGCGCCACCTCTCACGTCGCCAACGACTGGAGCGTGCTCGGCATGGGCGATTTCAACGGCGACGGAACGACCGACGTGCTGTGGCGCAACAGCGCCGGCTACACCACGGCCTGGCTGATGAGGAACGGACAATACGCCAGCTCCGGCCTGGGATTCGCCGTGTCCACTGACTGGCGCGTGGTCGGCATGGGCGATTTCAACGGCGACGGGACCACCGACGTGCTCTGGCGCAACAGCGCCGGCCTGACCACGGACTGGCTGATGCGCAACGGTCAATATGCCGCAACGGGATTCACATTCGATGTCGCCAACGGCTGGAGCGTGCTCGGAACCGGCGACTTCAACGGCGACGGGACGACCGACGTGCTGTGGCGCAACAGCGCGGGCTACACCACGGATTGGCTGATGCGGAACGGCCAATATGCCGGCTCCGGTCTGGGCTTCGACGTGTCCAACGATTGGCGCGTGGTCGGCATGGGCGATTTCAACGGCGACGGGACGGCCGATATTCTCTGGCGCAACAATGCCGGGACCGTCGCCACCTGGCTGATGAGAAACGGCCAATATGCCGGGTCGGGCGCCACCCATGACATCGCCAACGATTGGACCGTGATCGCCGTCGGCGACTTTAATGGCGACGGAACCAGCGACATCATGTGGCGCAACACAGCGGGAACCGTCTGCGACTGGCTGATGAAAAACGGCGATTATTCCGGGTTCCGCGTGGAATCCGCGGCCACCAATTGGACCACCTCGACCAGTTCGTTCGCCTGAGAGCGCGGCGATTTCAGAACTGCGGCTGGCGATAGCGCGCGCGATCCGCGCCCGGGGTCACGGACTCAGGGTCATAGCCGTTGGCGATCAGCTCTTTGGCGGTGACGTCGCCGCCGGCCGCCGCGCGGTCGATCATCGCGCGTCCCCGCTTTTCGTCGCGCGCCACGCCATGGCCGCGCAGCAGGTCGAGGCCATAGTTGAACGCGCCGAGCGAGGAGCCGCGATCCGCCAGCCGCCGGTCCCAGTCCGCCGCCGCCACCGGGTTCGACGGCCGCTCAAAGCCGTTTTCCTCCATATAGGACATCCAGGGCATGGCGAGATCATTGCCCTCATTGGCGCAGCGTTCAAAGATCTTGCGCGCCTCCTCGTGCTGGCCGGTCTTGTCCATGAACACGCCATAGGCGCACACATGCGGATCGAGTTTTTCGGCGCCCGCCTTGCCGACATAATAGTCGACGCTCAACTGGTTGGGGTTGAGTTCGCCCATCTCTTCCGCATGAGCGGCGCCAGCGAGGCAGAGCGAGAGCACGAGAGCGATCCGCATTCATAACTCCTTGACGCAAGGGCATTTTTAGCGCCGATAGACACTATGCGCTAGAATTGCGGCTGGCGATAGTGGGCGAGGTCGGCGGTCGGCGTCACCGCTTCGGGGTCATAATCGGCGGCCTGCAAGGCCTTGGCCGTGGGTTCGCCCGCAGCGGCGGCGCGGTCCACCAGCGCCTTGCCGAGCGCGGGGTCGCGGGGCGCGCCATGGCCGCGCAGCACGTCGAGGCCGTAATTCAATTGGCCCAGCGCCGAGCCGGTCTCCGCGAGTTTGCGGTCCCATTCGGCGGCGGCGACGGGGTTGGAGGGGCGGTCGTAGCCGTTCTCCTCGGTCCAGGCCGCCCAGGGCATGGCGTAGGGATTGCCGTTCTGCGCGCAGCGCTCAAAGATTTTGCGCGCCGGCTCATGCCAGCCCATTTTGGCGATGGGATAGCCATACATGCACATGCCCGGGTCGAAGCGGCCCTCCTCGGCCCGCGCCGCCCAATATTGCACGGTCAATTCTTCGGGATTGAGAACTCCCACCTCGTCGGCGACGGTTTCGCCCACGGGGGCGGCGGCGAGCGGCGAACTCGCGGCGAACAGCGCCGCGGCCAAAGCAAACCTCAACGACATGCAGCCTCCACAAAACATCTTCGCACAAAAACAAACGCCCGGACCATCTCGCGATGACCGGGCGCCGCCACTGGAGGAATGGCGAAAAGGCTCAGATTTCAGCCGACATATAGCTGGTGACTTCCATGCCGACGCAGACTTCGCAAGCTTCCGGAACAGTCCAGGTCATCGCGTAACTCCCAAGATTTTTGCTTTATGGCCAAGACCTTGTTCATCCCGGCCTATGCTCTCTTGTAAACGGCGGGCGGCGCAAAAGGGTCATGCGTCCGGAAGGAATTTGTAAGATTTTTGTCAGGCGGAAGGCGGAATTTAGCCCCGCGTTGCGCGCCGGTTCGGAACCGCCCGCATCGCCGCGCGTCATTGGCGCAAATGGGGGACTGGATGAGCGAAACCTCAAGCAATTCAGATGTTCGCGCACAGGCGCAGCCTGCCGCCGGCGCGCGCTACAATGCGCCGGCGCAGGCTCTGCACTGGATCACCGCAGCGCTGATTTTCATCACGCTGGCGCTGGCCTGGGTGATGACCAACATGCCCGACGACGCGCCGACGCGCGGCCTGCTGTTCACCCTGCATAAATCCTTCGGCATCACCATTTTCGCGCTCGTGATCGTCCGCATCGTCTGGCGCGGCCGTCATCCCGCGCCGCCGCTTGCGGCGAGGCTTTCGCGCTGGGACCGGAGCGCGTCCGTCGCCTCGCATATGTTGCTCTATCTGCTGCTGATCGTCATGCCGATCTCCGGCTATATGATGTCGGCGGCCGGCGCCCATCCGATTTCATTCTTCGGCCTCTTCAATTTGCCGATCTCCGCGACCAAGGACGAGGCGGCGGAACACGCGGCCTTTTTCGTCCATGTCGGCGTGTTGCAATGGGTGCTTTACGCGCTGGTGCTGCTGCATGTCGGCGCAGCGCTCTGGCATGTGATCATGCGCCGCGATGGCGTGCTGGACCGCATGCTGCCGCCGCAAGGAGAGGAACACGGGCGCCACCCCATGCCCGCAAAAGTCGATATGGGCTGGCGCCGCCCGTTGAGCGTCACTCCTCGTACCGATACCCAACCCCATGAACCGTCTGAATGATTCGCGGTCTCGCCGGGTCCAGCTCGATCTTTTTGCGCAGCGATGACACATATTGGTCGAGCGCCCGGCTGTTGGGCATGTAGCCGCGCCCCCAGGCGAGATCGAAAAGCTCGTCGCGCGACACCGCCTTGCCTTTTCGCGCGTAAAGCGCCTGCAACACGGCGAGTTCGCGCGGCGCGAGATCAATGCCGCCGCCGCCGCGCGTGGCGCGCAAAGCGTCGGGATCGATGGCGAGATCGCCCATGCGAAACAGCTTTTCGGGCGTTGATGGCGCGGGCGCCTTGACGCGGCGCAGCGCCGCCTTGATCCGCGCCACCAGCTCCCGCGCCGAAAAGGGCTTTGCGATATAATCGTCGGCGCCGATTTCCAGCCCCACCACGCGATCGATTTCCGCGCCCTTGGCCGACAGCAACAGGATCGGCGTGGCGGCGTCCCGCTCGCGGATGCGCCGGCACAGAGCGAGGCCGTCGAGGCGCGGCATCATCACGTCGAACAGGCACAAAGCGGGTTTTTGTTCGACAAAGGCGGTCCAGGCGGCCTCGCCGTCCTCGGCGACGATACAATCGAGATTTTCCAGCGCCAGCAGGTCGGTGAGGCCGGCGCGCAGATTGGGATCGTCCTCGGCGATCAAAATCTTCATGCAAGTTCCATTTTTAGCGTCGCCTGGGCGCAGGAGCCTGGATGCGCCTGCGACAGCGCAAAACCGCCGCCATTGGCCCGCGCCAGTTCACGCACGATCGACAGGCCGACGCCATGCGACTTAGGCGCCTTGGGCGAACCGCCGCCATGGTCGCGCACGCTCAGATGCAGCAGGCCGCCGCTCTCGCCGACCGCGACCTCGATCCGTCCCGGCGCATATTTGCGGGCGTTGTCGATGAGATTGATCAGGATGCGCTCGAAGGCGCTGGTGGCGAAGCGGCGCTCGCCCTGCACGGCGCTCGTCACCGCGCAGGCGCAGCCGGAGGCGGCGAGCAGGCTTTGGTAACGCGCCACGATCTCCCGCGCGAGTTCGCCGGGGTCGGCGACCTCCATTTTGTATTGAACCGGCGCCGCGCCTTGCGAAAGGGTCGCGCCGGCGAGCGCGTCGAGCCGGTCGATCTCGTCGGTCAACACCGCGCAATAGCGGCTGAGCTCGGGACTATCCCCCTTGCGCCGGATCAGTTCGGCATAAAGTTTCAGATTGGCGAGCGGCGTGCGCAGGTCGTGGGACAATTGCGTGAGCAGGGTCATGCGCGCCGCGCTTTCCTCAGCCTGCGCATTTTGCGCGCGCCGCGCCTGGAACACCAGCAGCAGCCACACAAGCGCCAGCGGCGTGGCCAGCGCCAGCCGCCCCAAGGCGCCGCGCCTTGCGTTGGGCGCGCCGGAGAGTTCCACCACCCAGCCATGCAGCGCGCCGCCCTGGGTGAAGGATTCGAATGTTTCGCCCTTTCCCTTGCTCCAGACGATGCGGTCGAAGGGATCGCGCAGCCGAAACGCCCAGCCGGGGGTCACGGCGGCGAATTCATCTAGCACGCCGAACAGGGTGGGAAAGATTTGCGTGCTCGACAGCGCCAGGCAGTTTTCCTCGCGCTCGGCCCCCAAACCTTTGCGGCGGCACTCAAAATAATATTCGCCGGCGATATTGGGAAACCAGCCGTTGACGAAATCGCCGTCGCGCAGCAGGTCGGCGACGGCGCTGAGCGCGCGCAGCTTTTCCTCCCACATTTTCGGCATGGCGAGGGGATCTTCCGGCGGAAACAGCACGCGGTCGCCGCGCCGCTTGAGCACCAGCAGGCCGAGATCATAGGTGTAGATCACCCGCCACAGCGTCGGGTCGGGATTGGGATCGCGCAAAGCCTTTTCGATGTTGAGATTGGCGAAGGCGGCGAGTTCGGTGACCTCGTTGACGGCGGCGCCGGAAAAGGCATCGGCGACGCGCTCGGTCTCGCGCCGGGCTTTTTCGCGCAGCACCAGATAATCGGCGTCGAGCGCCTGCGCGCCGAGCAGGGCGGCCAGCATCAGCGGCAGCGCGAACAGCAGCGCCGTGCGCGCCGTCGCGATCCAGCCGCTGCGCGAACCCATGCCCAGTTTCAACTCGCTTCCTCCAGACTTTGAGCGCAGCACAAAACGGCGCTGGAAAAAACCCGGACCTTGGAAGATGTTTGCGCCATGACACCTGTCCTCCTGCCTCTGGGAGACGAGGCGGCGACGCTTCGCTTCGGCGAGGCGATCGACCTTGCGCTCAACGCTCGCGCCCACGCCTTTTGCGCCGTGCTCGACGCCGCGCGCCCAAAGGGCTTGCGCGAATGGGCGCCGGCCTTCGCCTCCGTCACGCTCTGGTACGACCCGGACGCGCTGTCTTTCGACGAACTGAACGCTTTGTGCCTGCGGCTCGCCTCAACCCCGGATTTTTCGCACACGGGGCGCGTGCATGAACTGCCGTTCTGCGCCGAGGGCGAGTTCGCCCCCGACCTTTTTGAAACCGCCGCGCGCAATGGCATGACCGCGCGCGACTGGCTGGAGGCTTTTTCCAAAGTCACCTTCGAGGTCTACATGCTCGGCTTCCTGCCGGGCTTCGCCTATCTCGGCGGCCTGCCAAAATTCTTGGATGCGCCGCGCCTTGCGACACCGCGCAAAATCGTGCCGGAGCGGTCGGTCGCCGTCGCCGACGGCATGTGCGCCGCTTACCCGTTCGCCAGCCCCGGAGGCTGGCGCCTCGTCGGCCGCACCCCGCTGCAAATGTTTGACGCAGACGCGAAAACGCCGACGCGCCTCGCTCCCGGCGACCGCGTGCGCTGGCGCCTCGTTGGTGTGGGCGAATTCTTGGCCCTGGAGGCGCAATGGCGCGGCTGATCGTCGAACATCCGGGCCTCGGCGTCTCCATTCAGGACAGCGGCCGCACGGGATTTCGCAAACTCGGCGTGCCCGTGTCCGGCGCCTTGGACCAGCGTTTGCGCATCGCCGCCAACATTCTGGCGGGCGCGCCGGAGCCGGCGGCCGTACTCGAAGTCCTGCTTGCCGCGCCGGTGCTTCGGGTGGAGCAGGGGCCGTTGCGACTCGGGCTCGCCGGCGCGTTTTCGGGCGTGCTGTTTCGCGACGGCGACGAGAAGAAAATCGACTCCTGGCGCGGCCTGACGCTTCACACCGGCGACCGCCTCGCGCTCAAACTTTTGCGCCCGCCCGGTTCTATCGGTTTTTCCGGCGGGCTTGACGCGCCGGCGCGGCTCGGCAGCCGCTCGACCTACGCCCGCGCCGGTCTGGGCGGCCCCCTCGGGCGCGGCGACATTTTGACCTGCGCGCCAGCGGAGGGCGCGGATTTGGCGGCGCCGCCGCTCGGGAGCGGCGAGGGGCCGGTGCGCTTCATTCCGGGGCCGCAGGCCGAGGCTTTTTCGCCGGAGACGTTTGCAACGTTTACGGCATCGCGCTGGACGGTGCGGCCGGAGAGCGACCGCATGGGCCTGCGCCTCGCGGGGCCGCGCCTCACCCACGAGAAGAGCGCGAACATTGTCAGCGACGGCGTCACGCCGGGCGCGATCCAAATTCCCGGCGACGGCCAGCCGATCGTCTTGCGCGCGGATGGACAGACTTCCGGCGGCTATGCCAAGATCGGCTGCGTGATATCAGCCGATCTCGACCGTTTGGCGCACGTCCTGCCGGGCGAAGAATTGAGCTTTCGCGCCGTCGATCTCGCCGAAGCCGCGCGGGCGCGGGCGGAGCAGCGCGCGGCTTTCGAGAAATGGCGCCAAGCGCTGGCGACGTTCGGTTTCGACGAGGACAAACTGTGGAGCGAAAACCTGATCAGCGGCGCGATTTCGGGGGCGTAGCGGCTGCGCGTAGCGCACGCGCGCGGGTCGTTGTCCGATCAATCCATCTCCAGCGCGTCATGGCCGGGCTTGTCCCGGCCATCCACGCGGCGCCGCCATGCGAACTGTCCCCGAAAAATTCCTCGCGGGTCGGCGTGGATGCCCGGGACAAGCCCGGGCATGACGGTTTTCGTGGCGGGCGGCGCGCCGCTCTATGACAGCCCCCCTCAACCTCAACGCCGATCTCGGCGAAAGTTTTGGCGCGTGGCGCATGGGCGACGATCCTGCGCTGTTGCAACTCGTGCAATCCGCCAATATCGCTTGCGGCTTTCACGCCGGCGATCCCCTCGTGATGCAAAATACCGTCAGGGCGGCGCTGCAAGCGGGGGTGAGCCTCGGCGCGCATCCCTCGTATCCCGACCTCCAGGGTTTTGGCCGCCGTGCGCTCAAATGCTCGGCGGAGGAGGTCGAAGCTTTTGTGCTCTATCAGCTCGGCGCGCTCGACGGGTTTGCCCGCGCGAACGGGGCGCGGGTCACCCATGTCAAACCGCACGGCGCGCTCAGCAACGAGGCCTGCCGCAATGCCGAGCTGGCCGGCGCCATCGCCCGCGCCGTCGCGGCTTACGACCCGCGAATGATCTTGCTCGCCCCGGCGCTGTCGGCGCTGGCGGAAGCGGGCGCGCGAGAAAAAATGTGTGTCGCGCTCGAAATCTACGCCGACCGCGCTTACGAGGATGACGGACAGCTGACGCCGCGCGGGGAGGCGGGCGCGGTGCTGCACGATCCGCAACAAAGCCTGGCGCATGTCGAAGCCATGCTCGCCGCGGGCGGGCTGAAAAGCCGGTCAGGCAAATTCCTTCCCACGCCGATCCATTCAATTTGCGTGCATGGCGATGGGCCGGAGGCGATCGCCACCGCGCGCCTGCTGAAGGCGCGGCTGGCCGAAAATTTTGTCCTCGCGCCTCTGCCGGCCCTGTTTGCCTCGACTCCTGCGTCCGCATAAGCTCGCGCGGCTTTTTGGGGGGGGACGCCATGAGCCCAGCAGTCACATCGCGCGCAAAAAAGATCGAGCAGGGCAAGGCCTTGCGCAAGCAGACGCCGCGCGCCGCCCATGGCCTCGTCGTCGGTCCCTTCCAGCGCGACGCCAACGCCATTCTCGAGCAGCAAAACGCGCGCCGGCTGCCGTCGCTGGTCGGGCTGCGCCGCGAGCTGATGAGCGCCGACCCCTTCGCCTATCTGCGCGGCGCGGCGGCGGTGATGGCGCATGATCTGCAATATCAGGCGATGGCTGGCATTCCGGTGCAGGCCTGCGGCGATTGCCACCTGATGAATTTCGGCGCCTTCGTCAGCCCCGAGGACAATATCCTCTTCGACATCAACGATTTCGACGAGACCCTGCCGGGCGTGGATTTCACCGTCGATCTCAAGCGCCTCGCCGTCAGCTTCGTCGTCGCCGGGGAGGCGTTGGGCACCTCCAAATCGACCCGCCACGACATCGCCGGCGCGGCGGTGCGCGCCTATCGCAAGCGCATCGCTTTGCTGTCGCAAAAATCGCCCCTGGAGGTCTGGCACAGCCGCATTGATCTTGAACAGGAGGCGGAAAATTTCGCGGACGCCGACCTGCGCCGCAAGCTGACGGCGATCACCGCCGCCGCGCGCGGCGCCGGGCTCGATCGCGACGACAATTTCCCCAAACTGGCGAAGGGCGACGGCATCGTCGACAAACCGCCGCGCCTGTTCCACTTCAAGCCCGACAGCGAGGCCGGACGGGCGTTCGATCCAAAAATCGGTTTCGAACGCTATGGCGCGGCGCTGCCGCCGGAACGCCGCGTTCTGCTCGAGCGATACGCGCTAAAGGATTGCGTGTTCAAGGCGGTGGGCGTCGGCTCCGTTGGCACATGCTGCTATGTCGGCCTGTTCCAGAACGGCGACGGCGCGCCGCTGTTCCTGCAAGTCAAGGAGGCAGGGCCGTCGGTGCTGGAGGCGCTCGCCCCCGCCTTCGCCGGCCACCAGGGCCAGCGCGTGGTCGAGGGCCAGCGCATGATGCAGGCGGCGAGCGACATTTTTCTGGGATGGACCGAGCACGATCCGGCGGAGCGGCATTATTACGTGCGCGTGCTGAAAAACCGCAGGCTGGGCTCGGTGAGCGAAATCGCTGAGGCCGAGGGCTTGAGCGATTACGCCAGATTGTGCGGCCGCACGCTCGCCCGCGCCCACGCCCGCTCCGCCGATCCGGCGTTGCTCGCCGGCTATATGGGCGACAGCGGCGCCTTCGACGAGGCCATCGCCGATTTCGCCCTCGCCTATGCCAAGCGCAACGCGATCGACCACGCGGCGCTGATCAAAAGCTGAGCTATTTGCAGACGACGAAAACTGACATGGATTTGGCGCGGTCGGCGAGATCGGCGGGGTCGAGCGGCTTTTCCGCCGCAACCGGCGTCAGATATTGAATGCGGTTGGCGTCGAGGAAATTGACCAGCATGGTCGCCTTGACCGCGAAATTGACGTTTTGGGGGAGGTCGCCGCCCTCCGACGCCACTTTCAGCGCATTGAGCTTCATGGCGACGACGCCGACGACATTGCCGTCGCGGTCGAGCAGCGGGCCGCCCGAATTGCCGGCTTGAACCGGCGTCGAAATCTGGGCGAAGCGGCTGTCGTCGCCAAGCCCGCTCAGCGCCGTGACATTTCCGAGGGTGAAATTGCCCGAGGTCGCGAGAATGTCGGCATGGGGAAAGCCGAAGGCGGCGACGTTTTCGCCAAGCCGCAGCGAGGGGCGCAAGTGCGCGGCCTTGGCGGCGGTCTTGTCGACCTTGAGCAAAGCGAGGTCGTTGGTCGCATCCCGCGCGACCAGCTTGGCGTCGAGAATGGCGCCGTCGTCCGACCGGGCCTTGATCGAGGCGCAATCGGCGATCACATGGGCCGAGGTGACGAAATGGCCGTCGGCGGCGATGAAGAAGCCGGTTCCCGTCGAAATCCTGTCCTTGTCCGGCTCGCGCGCCGGCGGGCTGGCTTTGGCGCTCGCGGCCGGCGGGTTGGCCGGTTTGGGCGCCGGGACGGGCGCGGGATTGGGAAGATCGACGGCGGGCGCGCCGGTCATGGTCGCCCACAGGCCCCCCGACATCAGTATGGCGATCCGTTCGCCATGGACATTGCCATTGGCGTTGTTCCACATCAGGGTGAAGCCGGTGGCGGCGCGCCCGTCCTGATGGTAGCGCAGATAATGGTCGACGCCGTCGGGCGTCGAGGCCGAGAGGACAAACCAGCCGTCCTTCATCACCTTGTAATGGATATGCGCGCGCTTTTCTTCGTAAAGCCGCGTCATCAGCGCGAAGGCGGCGGGGATCGGGGTTGAGGAAAAACTGGCGAAGGTGATGGAGATGCGCCGGCTGGGGTCGTCGAATTTGAGCCCCGCATCCTCGCGCGAGTCGCGCAGGCCGAGTCCGACCGGAACCCACAGGGGAATGTTGCGGCTGGGATGGAAGATTTTGCGAAAACCCCAGCTCTGGAACCACGGGCGCGCCAGCTCGATCAAAGCGTCGATTTGCGCAGCGGTGAGGTCGCCATCGGCGCGAAAACCGTTTTCGGCCTGAAAATTTTGCACGCCCTCATATTGCCGCTTGCTGAAGTCGCCTGAAGGCACGCCATTGAGATAGCCGGCGCCGATCAAAAAGGTCTGGATCAGCAGCCGCTCGTTCAGGGGGGCGGCGGAGAAATTGCGTTGCGCGGCGCCGAAGTCGGCGAAGGCGGGCGCGGCCGCGAAAAGCGCGCCGGCTGCGAGCAGAAGCCGCAATGAACTCAATATACGCATATCAAAAAGTTCCGGCGCGAGGACGCGCCGAAACTATGCTTTTGGCCGGAAAGCGAGTCAACGATCAGGTCAAACCAGTCCGGTCGCGTAGTAAATGCCGATCACCACGAAGACGGCGGTGGTTTTGATGACGGTGACGGCAAAAATGTCCTTGTAGCTCTGGCGATGGGTGAGGCCGGTCACCGCCAGCAGCGTGATCACCGCGCCATTGTGGGGCAGGGTGTCCATGCCGCCGGAAGCCATCGACGCCACGCGGTGCAGCACCGCCATTGGAATGCCGGCGGCGTTGGCGGCGGCGATGAACTGGTCGGACATGGCGGCCAGCGCGATCGACATGCCGCCGGACGCCGAACCGGTGATGCCGGCGAGCGAGGTCACCGTCACGGCTTCGTTGACCAGCGGATTGGGGATGGCCGCCAGCGCGTCGCGAATGACGATGAAGCCGGGCAGGGTGGCGATCACCGCGCCGAAACCATATTCGGAGGCGGTGTTCATCGAGGCGAGCAGGGCGCCCGACACCGCCGTTTTCCCGCCTTCGGCAAAGTTTTTGCGCACCTGCGTCCAGCCGAGCGCGACCACCGAAAGAATGCCGACGATCAGCGCCGCCTCCACCGACCAGACGGCGGTGAGCTTGTCGACGGCGACCGTGACCGGCTTGGCCATGGCGGCGAGCTTGAGCTCGTAGGTCTTGCCGTAATTGTCGGCGATCAGGGTCGTAAACAGCTTGTTCAGCCCGAACACCAGCACGAGCGGCAGCATGGCGAGCCAGGCCGGCGCCAGTTTTTCATGCGCGAGCGGCGCGGGTTCGTTGATGTGCCCCTCGCCATAGCCTTCGCCGGCTTTCAGCGCGGCGAAGCGGCGCCATTCCAGATAGGCGATGCCGACGACGAAGATGAACAGGCCGCCGAGCGTGCCGAGCGCCGGCGCGGCGAAGGCGGTGGTCTTGAAATAGGTGGTGGGGATGATGTTCTGGATCTGCGGCGTGCCCGGCAGCGAATCCATGGTGAAGGAAAAGGCGCCGAGCGCAATGGTTCCGGGAATCAGCCGCTTCGGGATGTCGTGCTGCCGGAACATTTCGGCGGCGAAGGGATAGACGGCGAAGACGACCACGAACAGCGACACGCCGCCATAGGTGAGGATGGCGCCGACCAGCACGATCGAGACGATGGTGAATCGCGGACCAAGCAGCGAGGTCACCGCCGAGACGATGCTCTTGGAAAAACCCGACATTTCGATCAGCTTGCCGAACACCGCGCCCAGCAGGAAGACCGGGAAGTAATCGCGGATGAACCCGACCATGCGCTCCATGAACACGCCGGAAAAGGCGGCGGGCACGGCGGCGGGATCGGTGAGCAGCACCGCGCCCATGGCGGCGACGGGGGCGAACAGGATCACCGAGAAGCCGCGATAGGCGACAATCATCAGGAATATCAGCGCCCCAAGGGCGACAACAAAACTCATGCGAAACCTCCCCCACGCCGGATTCTGGGCGCGAACTTTGAATTGCCGCGACTTTAACGCAGAAATGCCGCTTTGCGCACGGGAAGCCGATCGGTTCAGCGCTATCCTTTCGCATCATGGCGCGCGGCGTTGAGATCGCGGCGCCGCCGTGGCAGAAGGCGGGCATGAGCGAAACACTTCAACAAGTCATGGGCATGCTGGCCATTGCGATGATGGTCGCCATGCTGGCGCGGCGGCTGCGTCTGCCCTACACGATCGGCCTCGTTCTGGTCGGCGGACTCCTGGCCTGGTCGGGAACGCGACGCCTGCCGCCGCTGACGTCGGAGCTGCTGTACTATCTGATTCTGCCGCCGCTGCTGTTTGAGGCGGCGCTGGCGCTGCGCTGGCGCGATCTGCGGCGCGATCTCGCGCCGATCCTGTCGCTGGCGGTGTTCGGCACCGTCGCGGCCATGGCGGTGGTGGCGGCGGCGGTCCATTATCTCATGGGCTGGCCGCTCGCGGCGGCCCTGGTGTTCGGCGCGCTGATCTCCGCCACCGATCCCGTGGCGATCATCGCCATGTTCAAGGACAATGGCGTGCATGGCCGGTTGCGCGTGTTGGTCGAGGCGGAAAGCCTGCTCAACGACGCGGCCGCCGCCGTCCTGTTCGCGTTGGCGCTGGCTTTTGCGCTCGCCGGCGCCGACGGTTTGACTGGCGCGCAAATGAGCTGGGAGCTGTTCCGAATCGTCGGCGGCGGCGCGCTGATCGGCGCGGGCTTTGGCGTCGCCGTGATTTTTGCCGCGCGCGGCACCAGCGAGCATCTGGTCGAACTGACGCTCACCATGCTGGCCGCCTATGGCTCCTTCCTGCTCGCCGAACATTTTCACGATTCCGGCGTGCTGGCGGCGGTGACGGCGGGCCTAATCATCGGCAATTTCCGACCCGCGAGCGAAAAGGGCGATTTCCTCACCGAAAAAGGCCGGGAGTTCATGACGGATTTCTGGGATTTCGCCGCCTTCCTCGCGAACTCCATGGTGTTCCTGCTGATCGGCGCGCGCGTCGCCGGGTCCAGCTATGCGCATTATCCCTGGACGGAATATGCCGGCGTGCTCGCCATCACGCTTTTCGCCCGCGCCGTCGCCGTCTATCCGCTGTCCGCGCTGTTTTCGCGCTCGCGCTGGCGGATCAGCCAGGGCGAGCAATTCGTTCTGTGGTGGGGCGGGTTGCGCGGCGCGCTGGCGCTGGCCTTGGTGCTGTCGCTGCCAAGCCGCGTGCCGCTGCGCGACGAAATCGTGCTGGTGACGTTCTTTGTCGTCGCCTTCTCGATCGTCGTGCAGGGCCTGACCATGCCGCCCGTGCTTCGAAAACTCGGGTTTTTGGGAGGCAAGCATGACGAGGATCACGCTCACCAATGATTTTTTGCGCGCCGAGATTTTTGCGCTCGGCGCGGAACTTGTCCGCCTGCAGGACGCAACCGGCGCCGATTGGCTGCATGATGGCGATCCCTCGTGGTGGAGCGGTCGCGCGCCCCTGCTGTTTCCTATGGTCGGCCGCGCCAAAGGCGACCATATCCGCGTGGACGGCCGGCTTTTCCCGCTGCCGCAGCACGGTTTTGCTAGGCGCGCGACATTTGCGGTGGTGGAGGCCGGCCCCGACCGCGTCGTGCTGCGCCTGAGCGCGAGCGGGGAGACGCTTGTCAGCTACCCCTTCGCCTTCCGGCTGGATGTCGCCTATGCGCTGGCCGGCGCGACGCTGAATGTGGCGGCGATGGTGGCGAATGAAGACGACAAGCCGATGCCGTTTTCGCTCGGTTTTCACCCCGCCTTCCGCTGGCCGCTGCCGGGCGGCAAAGGCGCGCATGAGGTCCGGTTCGAGCGCCCGGAGCCCGCGCCGATCCGCCGGCTGACCGACGGCCTGCTCGACCCGCAAGAATTTGCAAATCCGGCGGCTTCGGGCCTGCTGGCGCTGGAGCCCGGCCTGTTCGAGGCGGGCGCGCTGATTTTCGATTCTTTGCAGAGCCGCCGCGTCGCCTTCGGCCCGCCCGGCGGCCCCGAAGTCGCGGTGTCTTTTCCCGGCCTGCCGCATTTCGGCCTGTGGACCAAGCCCGGCGCGCCGTTTTTATGCCTGGAGCCCTGGCAGGGTTTTGCCGCTCCACTCGATTTCGACGGAGAATTTTGTGAGCGCCCCGGCGTTGTGACGCTGGCGCCGGGGGAGAGCCGCCGCTTTGTCATGGACATCGCGATAAAATTTTAGCAGCGGGGACGCGGCCAAGCGGGGCGCGCGCTCCCTCTCCCCGAGAGCGCGCGGCTGTCCGGGGAAAGTTGTTCGTTCCACAGATACGCAAATGTCCGCATTGCGATCCAACTCTCTGTCGTCATGGCCGGGCTTGTCCCGGCCATCCACGCGGCGCCGCAATGCGAACTGCCGTAGGTTTTTCCCCGGCGGGCTGGCGTGGAAGCCCGAGCATGACGTTTTTCGTTTGAAATCGCGCTGGCAAACACAATCAAGATTGTTTCCCCGGACAGCCGTGCCGTGAGCGGGGAGAGGGTTGGGGGGATTCCGGCGTTGGTCCAAAGCGCCGGCCGCGTCGCCTCAGCAGGAGGGGTCGGAATCGACTAAAAATCTTCATGGTGATGAGCCCGCGAGCGCAGAGTCGCGCAGCCAACGCGGGCAATCCCGAAAAATCGGCATTTTGTAAAAAGTGAAAACCGCGAATTTCGGCTTTTCCGCCAATGTGGCGAAAGGATGTTCATGTTTTGTTTCACGTGAAACGACGGCATTGAGGCGAGTCGCTCTCTCAAGTCGTTGTCTTAAAGGGCAAAGTATTCGCCGGCCACGCCAAGGGGCGATAAGGCCAACCCCGTCCGCTCCCGGCGCGGCTTACACAACCCATCGCGTGCATGCGAGAAAACTGCGCAGTTTTCGTCGGAAATCGCGTGTTTTTTTACAAATGCATCAGTTTTGCGCGATTTTGCGCGCCTTCATTTCAACCAGGAATAGAAATTTCCAAAAAATGCGCCCCAACGAGCCATCAGGGCGGCGCCAAACAAAGACCACGCGCCTGCGTCTAAAATCGGCGGTTTGCGGTCTTCCACGAACGCCGTTGGCAAATTCGGCTTGGCGCAGGTTTGCGGACATAGGCGACGATTGGCGCCTGATCGACACGGGTCGGAAGCTGACCGCAGTTACCGGCGACAATCCCTCCCGACTTTCATGACCTTCTCGAAACCAAAGCCCTCATCGCCGCCTGGGAATTCGTTCGCGCCAGGCGCGTGCGGGTCCGGATGGCGGGCGTTGTAAAACGTCACAATCTTGAAACCACACTTGTTCACGTAGAAGTGGATGTTCCGCTTCTCGAAATACGGGGTGTGCGTGGTCCAGACCAGCGTCTCGGGGTAACGGCGTTCGATCGCCAGCCAAGCCTTATGCCCGAGACCACGACCGTGCTCTGTGGGAGAGAGGAAGAACAGGCCAAGCGAATTTTGATGTGTCTCCGGATCGATGGACAGCACGGCCCCGCCGACTGGTCGGCCTGCGGACAGGATGCGGAGCACCACGGCGTCCGGCGCGCTCATGGCGCCGTCGAGATCGGCGTCGGTCGGTATCGGGCCGTCTGGGAGTTCTCCAAATTCGTCAACGACGGCCACAGCAAAGGCACTCTGCAGCTCTTTCTTGAATGCGGGGAAGTCGCCGGGTTGGGCCTCCACGAGTGTGATCTGGTCGTCGGTCATTTTTCGCTACTATCACATCCCCCTGCAAACGAGCAGAGCGGGTCACGAATGGCGGCCAACATACCAAGGATCGTTGGCCGACGCCGTCAGGATGCTCAAGCCGATAGCCGTTACTCCCCCGCATCGCCAAGCCTGAAACCTTCACCCCTTGGCGTACGCCTCGCGCAAGATGTTTTTCTGCACCTTGCCCATCGTGTTGCGGGGCAGGGCGTCGACGAAGCAGATGCGCTTGGGCTGCTTGAATTTCGCCAGACGTCCGGCGAGCGCGGCGCGAATATCGTCCTCGGTGAGCGCGGCGCCTTTTTCGCGCACCACCACGGCCACCACCGCCTCGCCAAAATCGGCGTCGGGCAGGCCGATCACCGCGCTTTCGACCACGCCGGCCAAAGAATCGATCTCGCCCTCGACCTCCTTGGGATAGATGTTGAGGCCGCCGGAAATGATCAAATCCTTGCCGCGCCCGACAATGTGGACATAGCCGTTTTCGTCGATGCGCCCGAGATCGCCGGTGATGAAAAATCCGTCCGGCCGGAACTCGGCCGCGGTCTTTTCCGGCATTTGCCAATAGCCGCGAAAAACGTTCGGACCCTTCACCTCGATCATGCCGATCTCGCCGTCCGAAACGTCCTCGCCGGTGTCGGGATCGACCACGCGCAGCGAAACCCCGGGGAGCGGAAAACCCACCGTGCCGGCGACGCGGTCGCCGTCATAGGGGTTTGAGGTGTTCATATTGGTTTCGGTCATGCCATAGCGTTCGAGAATGGCGTGGCCGGTTTTTTCGCGGAAGGCGCGATGGGTCTCGGCCAGCAACGGCGCCGAACCGGAGACGAACAGCCGCATGTTTTGGCAGGCCTCGCGGGTGAGCCCGGGTTCTTCTAGTAGGCGGGTGTAAAAAGTGGGCACGCCCATCAAAACCGTCGCGCGGGGCAGGGTTTGCAAGACCTGCGGCGCGGAGAATTTGGGCAAGAAGATCATGCTGGCAAAGGACAGCAGCACGCAATTGGTCGCCACGAACAGGCCGTGGGTGTGATAGACGGGCAGGGCGTGGACCAAAATATCGTCGGACGTAAAGCGCCAATAATCGACGAGCGTGAGTGTGTTCGAGGCGAGATTGTCGTGGCTGAGCATGGCCCCCTTGGAGCGCCCCGTCGTGCCGGACGTGTACAGGATCGCCGCCAGATCATTTTTGTCGCGCGCCACATTGGCGAAGGTTTCGGGGCTGGCTTTGGCGCGCTCAAAAAGCTCGCCCTCCATGCCGACGCCATGGGTGAGGATCAGCGCCCCGGCTTCTTTGGCGGCTGGCGCGTGCGCCTCGGCCCAGGCGGGATCGCAAACAAAAACTTTGGGCCGGGCATCGCCGAGAAAATAGCCGACTTCGTGCGGGGTGTAGGCGGTGTTAAGCGGCAGGAAAATCGCGCCGGCGCGCAGGCAGGCGAGATAGATGAACAGGACGGCCGGCGATTTCTCCATCTGCACGGCGACGCGGTCGCCGGGCTCGACGCCCGCCGCCACCAGCGCATTGGCGTAGCGCGCGCTGGCCGACAGCATTTGGCCGTAGGTGATTTTTGCGCCGGTTTCCGTCTCGATGAAGGTTTTGGAGGAGTCGGCGATTTTGCCCGCGATGAGGTCGAAGAGGTAGTTCATTTCGGTCGTTACCCTCGAACATTCAGCCCGTCATGGCCGGGCTTGTCCCGGCCATCCACGCCGGCATGGCAGGCTTCGTCCTTGGCGAGAGGCGGCGCCTTTGTCCAGTCTTGAGCCGCTTAAGCAGCGGCTTGGCGTGGATGCCCGGGACAAGCCCGGGCATGACGTTGAAGTTTGCGGCGCGCGTCAATCTCGCAAGTCCACGCGCACCGGCACATGGTCCGACGGTTTTTCCCGCGCCCGCATGTCGCGGTCGATCTTGACGCCCACGAGGCGGTCGGCGGCCTGCGGCGACAGCAACAAATGGTCGATGCGCAGCCCCAGATTTTTGGGCCAGCATCCCGCCTGATAATCCCAAAACGTATATTGCTTCGCCTCGTCCGTCGTGGCGCGCAGGGCGTCCGTAAAACCCAGCGCCAACAGCTCGCGGAATTTTTGCCGGGTCGGCAACGCATAGAGCGCGTCCGCCGCCCAGCCGGCGGGATCGTAGACGTCGCGCGCGTCGGGAATCACATTGTAGTCGCCCGCCAGCACGAACACCTCTTCATGCTTCAGCAGCGCGCGGGCGTGCCCGATCAGACGATCCATCCAGGCGAGCTTGTAGGCGTATTTCTCCGTCCCCATCGGATTGCCGTTGGGCAGATAGAGACAGCCGACCCGCACGACGCGCGGCCCGAACGGAATCACGGCCTCGATATAGCGCGATTGCTCGTCGCTCTCGTCGCCGGGCAGGCCGGGGGCGCATTCCATCGGCGCCTTGGAGAGAATGGCGACGCCATTATAGGATTTCTGCCCGTGCACGGCGACATTGTAGCCCGCGGCTTCGATCTCCAGGCGCGGAAACGCGTCATCCTGGCATTTGATCTCCTGCAGACAGAGCACGTCCGGCGAGACATCGCGCAGATAGGCGAGCACCAGGTCCAGCCGCAGCCGGACCGAATTGATGTTCCAGGTGGCGATGCGCATTTCAGCGACGCGCGGCGCGCGAAAAAACTGGCGGCCGCTCGCGCATCAGTTTTGGCGTGGGCCCATGCGGCGTCACGCCCTCGCGCATCAGCGCGCGGCGCAAAGGTCCGACGGCGGAGAAAAAGTTCAGCGCGAAGGCGCGGGCGAAATCCACGGGCAGCGCATGGACCAGCAGCGAGCGGTTGAGCACGTCGATGCTGTTGACGCGGAACCCAATGTCGCGCGCCCGGTCGCGCTCATAGCGTTTGAGCGCCCGCGAGATCGGGTCGGGCTCGTCGAGGTCCAGACCCTCGAGACAGTCCACCAGATTGGCGACATCGCGCAGGGTGAGGTTCAAGCCCTGCGCGCCGATCGGCGGGAACAGATGCGCGGATTCGCCGATCAGGGCCAGCCGCAGCCCGGTGACGCGGTCGGTTTTCAGCGCGCCCATCGGGAAGGCGCCGACGGGACCGTCGAGTTCGATGTGACCGAACTTGTCGTGCGACTGGTCCTGGATTTCGCCCGCGAGTTCCTCGGGATAGAGCGCCTGCAAGCGCACGGCTTCGCGCGGCGACACCAACCAAACCATGCTGGAGCGATGCGGCGCGCCCTCGCGGCCTTGCAGCGGCACGAAGGTGAAGGGGCCGCTGCGCTTGTGCCATTCCGTCGAAATGTTGTGATGCGGCTTTTCGTGCTTGAGCAGGACTGTCAGCGCCGTCTGCGGATAGGTCCAGGTTTTCACCGTAATGCCGGCGATCTGGCGCGCCTGCGAGTTGCGGCCCTCGCCGGCGACGATGAACTTGGCGTCGATCCAGCCGCCGCCGACCAGCCGCGCCCGCGCGCCGGAATAATTCAGCTCGAACGTGTCAAGCAGGCCCTCGATCAGCGTGATCGCCGGATTTTCGCGCGCCGCCGCCGCCAGTTCCGCCACCAGCGCATTGTTTTCAATATTCTGGCCGAAGGCGTCGAGGTCGATTTCCCGCGACCGAAATTCTTTCGGCGCGGTGGGAAACAGCGAGCCGGTGTCGTCGATGAGCCGAATGCCCTCCATCGGCGCCGCATGGGGCTCGCAGGCGTCCCACAGTCCAAGAGCGCGGAAGAATCGCAGGCTGCCTTCGAACAAAGCGACCGTGCGTCCGGCGAGATGGGTCTCGACCTTGCCGACCACGATCACGCTGCGCCCCTGCGCGGCGAAGGCGTGCGCCGCCGAAAGCCCGGCCGCGCCGGCGCCGACGACAAGCACATCGCATGCGTAAAATTCTGTCTCGCTCATGCCCGATCTCCTGAGGCTCCATTTAGGGGTTTTGGAGAGGCGAGTTCAAGGGCGACCGGCGTTAAGCCTGCGATCAGATCGATCTTGAATCTTGGGGCCGCTTGCGCGCGGAATGGCCGGGGAGGCGCGATGGCCATCAGTTCGAGACGAGCGGTTCTGTTGGGCGCGGCGGGATTGACCCTGGGCGGGTTGGGCGCGTGGCGCGGCCGCGATCGCCTGGCCAATCTGTTCAACCCGTTCGCCGCCGATCGTTTCGACCTGCCGCCGCTCGCCGGCCTCACCGACCCCGCGGGTCGACAAATCCCGGGGTTTTCGGCGGCCGACATCGCGGACAAAACCGTGTTCCTGAACGCCTTCGCCTCCTGGTGTCCGCAATGCCGCGAGGAGCACCAGGCTTTGGTCGATTTCGCCCGCGCGGGCGCGACGATTTTTGGCGTGGCTTCGGCGGATGATCCGGAGAACACGCTGAGCTATCTGCGGGCGTTCGGCAATCCCTATGCGCGGCTCGGCGTGGATCGAAGGGGTTTGCTCTATCGGGCGCTGGGCGCGCGCGGCATTCCCGCGAGTTTCGTGCTGGCGCCGGGGCCTCGCATCGCCTTCAAACATGTCGGCCCGATCGCGCTCGCCGAGTTGCAGGCAAGCGTCGGCCCCGTCCTAAAATTGTAAAGCGACGCTTTGGTCGTCTTGGTTTTGCCGGTGTTAACCTTTACACGTTTTCGTGAACACGCGCGCCTGCGCGCAAAAGGTTGATCGGGAGGTTTGCATGAACAGGACCATTCTGCTGGGCGTCGCTTTCGCTGGCGCGTTGGCGCTCGGCGGTTGCGGCTACACGCAGGAGCAGCGCACGGTGAATGGCGCGGCCGTGGGCGCGGCCTCCGGCGCGATGATCGGCGGTCTGGCCAGCGGCAGCGCGGGCGGCGCGGTCGCGGGCGCGCTGCTCGGCGGCGCCGCCGGCGGCGTCATCGGCGCCAACAGCGCTCCGCCGCCCCCGCCGCCGCCGCGCCGCTGCGCCGAGTGGGAAGAGGATTATTACGGCCGCCGCCACTGCATCGCGTGGTATTGATTTGAGGACGGGCGCCTTCCTTCTCCCCTTGCGGGAGAAGGTGGCGCCTCCGGCGCCGGATGAGGGGTTCGTCCGTCGCGACCGCCCCTCATCCGTCTCGCGCTTTCAGCGCGATCCACCTTCTCCCCTCGCAGGGCGTTCGTCAGAACGCCCGTCTGATGACGGGCTATGGGGAGAAGAAATGCCCCGGCGCCATGCATCCACGCCCTGATTCCCCGCTCGTCGAAAAATTCGTAGTTTCGCCCAACCATGGCGCACGGCTGGTTGGGCCAACCGACGCGCTGATCCTCCACTATACCGGCATGCCCACTGGCGAGGCGGCGCTGGACCTGCTGGCCACGGAAAAGGGCGGCGTCTCCTGCCATTACCTCGTCTGGGAGGATGGCCGCATCTGGCAACTCGTCGCCGAGGATTTGCGCGCCTGGCATGCCGGCAAGAGTTTTTGGGCGGGCGAAACCGATCTCAACTCCCGCTCGATCGGCGTCGAGATCGTCAACCCGGGTCATGACGGCGGCTGCCCGCCCTATCCCGAGGCGCAGATCGCGGCGGTGATCGCGCTCTGCCGGGACATTTGCGCCCGCCTAAAAATTCCGCCGCAAAGGGTGCTGGCCCATTCCGACATCGCGCCGTCGCGAAAAATCGACCCCGGCGAATTTTTCCCCTGGCGGCGGCTGCACGACGCGGGCGTCGGCCTCTGGGCAGAACCGTCCAGCATCCGTCCCGGCCCGAGCTATGAGCCCGGCGCGCTCGGGCCTCCGGTGGCGGCGCTGCAAAAAATGCTCGCGGATTTCGGCTATGGCGTCGAGGTGACGGGTGTTTATGACGCCGCGACGCAAGACGTGGTCGCCGCCTTCCAGCGCCATTTTCGCCCGGAACGGGTCGATGGGATCGCGGATGTCTCGACGCTGGAGACGTTGCGGGCGCTGCAGCTTCTTTTGGGTTAGAATTCCGCCATGCAAACCCGCCCCACACTGGCCGTCATTCTTGCCGGCGGCCTCGGCCGCCGGATGGGGGGCGCGCCAAAACCCTTGCTCACCCTCGGCGGACGCCGGCTGATCGACCATGTGATCGATCGCGCGCGCCGGCAAAATCTCGAGGTCGTCGTGAACCTCCATGACGTCACGCCTGAGGCCGCGGCGCCGTTCGGCGACGCGCCCTGCATCGCCGACGCGATTCCCGGCCACGCCGGGCCGCTGGCGGGGATTTTGGCCGCGCTGGACCATGCCAACGGTTTTAACGCCGTACTGAGCCTGCCCTGCGACACGCCGTTCTTGCCCGACGATCTCGCGGACCGCCTGACGGAAGCCGCGGGCAAGACCCGGGACGGCTTGGCTTGCGCGGCGTCGGGCGGGCGCGTCCATCCGGTGGTCGCGCTCTGGCCGCTGTCCCTGCGCGAAACCCTGCGGCGCGCGCTGGTCGAGGAAGGCATTCGCGGCATCGGCCAATTCCAGCGCCGCTACGACTGCGCGACCGTGGAATGGCCGGCCATTCCGCGCGATCCCTTCATGAACGTCAACACGCCCGAGGAGCTCGCGGCGGCGGAAGCGCTGCTGGCGCCGAAAATTCTGGACCTGCGCGGCCTCAAATGCCCGTTGCCGGTGTTGAAGACGCGAAAATTTCTGGCGGACATGGCGCCCGGGGAGCGAGTCGAAGTGTCCTGCACCGATCCCATGAGTTTTGTCGACGTGCCGCATCTCCTGCGCGAAACCGGCGACGTTCTGGAGGCGCAAAACCGGGCCGAAGGGGTCGCGGTTTTCCTCATCCGCCGAGAAGTCCGATGATGTCCCTCGCCGCCGTGATCTATGACGAAGGCGAGCCGATCGACGCGCTATTCGCCCAGGTGCGCGCGGCGCTGGAGGCGCGCGGCCAAAGGGTGGGCGGCGTGACCCAGACGCCCTGCGCGGAAACCATCTATGCCGTGCATATCGACAGCGGCCGGACCTTCGATCTGATGCAGAATCTCGGCGCTTGCGCCACCGGCTGCCGGCTGGACAGCGGCGCGCTGGCCGAAGTCGCCGGTCTGCTGGCGCAAAGCCTGGCGCAAAAACCCGACCTGTTGTTGATCAGCCGGTTTGGCCGCGTCGAGGCGGAAGGCGGCGGGTTTGTCGCGGAGATCGGCGCGGCGGCGCTGGCGGGCCAGCCGACTTTGATCGGCGTCGCCCGCAAGCGCGCTGACGACTGGCGCGCCTATGCCGGCGAATTCGCCTGCGAACTGCCCTGCGACGCCGCGGCGGTCCTGGCGTGGCGGGAGAGCCTGCCTCAGCCCTGATCGTTCAGCGACGGTTTTTCCGTATAGTCGATCGCGTGCGAAAGGGTCGCGGCCACCTGTTCGGCGAGGCAGCGATAGCCGCGATCGTTCATGTGCAGCTGGTCGGGGCCGATCAGCTCTTCACGGCCGCTGACTTCGGCGAGTCGGCGCATGGCGTCGAAGCGCGAAACCAGCGTCACGCCGGTCTCGGCGGCGACCTGGCTGGTGGCGTCGCGCACGGCGAGATAGTGGGGATTGGCGGCGAATTTGCGCGTCCATTGCATGCCGACCAGCATCACATCGTCGCCGCGCTGGCGGAGAAAACCCAACGCCGAGCGCAGGGTCTGCTCATAGTCGCCGACCGGCACGTCCCTCAGGCCGTCATTGGTGCCGACCTGCCAGATCACCAGATCGGGATGTTGCTTGGGGATGTCCCGGCGCAGCCGTTCGACCGTCGCGGACGCCGTTTCGCCGCCGACGCCGAGATTGACCACCTCGAATTCGGTCGCCGGCAGAGCCAGATTGAGCAGCGCCAGCAATTGGGCGGGATAGCTGCGGGTGGGCGCGGAGGCGCCGACGCCCTCCGTCGAGGAGGAGCCGATGGCGACGATGCGCACGGCGCGACCCGACAGCAGGGCTTCGGAGAATTTCGGCAAGCCGGCGACATGCGCCGGCAAAGTGGCGGCGCAGGAGGCTTCGGGCGTCACGCGAAGCTGGCGCTCATGCGTCTCGCCGGGCGCGACGACGGGAAAAGCGGCGAAAGCCGCGATAATCCCCATGAGAGTGAAACGCAGTCGAGTGTTCATGCGCGATCCTGAAAGGCAAATCGAGCTTGCCCTTGGCTTGCGCGCGCGTCAATGATGCAGCGCAATCCATCGGGCTAGACCTTCAGCTAGTCTTACCCGATTGTTGAATTCCGCTTCTTCTGGGGCGCCTTGCTGACGCAACGCAATCAACAATGTGTGATCTCGGCGCCGGTTTAATCATGAATTAACCGTGCGGCGGTCACCCCGCCGCCGCTACGGCCTGTGCGATTCCCGCATATTGGCAGCCGGCCGCCACGGCGACGAAACCGTGCCAGATGGCGTTCTGGAATTTCAGCGTGTGCCAGCGGTAGAACAGCACGCCCACCGAATAGAACAGGCCGCCGACCAGGGTCAGCACCAGCGTCGCCATCGGCAGGTTGTCGAACAGGGATTTGGCCGCGACCACGCCGACCCAGCCTAGCGCCAGATAGACCACCAGCGACGCCTTGTCGTAGCGCCCGGGCAAAAACACTTTGACCGCCGCGCCGCCCAGCGCCACCACCCAGACGAAAATGGCCAGCGACCAGGCGAAAACCCCTGACGGCAATTGCGACAGCAGCGCCGTATAGGTGCCGGCGATCATCAGATAGATCGAGGCGTGGTCGAAGCGCCGCAGGATCCATTTGACGTTGGAGGGCGGGGTCATGTTGTAGGCGCAGGAAAAGCCGAACAGCAGGAAGAAGCCGGCGGCATAGGCGCCGAAGGCGAAGGCCTCGGACACCGCGCCGCGCTCCACCGCATGATTGATGAGCACGCCGAAGGCGATCAGCCCGGCGACAATGGCGATGGCGTGAACAAAGCCATCGGCGATCAGTTCGTCGACGCCATAGAGGCGCTTCTTCAGACGCGGATGATCTTCAGGCAGCGACATGAACAGCTCCGGTTCAGCAACGTTCAGAGTTAAACTAATGCGTGCGGCGGGATGATGGCAAGAGTCTGGGACCAGTCTGGGACCAGTCCGGAACCGCGTCAGGGACCCACCGCCTTGGCGATGCCGGCGAACTGGCAGGCGGTGGCCAATGTGACGAAGCCGTGCCAAATGGCGTTCTGGTACTTCAGACTATTCCACAAGTGAAACGGCACGCCAACGGAATAAAGCACGCCCCCGGCGAGCGTCAGGCTCATCGTCTCCGGCGGCAGTCCGGCGGCGAGGCGCGGCGCCCCCGCCATCGCGCCCCACCCCAAAGTCAGATAGAGCGCCAGCATCGCCCGGTCGAATCGGCCTGGAGTCGCCAGCAGCGCGAAACCGGCGCCGCCGATCGACGCCAACCACACCCAGGCGACGGCCGGCCAGATGCGGACATCCTGCGCGGTGAGCGACAGCAGCGCCGTATAGGTTCCCGATATCATCAGGAAAATTGCGGCGCGGTCGAGGCGGCGCAACAACCATTTGGCGCGGCAGGGCGGACTGAGATTATAGGCGCAGGACACGCCGAACAGCAGGAAGAAGGCGAGCGCGTAAACGCCGACGGCGGCGGCCGACGCCGCATCGCCTTTTTCGCCCAGCCGAAAGAACAGCACGGCGAAGCCGACGAAGCCTGCGAGAATGGCGATCCCATGCACCAGGGCGTCGGCGACCAATTCCGCAGGCGAATAGCAGCGTTTGAAATAATGGGGTAATGGGTCGGACATGGGCGCGTAACGCCAGAGGCCCGGTTTGGTTGCGGCGGCTATTTTCCTGCGGGCGCTTCGAGGTCCGCCGCGCCGCCGTCACGCCAAAATATGCGGCTCCACGGCCTCCATCAGCATGTCCAGCCCGAAGGCGGCGGCCTGGGTGCGGATTTCGCTGCGGTCGAGATCGGGGTCAAAATTCTTGCGGACGATCTTGACCGGACGCTCGTCGCGGGCCAGCGCGAAAAAAACCGTGCCCACCGGCTTGTCGGCGGAGCCGCCCTCCGGCCCGGCGATTCCGGAGACCGCCAGGGCGAGATGGGCGCGGGAATTTTCCAGCGCGCCCAGCGCCATGGCCTCGACCGCGGCCTCGGAGACGGCGCCGTGGCGGGCGATCAACTCCTTGGCGACGCCGAGCAGGTCGATCTTGGCCTCGTTGCTGTAGGTGACGAAGCCGCGCTCGAACACGTTCGAGGAACCGGGAATTTCGGTGAGAGCGGCGGCGATCAGACCGCCGGTGCAGCTTTCCGCGGTGGCGAGCTTGAGCTTGCGCTCGCGGGCCGCCGAAAGCAGTTTTTCAGCTTGCTCGACCAGATGCCGTTTCATGCCCCTCTCCCCTTTTTTTAGGGGAGGCGCACCGTCGCCAACGCCTGCGCGGCGATGCCCTCCTGCCTTCCGGTAAACCCGAGTTGTTCCGAGGTGGTCGCCTTGACCGCCACCCGATCGAGCGGCAGGTCCATGATTTCGGCGATGCGCGCGCGAATGGCTTCGCGATGCGGGCCGACTTTCGGACGTTCGCAGATCAACGTGGCGTCAATATGGGCGATGCGCCCGCCGCGCGCAGCCACGAGCGCCACGGCATGAGCAAGAAAACGGTCGGAGGAGGCGCCGCGCCATTTTTCGTCGCTGGGCGGGAAATGCGCGCCAATGTCGCCGTCGGCGATGGCGCCGAGCACGGCGTCGGTGATGGCGTGCAGCAGCACGTCGGCGTCGGAATGGCCGATCAGCGCCTGATTGTGCGGAATTTTCACGCCGCCGAGCCAGACATGGTCGCCCTCGCCGAGCGCATGGACGTCAAATCCCATGCCGGTGCGAATGTCGGGCAGATCGTTCAAAAGCTTGGCTTCGGCGCGCACAAAATCCTCCAATGTGGTGAGTTTGCCGTTTTCCGCCTCTCCAGGGAAGACGAAAACGCAATGGCCCGCCCATTCCGCCACGGCGGCGTCGTCGGTCAGGTCGCCGGCGCCATCCGCCCTGGCGGCCAGATGGGCCTTGTGGATCAGGCCGAAGCGAAAGGCCTGCGGCGTCTGCACGGCGCGCAAGGTGGCGCGCTCCGGCGTGGCGATGATGCGCGCGTCCCCGGCGATCTGCTTGATCGTGTCGGTGACGGCGAGGCCGGGAATGCCCGCGCCTTTTCGCGCCGCCTCTTTCGCCCGCTCGATCAAAGCGGCGCTGACGAAGGGGCGCGCCGCGTCGTGGATCAGGACCAGATCGTCGGCGGCGCAGACGTTCGCCAGCGTGTCCAAGCCGTTGCAGACGCTCTCCTGGCGGGTGGCGCCGCCAATGGTTGGCGGCAGCAGTTTTTCCCGCAAATCTTTGGAAAGCGGCGCCACCGCCGCGTCATAGAGGTCGCGGTCGTCGGCGTGGATCACGGTCAGGGCGCGCGCATCCGGCGCGGCGCGCAGCAGCGCCTCCAGCGTGCGGGTCAAAACCTGCTTGCCGCCAAGTTCGCGATATTGCTTCGGCCCGCCGGCGCCGGCGCGCGATCCGCGCCCGGCCGCGACAACAAGAAAAACGCAACGCTCCGCCATGCAAACTCCGCTTGTCATGTCCACGCGCGTCATGGCCGGGCTTGTCCCGGCCATCCACGCCGTGATGAAGCGCGACCTAACGCTTGGGAATGCTCGTATCTTTCGGACGCCGCTTGAAGTGGCGGCTCGGCGTGGATGCCCGGCACAAGGCCGGGCATGACGACGCTTGTCAAGCGGCCGCCGTTTTTCTTTGCAGCGTCCAAGAATCTGTCTAAAATGAATGCATGAACCTTTTTGCTCAACAAACATGCAGCGATCTCGCCGATCCCTGGCATGTGGGCGGGCTGGCTTTGCAGGGCCGCGCGCTGCTGGCGCCTATGGCCGGGATCACCGATCTGGCCATGCGGCGGCTGGCGCGACGCTTTGGCGCGGCTCTCGCCTTTTCCGAAATGGTGGCGAGCGACGAACGCGGCCGGGACCGGCGCGAATCGCTGTTGCGCCTGCAGGGCGACGGCGTGACGCCGCACGCCGTGCAGATCGCCGGCTGCGATCCCGCGCAAATGGCCGAGGCGGCGCGCCGCGCCGAGCAGGCGGGCGCCGAGCTGATCGACATCAATATGGGCTGTCCGGCGCGGAGGGTCACGGGCGGCGCGGCGGGCTCGGCGCTGATGCGCGACCTCGATCTCGCCCAGGCGCTGATCGCGGCGACCGTGCGCGCCACCAAAATTCCGGTGAGCGTAAAAATGCGGCTCGGCTGGGACCATGACGCGCTCAACGCCCCGGAACTGGCGCGCCGCGCCGAAGGGGAGGGGGCGGTGATGGTCACGGTGCACGGCCGCACCCGCAACCAGTTTTACAAGGGCGAGGCCGATTGGGCGGCGATCCGCGCCACGGTCGAGGCGGTCAAAATTCCCGTCGTCGCCAATGGCGACTGCCGCAATGCCGCCGACGCGCGCAAAATGTTGGCGCTGTCCGGCGCCAAGGCGGTGATGATCGGCCGCGCCGCGCTGGGCCAGCCCTGGCTGGTCGGCGACATCGCCCATGAACTGGCCGGCGCGCCCCGGGCCAAAATCGCCGCCGAACTGCGCCGCGCCGCCGCGTCAGAACATTTCGAAACCCTGCTCCAAAATTTTGGCGAGAGCCACGGCCTGCGGCATAGTCGAAAGCATCTCGCCGCCTATGCCGATCAGGCGGCGCGCGACGGCTTTGCCGTCGATCCGCATGCGCGCCGCCGCCTGGTCGAAAGCGAGGACCCGCGCGAGGTGCGAAGCTTTTTGCACAACCTCTACGCCGCGCCCCGGAAGGAAGCCGCATGAAGGCGAAGAAACTCCAAACAATTGGCGCGCCGTTCGGCGTTCTGCCCATTAATGAGGCGGATTGCGAGATGGACGCCTGCATGGCGACGCATCTGCTCAATGCGCTGCCGCATCCGCTGCTGTCGGTCGGCGGCGACGGCATGATCCATGACGCCAATCCGTCGGCCGAGCTGTTCTTCGCCATGTCGCGCAATGCGCTGCGAAAAATCCGCTTCCACGACCTGCTGCCGTTCGGCTCGCCGCTGATCGGCGCCATCGAGCAGGTGCGCGCCCGCCGCGCGCCGATCAACGAATATCGCGTCGACCTGGGCACGCCGCGCATCGGCGTCGAGCGCTATGTCGACATTCACATCGCGCCGCTGCCGCAGCTCGACAATGGCGTGGTGGTGATGCTGCAGGAGCGCACCATCGCCGACAAGATGGACCGCCAGCTCACCCATCGCGGCGCGGCGCGCTCGCTCTCCGCCATGGGCGCGATGATGGCCCATGAGATCAAGAACCCGCTGTCGGGCATTCGCGGCGCTGCGCAATTGCTGGAGACGTCGCTCGGCGACGAGGACCGGGCTTTGTGCCGGCTGATCTGCGACGAGACCGACCGCATCGTCCATCTGGTCGAGCGCATGGAGGCTTTTTCCGACGGCCGCCCCGTCGAGCGCCGCGCCATCAACATCCATGAAGTGCTGGAGCACGTGCGCAAAGTGGCGCAAGCCGGCTTCGCCCGGAATGTCCGCTTCGTCGAATCCTACGACCCCTCGCTGCCCCCGGTGCTCGCCAACCGCGACCAGCTGATCCAGGTGTTCCTCAATCTGGTGAAGAACGCGGCCGAGGCGATCGGCCCCGACGCCCTGCAAGGCGAGATCGAATTGACCACCGCCTATCGTCCGGGCGTGCGCATCCGCGCGCCGGGCAAAGCCTCGCCGGTCAGCCTGCCGCTCGAATTCTGCGTGCGCGACAATGGTCCCGGCGTGCCGGAAGACCTCGTCCCGCACCTGTTCGACCCCTTCGTGACCACGAAAACGTCAGGGTCTGGCCTCGGACTTGCATTGGTTGCGAAAATCGTGGGCGATCACGGCGGGGTCATCGAATGCGAATCGCATCCGCGCAAGACCGTGTTCCGTATGTTGATGCCCGTCTATTCCCGTCGCGAAATCTGACGGTTTCTGGAGGTTTTTGAATGCCGACCGGCAATATTCTCGTCGCCGATGATGACGCCGCCATCCGCACCGTCGTCGGCCAGGCGCTGACCCGCGCCGGCTATGACGTGCGCACCACCGGCGCGGCCACCACGCTGTGGCGCTGGATTGAGGCCGGCGAGGGCGATCTGGTGATCACCGACGTGGTCATGCCCGACGAGAACGCCTTTGAACTTCTGCCCCGGGTGAAAAAGGCGCGGCCCGACCTGCCGGTCATCGTCATGAGCGCCCAGAACACCTTTATGACGGCAATAAAGGCCTCCGAGCGCGGCGCCTATGAATATCTGCCCAAACCCTTCGATCTCAAGGAGCTGCTGGCCATTGTCGGCCGCGCCATGAGCGAGCCGCGGGCGAAATTGCGCGCGCCCGAACCCGACGATCTCGACGCCATGCCGCTGGTCGGCCGTTCGCCCGCCATGCAGGACATTTATCGCGCGCTGGCGCGACTGATGCAGTCCGACCTCACGGTGATGATCACCGGCGAATCCGGCACCGGCAAGGAACTGGTGGCCCGCGCCCTGCACGATTACGGCAAGCGTAAAAAGGGCCCGTTCGTGCCGATCAACGTCGCCGCCATCCCGCGCGACCTCATCGAATCCGAGCTGTTCGGCCACGAAAAGGGCGCGTTCACCGGCGCGAACTCCCGCTCGATCGGCCGGTTCGAACAGGCCGAAGGCGGCACGCTCTTTTTGGACGAAATCGGCGATATGCCGATGGACGCGCAGACCCGCCTTTTACGCGTGCTCCAGCAAGGCGAATACACCACTGTGGGTGGCCGCACGCCGATCAAGACCAATGTCCGCATCGTCGCCGCCACCAACAAGGACCTTCGCGTTCTGATCCAGCAGGGCCTGTTCCGCGAAGATTTGTTCTTCCGCCTCAATGTGGTGCCGCTGCGCCTGCCGCCCTTGCGCGAGCGCAGCGAGGACATCGGCGATCTCGCCCGGCATTTCTTCACCCAGGCCTCCAACGAGGGCCTGCCGCTCAAATCTTTGGAGCCGCTCGCGCTCGACCGCCTCAAGCGCTACAAATGGCCGGGCAACATCCGCGAGCTGGAAAACCTGGTCCGCCGTCTCGCCGCGCTCTATCCGCAGGATGTGATTTCCGAGCAGATCGTGGTGTCGGAGCTGGGGCTCGATTCCGCCAGCGGCGCGCCGCGCCCGACGCCGCCCAGCGGCTCGGCCTCGCTGTCGGCGCAGCCGGCGCATTCGGATGAATCGCTCGCCATGTCGGTCGAGCGCCACCTCACCGAGCTGTTCAAGGCCCATGGCGACAACCTGCCGCCCCCCGGCCTCTACCACCGCATCCTGCGCGAGGTCGAATATCCCTTGATTTCGATCGCGCTCGCGGCGACGCGCGGCAACCAGATCAAGGCGGCGGAACTTCTGGGCCTGAACCGCAACACCTTGCGCAAAAAAGTCCGCGACCTCGATGTGAGGCTGATGCGCACCTCACGGTGATTGGCTTTCTGTAGGACGTCATGCCCGGGCTTGTCCCGGGCACCCACGCCGACCGACGAGACCGAGCCGCCTCAGGCCGTCTGCCCCCTGATCTGCCGGAGCACATGGGCGATGATCAGCAGGTGAAGCAGCAGCGCCAGCCCCAGACCCGCAAGATGGAATCCCGCCGCGACCGGTCCGATCGCATAAAGCGTCGCCAGGCTGAGCGGCAGGAACAGGAACAGCGACGTGCCCAGCCCGGGATTGTAGCTGCGGAAGCGCGCGGAAGCGCCGATATGGGTGATGCCGTTCACCAGCATCGCATAGGGCGCCACCAGCCCATAGCCGGGCCCCCAGAAATAGGCGGCATAGAGCGCGGCCAGATTGAGCCCCCAGACCACGGGGAGGTTGATGACGAGAACCGCGCCGACGCTGAGCGCCTCCCGGCCGCCGAACACGCGCTGATTGACGAAGGTGCGGAAGCGGTCGCCGGTGTGCTCCTCCACCTGGTGGACCATATAGCCGGGGCTGTGAAGAAACAGCAGCACGAGCGGCGCCGCAAAGGCCGCGGCGATCAGGGGCAGAAGGGCGAGGAGCGTCGCCGCCATGAAGCCGGCGGCGGCCACCCAGCGGCTGGCCAGCCAGAGTTTAAGCTTTTGCATGGGCGCCTTCGAGGTCTGGAATGAACGGGAGGAACGCTTATGCAACGCAGGCTGCAGCTTAAGCTGAAACCCTTCGCGCCGAAAGCGGATTATGGGTATCAGGGGTTGTAGCGCGCAACTTTGCGTGTCACCCCGCCGCGCGCGTCTCCTGCAGGCCGAAACGCTGAAAAAGCTCCTCTTCCCACAGCGGCTTGTCGAACAGATAGCCTTGCGCCAGCGCACAGCCGCTCGCCGCCAGAAAATCCGCCTGCTCGCGGTTTTCGACGCCTTCGGCCAGCGCCGTCACCTGCAAGGAATTCGCCAGCCGGATGATGGCGACGGCGATTTCCATGCTCACGGGATCGCGCGGAATGTCCTGGACGAAATCGCGGTCGAGCTTCAGCTTGTCGATGGGGAAGCGCCGCAGGTAGAACAGCGACGAATGCCCCGCGCCGAAATCGTCGATGGCGAGGCGCACGCCCAGATTTTTCAGCGCGCGCAACCGGCCTTCGACCTCTTCGCCGGGTTCGGCCAAAGCGGTTTCGGTGATCTCGATCTCCAGGCATTGCGGCGGCAGCCCCGTTTCCTCGAGGATCGCCGCGACGCGCTCGGCAATATTGGTCCGGCTGATCTGCACCGGCGAAAAATTGACCGCGATCGACCCGATCGTCGCGCCCGCGTCGCGCCACGCCTTCATCCGCGCGCAGGCTTCGCGCAAGACGAATTCGCCGAGCGGCACGATCAGCCCGGTCTTTTCCGCCAGCGCGATGAACTGTTCGGGCGGCACGAGGCCGTTGGGCCCGCGCCAGCGCACCAGCGCCTCGACGCCGACCATGCTGTGGTCTTTCAGCGACACAAGCGGCTGGTACTGGAGGACGAATTCGCCGCGCTCCAGGGCGCGCCGCAAGCCCGCCTCCATGGCGAGGCGGGCGCTGGCCTCCGCCGTCACCGTTTCCGAATAGAAATTCAGCGCGCCGCCGCCGCATTGTTTTGACAGATAAAGCGCGGAATCGGCGCGCTGGATCAGCGCGTCGGCGTCGGCGCCGGGGGCGAACAGGCTCGCGCCTATGCTCAGGCCGACGCAGGCCTCGCGCCCATGCGACAAAGTGAAGGGCGCCGAGGTCGCCGCCATCAGCCGCCGCGCGATCTGCTCCGCCTCATGGACGTCCCGGACATTTTCGAGCAGGACGACGAATTCGTCGCCGCCGACCCGCGCCAGCGTGTCGCTCGGGCGCAGGGCGTGTTTCCAGCGTTCGGAGGCGAGCGCCAGCAATTCGTCGCCGGCGGCGTGGCCGAGGCTGTCATTGACCGTCTTGAACCGGTCGAGGTCGAGGAACAGCACGGCGGCGGTGGTCGGCGCGTTGCGGGCGCGGCCGAGCGCCTGGGCGATGCGCAGGCTGAGCAGGGTGCGGTTGGGCAGCGCGGTCAAGGGATCGTGGTGCGCCAGGAATTTCAGCCGCTCCTCGGATTCCTTGACCCGGCTGATGTCGGTGAACAGAGCGACATAATTGGTGATCGCGCCAAGGGCGTCGCGCACCGCCGAAATGGTCAGCCATTCCGGATAGACCGAGCCGTCCTTGCGCTTGTTCCAGATTTCGCCGCGCCAATAATCCTTTTCGGCGATGTCCTGCCAGATCGCCTGGTAGAAGGCGTCGTCGTGCAGGCCCGACTTCAGCACGCGCGGGTTCTGGCCGCGCACCTCGGCCTCGCGATAGCCGGTGATTTCCTCGAAGGCCGGATTGACCATGATGATGTTGCGCTGCGCGTCGGTGACGCAGACGCCTTCATGGGTGCTGACAAACACCGCGCTCGCCAGCCGCCGCTGGGATTCGTGGCGTTTGCGCTCGGTGATGTCGGTGTCGGCGCCGACCACGCGCACCATGCGCCCATTGGCGTCGAAGACGGGGATGGCGCGCGAGAGCACGTCGAGCCAGCGCCCGTCGCGATGGCGCATGCGCGTCTCGAACTCGAAATTCTCCCGCTGTCCCGCCCGGATTTCCAGGAATTGCTGACGAAACGCGGCGCGGCCCTCTTCGGCCACCGCGCGCCGCCAGGCCGAGGCGTGGCTCTCGATCTCGTCGTCGGCATAGCCGAGCATGGCCTTCCAGCCCGGGGAATAATAGGCTTCGTCACTGTCGGGACGCCAGTCCCAGACGCCTTCGCGCGCGCTTTCGAGCGCCAGGCGAAAGCGCTCCTCGCTCTGCTCCAGCGCGACCTGGGTCGCCTTGCGGCCGGAAATGTCCTGGAGCACGATCATCATATAATCGGGCTCGCCGGCCTCGCCCCGGGCCAGGCTCACGGAGACGGAGGCGTCGAACCAGGTTCCGTCCTTGCGCTGGTAGCGGCGCTCGGCGAAATATTCGCTATGCGCGCCGCTGCGCAGGCATTCCATGTCGGTGTCGAGCTTGACCATGCCCTCCGGCGCCGACATCAGCAGCGCGTTATTGGCGAGCATCTCCTCCTGCGTATAGCCGAACATTTCGCAGGCGCGTCGGTTGACGCGCAGGATGCCGCCGTGGAGGTCGCCATGGATCATGCCGACGGCGGCCTGTTCGAAGGTCACCTGGAAGCGTTTCTGCAACTTTCTGTCGGCGCGCGCGCGCGCCAGTTTCTGTCCCTGAAGCACGAAGCCCGCGATCAGCCAGACGGCGACGATGGCGAGGGTCATGGCGAGCCCGACAATGCGGGCGTAATGGTTCTTGTCCGAGAGCGCCTCGCTCTCGTCGAGGCGCGCCACCAGCGCCCAGCCGGCGCCCGGCACATTGGCGCCGGCGGCGAACACCGGCCGCGCCATGGGGTCGATCCCGCGCATCGCCCCGGATTCGCCGCGCAGGAAGCGGGCGATGGGCGCCTCCGAGCTCGCAAAGCTGACGCGCAGGCGCAGCGCCGCATTGGGGTCGCCGGGCAAAGCGCTGAGGAACAGCACCTCGGCGCCGTCGCGGCGCGCGAGCACGCCGGCGCCGGTCGCGCGCGGCAGCGGCCAGTCGGACAGGAAGGGATAGAGATGGTCGCTCGCCGCGAGTTCGGCATAGAGCGCGAAGCGGCGCCCGTTCGCGCCGGCCTGGGGCAGCGGCGCGACGAAGCCGAAGCGCGGGCCGACGGCGCTGCGCTTGACATGGAGACCGACAAAGGCCGGCGCGGCGTCGCCGAACGCCTTGGCGGCGGCGACGGCGAGTTCGGGCGGCTCGTCGCCGGCGCCGAAATAGGAGCGCGCCTCGTCGTCGATCAGGTCGACGGCGGCGAAATTGAACGCCGCGCCGCGCCGCGCCAGTTCGGCGCGGATCGACCCCATCTCGGCGCCGCGCTGGTCGAAGTCGTCGAGCAGGCCCTGGGTGGCGACATTATAGGCCAGCGATCCCGCGGCGCTCTCCTGCGCCTGCAGCCAGCGCCCGAGGTCGCCTGATTTCAGCTCGGCCACGGCGCGGACTTCGTCGAGGGCCTTCTGCTCCATATTGGCGACGATGGTCTGGAACACCAGCCAGCCCGCGCCGAGGATGGCCAGCGTCAGCGCCGCGGCCACCGAAAAGATGGCGCGCGCGCGCGTCCCGGCTTCCGCGGCCGCGGGCGGCTGTTTCGGCTCGCCGCGCTGCAGCAGGACATAGAGCAGACCCGTCGTGACCGCGACAAAGGCGAAGCCCTTGTAGCCCTGCAGGACGACATAAGTGTCGTGGTCGACGACATGGGCGAGCAGGCGGTCGGACAGGACCTTGTAGATCAGGAAACCGACCGCATAGAGCAGGCTGGCTTTCAGCGCGAAGCTGCGCGTCATGCGCGCCCCCTCCGGTCGCTCGCCTGCGAAAGGTTTTTGGGGGGGAGGGGCGCCGGCACGTCTCAACTCGCCAGGCGTCTCAAGAAGGCTTCGACCGTGCGGGTCAGCCCGTCGGTCGTGGCCTCGGCCTTCACCGCCCCCTCGGCGACGCTTCCCGCGCCCTGGTCGGCGGAGCGGGTCTGTTCGCTGGCGCGCCGCGACAATTCGCTGACATGGCGCGTGCTCTGCGCCACATGGGAAATATTGGCGGCGATCTCGCCGGTGGCGACGCGCTGCTGGTCGATGGAGGCGACAATGCCGCCGGCGCATTGGCTGGCCTCGTCGATGTGCCGGGCGATCGCCTCCATGGCGTCGACGGTGGAGCGCGTCGAGGCGTTGATCGCGGCGATGCGCTGGGCGATGTCCTCGGTGGCCTTGCCGGTCTGGTCGGCGAGCGCCTTGACCTCATTGGCGACCACGGCGAATCCCTTGCCCATCTCGCCGGCGCGCGCCGCCTCGATCGTGGCGTTGAGCGCCAGCAGGTTTGTTTGTCCGGCAATGTTCTGGATGATGGCGACCACTTCGGAAATGCGGTTGGCCTGTTCCGTCAATTGCCCGACATCGCCCTGCGCGGTGGCGGCGGCGCCGAACACCTTGTCGATCAGCGCCTTCATGCCGCCGATCTGGTTCTGGATCTCCGCCACGGAATGCGAGAGCTGCTCGCTCGCCGCCGCCACCGCGCCAATGGCGCCGGAGGAGGCTTGCGAGGAGTCCGCCGCCTGGTCGGCGTCGCGCGAGGCCGAGGCGGCGACGGAGGTGAGCGACTGGCTGGCTTGCGTCATCTGCCGGGCCTGGCCGCGCAAATTGTCCAGGAGGCCGCCGATCTCACGCTGGAAGGCCGAGACGGACTCCTGGATTTCGGCGCGGCGGTGGCTTTCGCCCTCGGCCCGGCGTCCCTCGTGGACGGCGCGCTCGGCGGCGGCGCGGCTGGTCTTTTCGGCTTCGCCCTGCAGACTTTCGGCGTCTTCGAAGGCGTGGCGCAGGCGCGCCGCCAGCCAGCACAGCGCCACGGTCTGCGCGATCAGGATCGCGGCGTGGATGAGCACCCGCGGCAGGTTGGAGGCGGTCTCGGGGAACACCGCCCAGGGCAGGAGGAAATTGAGCAGCAGGTGATGGATCGCGACCACGCCGGCGAAGGCGATCATCGCCCGCTCGTCCACCCAGCCCGCGGTAATGGCCAGGGCCGCGAAGAAATACATGTGCATGTCGATCTGGAAGGCGTGGCCGGAGGTGGCGTAGACCAGGATCGCGACCTCGACGGCGAGCGCGGCGGAGGTGACCATGCGCGTCGCCGGGCCGGTGCGGTCGACGAGCCAGAGCGCGCCGGCGCCGCCCGCGACCGCCAGAGCGGCGAGGGCCGCGAGCCAGCCGCCGTCCAGCCGCACCAGGGCGACGGTGGCCGCGATCGCCGCCGACAGCGCGATCACGCCCATGATGGCCGGAGAGAAATTCGCCCGCAGCCGATCGATATTGTTCATGAAGAAACCTTTCCCAACGCCGTCATGATTTTCCGGACGCGCAGCCGTCCAGGGCCTTGCCGTCCAGCACCATCAGGGCGCCGTTCGCGTAGAGCCGCCGGACGAAATCCGGCGCGTCGCCGCGCGCGAGCAGGGCGCCCGCTATTCCGCCGCGCAGCATAAAGCCTTGAGCTTGCGCCACGATGGTCGCCGCATCTTGTCCGAAGGGCCGGGGAATGACGATCACCGTGCGGGCGCCCGCGGCCGGCAGCAGCGCCAGGCCGAACAGAGCGACGCCCATGATGCACAGGTTGAGCCCCACCAGCAGAGGCGCGATCGCCCCGTGGCCGCCGGTCCTGACTTCCGCCTGCGCCGAACTCATGTCTGGCTCTCCCCGAACATGCGGCGAGTGTCGCGAAAGCGTCTTAATAATCAACGAATTTAATCAGTATTCGCCGTAAAATTCGACTTAGGTCCAAGGTTTTGCTTTACGTACGTCAAGTAAAACGCGCCATTTTTGTCGCGTGCGGATGGTTTCAGTCGGCGCGGCCGGTGAGGGCGCGCAGCAGCATGTCGACATGCGCGGCGATCAGCGCCGGCGCGTCGAGTTTTTCGATGGGGTCGAACACATGCAGCCAGACCGCGGCGACCAGCGCCGGGGCGATCATCAATTGGGGGAAACGCTCGGGCTCGTCATAGACGAATTCGCCGGAGGCGCGGCCCTTGGCGATGATGGCGCGCACCAGGGCGGCGCCGCGCGAGATCACTTCGCGATGGTGGAACTGGGCGATGGCGGGAAAACGGGCGCCTTCGGAAAACACAAGATGCATCACCCGCCGCCGGTCGGCGTCCTGGGCGCCCTGGGCCATGAAGGCGCCGAACTCGCGCAACAGTTCGCTTGCCGGCGCGGTGGAGGCCGAGACCGAATTCTCCAGCGCCTCCAGCGGCGCGCTGATGATCGAGGCGACCAGCGCTTCGAGCAGGCGCTCCTTGGACTCGAAATAAAGATAGATCGTGCCCTTGGCGACGCCCGCGGCCTGGGCGATGTCGTCGAGGCGCGCGGCCTCGAAGCCGACTTTCGAGAACTGGTCGAGCGCCGCGGCCATGATCGCCTTGACCCGCGCCTCGCGCGCCTCGGGCGTGCGCGCCTGTCTGGCCATTCTGAACCTCCAAAAAAATGACCTCACGGTCATCTATCGACGCGGGGCCAAAAGCAAGCCTTGATCGGGGTCAACGATTTGCGCCGGCAGGTGTATAATCTCCGATGAGGCGCAGGCGCCGCGGAGGGAGCTTCCATGAGAGCGTCGGATATCATGACCCGGGACGTCAAAACGGTGGCGGCCGAGGCCACCATCGACGAAGCCGTGAACATCCTGTTGTCGATCCGCGCGTCCGGCCTGCCTGTGCTCGACGCCGCCGGCCGGCTGGTGGGGATCGTCAGCGAGAGCGACTTCTTGCACCGGGTGGAGATTGGCACGGCCAAGCGCCGGCCGCGCTGGATCGAATTTTTGCTGGGGCCCGGCGAGGTCGCCGAAGCCTATGTGATGAGCCACAGCCGCAAGGTCGGCGACGTCATGACCCGCGACGTCGTCACCGTCGCCGCCAACGCCTCGCTCAGCGAGATCGTCGCGGTGATGGACAAGCGCAAGGTCAAGCGGGTTCCGGTGGTCACCGGCGACGAACTGGTCGGCATCGTCACCCGCTCCGATCTGTTGCGCGCCCTGACCGCCTGCCGCCAGGCCTCGGCGCCGGCGGCGCCGCTCGACGATCAGGCGATCCTCGACCGGCTGATCGCGGAATTGAAGGAGCAGGGTTTTGCCTCGCCGCGCACGCTCGACGTGACCGTGGACCGCGGCGTGGTGACGCTCACCGGCGAGATTTTTGACGAGCGTCAGCGCGCGGCGCTGATCTGCGCGGCGGAAAACATTCCGGGCGTGACCCGGGTGCTGGATCAACTGGTCTGGATCGAGCCGTTTTCCGGCATGACGCTCGAGAGCAAGACCGGAATGATGTGAGGGCGCTCCCTTCTCCCCTTGCGGGAGAAGGTGGCCCCGAAGGGGCCGGATGAGGGGGCGCCGCGATGCGACGGCGCCATCATCGAACTGACAAACCCCTCATCCGTCTCGCGCTTTCAGCGCGATCCCCCTTCTCCCGCAAGGGGAGAAGGGGGCGCCCGTCACCCCGCCACGACCCGCGCGAGCGCCACCGCGCGGCGCAGGTTTTCCGCCTCCAGCGGCCCGCCAATGTCCTGCGTCGCCTTCAGCATGTCGGCGAACAAAGGCGCCCGCGCCACGTCGGGATGCCCGCCCGCCACCAGCGTCTCCAGCGCCTCGCGCTCCGCGCCGCCCGCCATTTCCGTGGCGATGGCGAAGGCCAGCACCGGCGCCAGCTTGTCGTCGGCGCCGCGCGCCGGACGCAGGAACAGATAAAAATTCCGCAGCCGTTTTTTCGCCCGCGGCGTGTCGCCGACCAGCGGCGCCAGCGAGACCAGCATCCGCTCCTCCAGCGCCGACAGCGACGCGTCGAGCGGCGCATAGCTCGGCGAATCGAAGGCGCCGGCGTTGAGCCGCAGCGGCAATTGCAGCAGCCGCGCCTGGCTCGAGGCGTCGCACAGCGCCGGATCGAGCGCGAAGATCGAGACAAGGCCGGGCCGCGCCAAGAGATGCGCCAGACGCTCGAGCAGCGCGCCGCCCGCCAAAACCTTTTCAAAGCCGTCGACGATCACCACGGCGCGCCCGCCCTTCTTCGCCAGCCCGGCCGACAATGCGCTCAACAAGGCCAGCGCCTGCTCGCGCTTCTGGCCGGCGGCGTCGCGCTCCAGGAAGGCGGGCGCGAGGGCGCCGGCGCTTTCGGCGCGCCGCTCGGCCTCGGCGGCCTGCTGTTTGGCGGCGGCGGTCTGGGCCGCCAGCCGCTCGACCACCCGCGCCTGGCTGGCGACCGCCTCGTCGGCCTCGGGGGCCCGGGCCGCCACGTCTTCGTCGAGTTTTTTCGCCGCGCGCAACAGCGGCGCGGAAAAGGCGTAAGCGCGCCACAGATTCAGGCCGATGCAGAACAGAGCGAGCCAGGTTGCCAAGGTCGCGGCGGCGTCGAGCGGTCCGAGCCTGTCGCGCAGGTATTCGGCGGTCTGCGCGCCGGCCTCGTGGGTGCGCGACAGCCAGCCGAGCCAATCGGCCTTGTGCAGCGACGCCCAGTCCAGTCCTTGCGCCAGCAGGTACAAGAGCACGGCATAGACCAGCAGCGAGGTCTGGCCCTTATAGGCGTAAAGCGAGCGCAAACAGGCGAAAATGCGCGCGCGCGTCCCGTCGAGCGCCGCGAGATCGCGGGTGAAATCCTTGAAGGCCAGCAGCGGATCGCCGCTGAGGCCGAAGGCCTGCATGCGCGCCTCGAACCCGCCGCGCATCCGCCGCGCGAATGTGTCGACCTGCGTGCCCGGCAGGTCATAAAGCACTGTCTCGGGCAAAGCGGCGCGGCGCTCCTGATGATCGGCGAGCGCTTGGCGCTCGGCGATCAGCTTTTTGCGCAAATCATCCAGTCTGTCCTGCGTGTGTGACGTTGCGGAAGCCTCCTCCGCCTCGCGCGCGGCCACGGCGACCAGCGCGGATTGCGTCGGCGCCAGCGCGCGATACAGACCGGCGGCCAGCGCGCGCTCCGGGTCGGCGGCGAGATCGGCGGCTTCGAACCGGGCGACCACCAGGCCGCCCTGCTTTTGCGCGCGCGCCTCGACCCAGCCGAGGGCGCTGGTCTTGCCGCCGCCCGCCGGCGCCAGCAGTCCCAGCGCGAAGGGGGTGGGCGCGGCCCCGGCGACCTCGACGAATCGGGCGAGACGCACGGCGCAGGTCGCCGGCGGCGCATAGGCCTCCGGCGCGAGCGGCGAATCGCTGGCGAGGCTGGCGGGCGCCGGCGACGGACCTGGCGGCGTTTTGGGCGCGGCGCCTGGCGCGGCTTTGGGCGGAAACCGCGTGATGGACGGCTCGGAGGTAAAATCTCTGTCGAATTCAGGCATGCGGGCTCCGGCTGGCGAGCGGCTCGATTTTCCTTAACGCAAAGCGCGGCGAGAATTAAGGCGCCGATGCCGGGGAAACGCGTTCATCCCCATATTCCCCTTTGCGTCCAGCCGGCCCCGCCGCTACAAGATCGACCCAGCAAACACCGGAAAAACCGGCGACAGGGAACCAATATGGCGCGGCAATTCATTTATCACATGCAGGGGCTGTCCAAGGCTTGGCCGGGCGGCAAGAAGGTCTTGGACAATGTCCATCTCTCCTTCTACCCCGACGCCAAGATCGGCGTGCTCGGCGTCAACGGCGCGGGTAAATCCACCCTGCTGAAGATCATGGCCGGCATGGACAAGGATTATAATGGCGAGGCCTGGGTGGCGGAGGGCGCGCGCGTCGGCTACCTGCCGCAGGAGCCCAAGCTCGACGACAGCCTCGACGTGCGCGGCAACGTCATGCTCGGCGTCAAGGAAAAGAAGGACATTCTGGATCGCTACAACGATCTCGCCATGAATTATTCGGACGAGACGGCGGACGAAATGACCCGTCTCCAGGACGAGATCGAAGCCAAAAACCTGTGGGACCTCGACAGCCAGGTCGACCAGGCCATGGACGCCCTGGGCTGCCCGCCCGACGATTGGGAAGTGTCGAAACTGTCGGGCGGCGAGCGCCGCCGCGTGGCCTTGTGCAAGCTGCTGCTGGAGCAGCCGGAATTGCTGCTGCTCGACGAACCGACCAACCATCTGGACGCCGAGACGGTGAACTGGCTGGAAGGCCATTTGCGCGAATATCCCGGCGCGATCCTGATCGTCACCCATGACCGTTACTTCCTTGACAATGTCACCAGCTGGATTCTCGAGCTGGATCGCGGCCGCGGCATTCCCTACGAGGGCAATTACTCGTCCTGGCTGGTGCAGAAGCAGAAGCGTCTGGCCCAGGAAGGCCGCGAAGACGAGGCGCGCCAGCGCGCCATCGAGGCGGAAAGCTCGTGGATTTCCTCCAGCCCCAAGGCGCGCCAGGCCAAGTCCAAGGCGCGTATCCAGCGCTATGAGGAGCTGGTCGCCAAGCAGAACGACAAGGCGCCGGGCACGGCCGAAATCATCATTCCCGTCGCCGAGCGTCTTGGCCAGAATGTCATCGAGTTCAAGAATTTGAACAAGGCGTTCGCCGATAAGCTGCTCATCGACGATCTCTCCTTCAAACTGCCGCCGGGCGGCATTGTCGGCGTGATCGGCCCGAACGGCGCGGGTAAAACCACTTTGTTCCGCATGATCACCGGCCAGGAAAAGCCCGATGGCGGCGCGATCGAGATCGGCGAGAGCGTGCAGCTCGGCTATGTCGACCAGTCGCGCGACGCGCTGGACGACAAGAAGACCGTCTGGGAAGAGATTTCCGGCGGCAATGACGTGATCTATCTCGGCAAGCGCGAGATCAATTCGCGCGGCTATTGCTCGACCTTCAATTTCAAGGGCGCCGACCAGCAGAAGAAGGTGGGCATGCTCTCGGGCGGCGAGCGCAACCGCGTGCATCTGGCGAAAATGCTGAAGAAGGGCGCCAACGTCCTGCTGCTCGACGAACCGACCAACGACCTCGACGTCGACACGCTGCGCGCGCTGGAAGAGGCCTTGGAAGAGTACGCGGGCTGCGCGGTGATCATCTCGCATGATCGCTTCTTCCTCGACCGCATCGCCACGCACATGCTGGCCTTCGAAGGCGACAGCCATGTGGAGTGGTTCGAAGGCAATTTCGCCGATTACGAGGAAGACAAGAAGCGCCGCCTGGGCGTGGACAGCGTCATCCCGCACCGGCTAAAGTACAAGAAATTCAGCCGCTGATTGTTTTCGAGGCCGGGCGATTTGCCCGGCCTTTTCTTTGCTCTCTCCGCCGTCATTGCGAGCGGAGCGAAGCAATCCACGACTCGGCGCCTCGCAGGCTGGATCGCCTCGGCCGCGACGATTGCGCGGCGAGACTTGAACGCAACCCTTTCTCCCGTCATATTGATGCAGATCAATGAATTTCGACGAGCGCCCCTTGCCGCAACACATCGTCCAGTCTGAGAAATTCGCGGGGAGCGGGACAACGTTTCCGTGCTCGGCGCCGGTCATGCGCGACCGTTCGCCGGAGGAGCCGCCCGTCGTCATTCTCATTCACGGCATCCGCTCCAACACCCTTTGGCGCCCTGAGATCGAAGCGACCTTGCGCAGTGAGGGCCTGGTCGCCCATCTCGCCAATTACGGCTATGTCGACCTGTTCCGGTTCCTGGCGCCGGTCGGGCGCTTTCGCCGCCGCGCCATCGAACAGGCCAAGGCGCAAATCCGCGAGATCGTCGGCGAGAGCGCCGTCCCGGTCTCGGTGATCGCCCACAGCTTTGGCGCCTATGTGTTCGCCCATGTCTTGCGCGAATGCGCGGACCTCACCTTCGACCGGATCATTTTCTGCGGCGGCGTGACGCCGTCGAGTTTTTGCTGGGACGATCACAAAACCCGTTTCAACGGGCCGCTGATCAACGACATCGGCGCGCGCGACATCTGGCCCGCGGTGGCGGAGGCCGTCACCTTCGGCTATGGCTCCGCGGGCGCGAACGGTTTTCGCAAACCCTGGGTCCGCGACCGGCGCCATGCCGGCCTGTCGCATTGCGATTTCCTCAACGCCGAATTCTGTCGAACCTTTTGGCTGCCCTGGCTACGCGCCGGCCATTATGTCGAGGGCGCGGCGAGCGAGCCCGCGCCGGCCCGGAGCTGGCTCGATCTGTTCAGCGTTTTCAATATCCGCACGGTGCTGTTCGGACTGGCGCTGTGGTACGGCGCGCCCCACGCCCGCGCCTACTGGGCTTTTTGAGCGCGACGCCATTCCGCCTTGAGACGTCATGCCCGCGCTTGTCGCGGGCATCCACGAGGTCCCGCTCGCCGGAGCGGCGGCATTGGCGAGATCATTCCGGCTTCAATAAGCGCACGTCGGGAAAATACTTGCGATAACGCGCGCCGCCGCCTGCGCCATGGCTTCCATGGATTTTTCCGCCCAGACGGCGTCGTTCTGAAAAATGTCGATGAGGATATTGGTGTCGACGAGAATCATTCCTCGCCACGCAGCAATTGCATGATTTCATCGCTTGTCATGCCGGTCAGCGGCCCGCCGCGAAAAGGCTGTCGGCGCGCGACCTCCTGCAACTGGCGACGGAACGCATCGACATCAGCCGGCGCCTGTTGTTCCCGCTCGATCAGAATGCCGCCGCCGGGCGCGGCGCGCACTTCCACGCGGTCTCCAGGCTTGATGCCGGCGGCGTCGCGGACCGCTTTCGGCAGCGTGACCTGACCCTTGACCGTGACCGTCGTCGCCATGGGTATTACCTCCATTCCAAGAAGGTAATACTTTCCCGCGGCGGCTTCAACGCGCTTACTCTGTACCGTCCATCAGCCGCGCCGCCGCCGCTCGCGCCTCATCGGTGATTTTCGCCCCCGACAGCATGCGCGCGATTTCCTCCAGCCGGTGACGGTCCTCCAGCGGCGCCACGCTGGTCGCCGCCCGCGCGCCCTTGTCGGCGAGGTGTTTGGAAATCCGCAGGTGTTTTTCCGCCCGCGCCGCCACCTGCGGCGCGTGGGTCACGGTCAAAACCTGCACCCGCTGCGCCAGTCGCGCCAGCCTTTGGCCGATGGCGTCGGCCACCGCGCCGCCCGCGCCCGAATCGATCTCGTCGAACACCAGGGTCGGCGCCGAGCCCCGATCCGCCAAAACCACCTTTAACGCCAGCATGAACCGCGACAGCTCGCCGCCCGACGCCACTTTCATCATCGGGCCGGGGCGGGCGCCGGGATTTGTTTGCACCCAGAACTCGAGTTTTTCGGCCCCATCGGCACTGGCGCTGGCCTCGTCCAAGGTGATCTCGGTCGAAAATTTCGCGTCCGCCAGTTTTAATGGCGGCAGTTCGGCGTTGACCGCCTTGTCCAGCTCGGACGCCGCCTTCTTGCGCGCCTTGCTCAGCGCCGCGCAGCTTTTGCGGAATGCGGCTTCCGTCGCCTCGCGCTCCGCCTCCAATTGTTTCAGACGGGTTTCCCCGGCGTCGAGTGCGGCGAGATCGTCGGCGATCTTTTGCGCCAGGACCGAAAGGCTTTCGACGGGCGCGCCATATTTACGGGCGGCGGCGCGCAGCGCAAACAGCCGCTCCTCCACCCGCTCCAGCTCGCGCGGATCGAATCGCGCGTCGCGCAGCGCCTGATCCAAAACCTGCTGCGCATGGTCGAGGGCGTTGAGCGCGGCGTCGAGCGCCTGAAGGCAGGGATCGATCAGCGCCGGCGCCTGGGGCTGGCGGCGGTCGAGCCGGCGCAGCACGCCCGAAAGCTGGGCGAGCGGCGAACCGTCGCCCGACACCGTGTCCTGGGCGTCGCGCAACTCGCCAAAAACTTTTTCGGCCTGCTGCATGGCGATGCGCTCGCCGGCGAGTTTTTCCTCTTCGCCCGGCTCCGGGCGCAGTTTTGACAGTTCGTCGAAGGAATGGCGGAGGTAATCGGCTTCCTTGCGCGCCAGCTCGATCTTTTCCCGCTCATCCTGCAGCAGCCGTTCGGCGTGGCGCCATTGCACATGGGCCGAGCGCGTCGATTCGGCCAAGGGCTCGAGCCCGCCAAACGCATCGACCAGCCTGCGGTGCAAAGCGGGATCGGCCAGCGCCCGGTCGTCGTGCTGGCCGTGGATCTCCACCAGCTCACGTCCAATCGCGCGCAAAACCTGCACGGAAACCGGCTGGTCGTTGACATAGGCGCGGCTGCGGCCATCGGCGAGTTGCAGGCGGCGCAGGATCAGGTCGCCGTCGACCAAAATCTCCTGTTCCGCGGCGATCTGGCGGGCGGGGTGGTCGATGGCCAGATCGAACACGGCGGTGATCTGCCCTTGCGGCTGTCCGGCGCGCACCAGGGCGCCGTCGCCGCGTCCGCCGAGCGCCAGCGAAAAGGCGTCGAGCAGGATGCTTTTGCCTGCGCCGGTTTCGCCGGTGAGCACGGTCATGCCGGCGGCGAACTCCAGCTCCAGCCGGTCAATCAGGACGATGTCGCGGATCGCGAGCTGGACGAGCATGTTGGTGTTCCGCAGCGTTGAACGTGTTTCTCGCAAAAACGCCGCGCGAATTCAAGAAACGATCAGCTGCTGCGGAAAAGCTTGGAGATCCAGGAGTCCTGGCTCTCCTTCGGCGACAGGCCCTGGCCCTTCAGCCGGTCGAACGCATCCTGGTAGAACGGCGAGTTCGGATAATTCGCGCCGAGCACGGCGGCGGCGGTCTGCGCCTCATGGGTGACGCCGATGGCCAGATAGCATTCGGTCAGACGCTCCAGCGCCTCCTCGGCCTCACGCGTGGTCTGATACTTGAACAGGACCTCGCGGAAACGGTTGATCGCGGCCGCGTAATTTTCCTTTTTCATGTAGAATCGGCCGACGTTCAGCTCATAGGCGGCGAGCTGGTCGCGCGCCACCTGCAGCTTGTAGCGGGCGTCCGCGGCATATTCGGATTTCGGATATTTCTCCACCACGGCCTGGAAATATTTCATCGCCCGGACCATGTTGCCCTGGTCGCGATGGATGTCGGGCATGTTTTCGAACAGAACCTGGCCCGCGAGATAGGTGACATAGGCGGCTTCGGGCGAGGTGGGATAGAGCGTGAGATAGCGGTCGGCGGCGGTGGTGGTGTCGGTGGCCTTGCCGTCGCGATAATTGGCGTAGACCTCCATCAGCAGCGCCTTGCGCGCATGCTGGGTGAACGGATGCTTCTTCTGCAATTCGCCGAATTTTTTCGCCGCCCCTTCGTAATCGCCCTTGTCCAGCTTGGTCAGGCCCTCGTTGTAGAAATGGTCGGCGGGAACCTGCGGATCGACTTTTTGCTCGTATTTGGAGGGACCGAACGGATTGAGGTCGTCCAGCGAAAAGGCGAGGGCGGGCGCGCCCGACAGGGCCAGCGCGGCAAGCGCCACAAGAAGTTTCGGGCCGTATTCGCTGTTGCGGTTCATCATGAGGCTCTGGACAGGTTTGGCGGTCTTGGCGCTTGTAACGGATGTCGCGCCGTGAGGCTATAGCGGCGCGCTGCCACAAAAGCCGGGCTTTTACGGCGAATTTAAGTCGCGCCGCGCGTCCTCGTCTTCAGGAATGAGGACGGCATGCAAAAGGCGCCGGCCTTGCGGCGGCGCCTTTGCTGTGGAGCGAAAAAGCTTCAGTTGCGTTCCGGCAGGAAGGCGGGGGCGCGCAGGTCGGCGCGGGCGCCTTCGCGATTCTGAGGAACCGGGGCCTCGACGAAACGCCAGGCGCTTTTGTCGGCGAACAGGGCGTCGAGCACGGCGACATTCATCTTGTGGCCGCCGCAATAGGACTGGTAGGCGCCGATCAGCGGCGCGCCGGCCAGCGCCAGATCGCCGACCGCGTCGAGCATCTTGTGCCGGACGAATTCGTCGGCATAGCGCAGACCCTCGGGGTTGAGGATGCGGTCGCCGTCGATGCCGACGGAATTTTCCAGGGAGGCGCCGAGGGCAAAACCCATTTTGGTGAGTTTTTCCACGTCGGAGAGGAAACCGAAGGTGCGGGCGCGGGCGAGTTCGCGGCGGAAGGCCTGCGGCTCCAGGTCGAGAATTTTGCGCTGGCGGCCGATCACCGGATTGTCGAAATCGATTTCGACATCGAGCCGAAAACCTTCGTCGGCGGGGCGCAGTTCGGAATAGCCGCGGCCGTGCTCGATTCGGACCTTTTTGAGAATCTTGATGAAGCGGCGGGGCGCTTCCAGGGTGGTGAGGCCGACGCTGTCGATGGCTTCGACGAAAGCGGCGGCGGAGCCGTCCATGATCGGGGTTTCCGGGCCGTCGACTTCGATCAGGCAATTGTCGACATTCAATCCGCGCAGCGCGGCGACCAGATGTTCGATGGTGGCGACGAGATTTTTGCCCTCTTCGCCGATCACCGTGCACAGGTCGGTCATGGTGACCTTGGTGTGGCGGGCTTCGATCCGGCGGCTGGCGCCATTGGCGAGGCCGGTGCGCTGGAACACGAGGCCGACATTGGCTTCGGCGGGGTTGAGGACGAGGCGGACGGGCTTGCCCGAGTGAACCCCGATGCCTCCGGAGACGACGACGCGGTTCCGAAGCGTGGTCTGTTGGGTCGACTTCATTCGCATCCCGATCTTTTTTTCGCCCCGCCAGATTCGCGGGAGCGTTCCGCTTTTGACCGGCTATCGCCACATTTTTGGGGGACACTGATCCCGAAGGTGGCGCGCCGGACTTTTTCTCATCGGCCCCAGCCTGCGCGAGCCCTTGCGGCCCGGTCGCTCTGGAGCGGCGGCGGCGCAATGCGCTGCGCCACGTCTAGAAGGTAACCGCGCCCCCCTGTCAAACCAAATCAAACTTTCTTACGGCCCTGTTACAAATTTAACCGTCTTTTCGCCACGACCCGGAATCAGCATATTGACAGTGATTCGGCGGCCACACACAGTTGTTAAGAGAGTGTTAACACTTTTGCGCCCCATTCTATCGAATCAATTGTGGCCGGGAGAGGCCGCAGGGGCCGGCGCGGCGTTCTGATCTTGGTCAAACCTATGACCGAACGTCCGCGCGGAAACGTCCGCGGAAAAAGCTCGGTTTGCCGGCGGTTCCGGGGAGAACGCGCCGCCGCCCGACCCCCGCGACGTTAGCGCCCGGGGAGTCCTTGGTCTTCCGAATTGATTTGCCTCGGCGCCTCGTTATCTTGAACCGCGCGGCGTGACGAACACACCTCGTCAGGCGGGAGGCGGGGTTGGTGAAGGAACCGGGTCAATCGACGAAGCGGGGGGCGCAGGCCGGAGGCAGGCGCCGGGCCAAGGCGGCGGAGCCGCCATTGGCGGTGATCGCCATTGGCGCGAGCGCCGGCGGCCTCGACGCTTTGGAAAAATTCTTCGACTTCGTCCCCAACGACACCGGGGCGGCCTACGTCGTCATCCAGCATCTCGACCCGAATTTCCGCTCCATGATGGACGAGCTGCTGTCCCGGCATTCGGCGTTGCCGATTCGCAAGGCCGAGACGGGCATGCCGATCGAGCCGAACGTCATCTATCTCAATCCCGCGCGCCAGGAGATGCGGCTGGAGAGCGGGAGGTTCCGGCTGTTTCCCTCCGAAAAGGTCGGCGGCCTCAACCTGCCGATCAATTCCTTCTTCGCCTCGGCCGCGACCGAATTCGGCGCGCGCGCCATCGGCGTGATTCTTTCGGGCACGGGGTCGGACGGCACCAAGGGCTGCGAAGCCATCAGGAAGGCGGGCGGCGGCGTGTTCGTGCAGGAGCCGTCCAGCGCCAAATTCGATTCGATGCCCTCCTCGGTGCTGGCGAAAAACCTCGCCGACGGGGTCGCCGCGCCGGAAAAACTCCCCGGCCTGATCGTTGAGCGCCTCGCCGGAGAGGCCCCGCAGCAGCCCCGCCACGAGCTCCTGCTGGAGGCGGACCCGTTCGCCACCATTTTCTCGATCATCAAGTCGCGCTACGACATCGACTTCAGCGTCTACAAACATCCGACCATGGAGCGCCGCATCCGCCGGCGCATGGGGCTGGTCGGCTGCCTGAGCCTGGTCGATTACGCCGATTTCCTGGCGATCAACCGCGGGGAGGTCGCCAATCTCTTCAACGACCTGCTGGTCGACGTCACCGCCTTCTTCCGCGACGCCGAGGCGTTCGACGCGCTGATCGAACAGGTGGTCAAGCCGCTGGTGGAGCGAATCGCCGACGAGCGCGAGATTCGCGTCTGGGTGGCCGGCTGTTCCTCGGGCGAGGAGGCCTATTCGATCGCCATCTGTTTCGCCGAGGCCGCGGAAGCGCTCGGCAAGCGGCTCAACTTAAAAATTCTCGCCACCGACATCCATGCGCAGACGCTGGCCGTGGCTTCGGCGGGGCTCTATCCGGCTTCGGCGGTCGCGGGGCTGCCGGCTGAGCATGTCGAACGCTATTTCGAGCGCGAAGGCGACCAGGTGCGCATCCGAAAGAGCATCCGTCGCCTGATCGTCTTCAGCCAGCACAATATTCTCAAGGACCCGCCGTTCGCGCGCATCGATCTGCTCACCTGCCGCAATGTGCTGATCTATTTCGACGAGGACGCCCAGAAATTCGCGCTCAACCTGTTCCACTTCTGCCTGGTTCCGGGCGGCGTGGCTTTCCTCGGCCCGAGTGAATCGCTCGGCGATGTCGCCGGCGAGTTCAAGACGGTGAACCAGAAATGGCGCATCTTCACCAAGACGCGCGACATCAGGCTGTTGCCGACCGGCGTGCTGACGCCGCGCGGCCTGCACACCAGCCACGCCGGAGCGCCGCGCGCCGCCGACGCGACGCGCGGGCTCGCGCCGTCGCGGGACGTGTCGCGCGCCACTTTCGCCGCGCTGAAGGAATTGCTCGCCCGCTTCGCCCCGCCCGGATTCTTGTTGTCGCGCGATGGAACGCTGCTGCACATCTTTGGCGACGCCTCCAAATATATCGACCTGAAGCCGGGCGTTTTCACGCAAAAGATCGCCGACATGCTGCCGCGCGAACTGGCGCTGGTGGTCGCCAACGGGCTTGGCGCGCAGGCGCGGATGCCGTTCCCGAAATTCCGCCGCAGCATCAGGCGGGAGACCGAGGCCGGCGAGCGCGTCGAACTGGTGTCGATCGAGCCCGTGTCCGAAACCGAGGGGGTGAGCGATTTCCTGCTGCTGACCATCGAGACCCGCGAGGAGAAGCCCAAGGCGGCCGAGCCGGAAGCGCCGGCGGTGGAATCGGCGTCCACCGCCGACGAGGTTTTGGAGTTGCGCCGCCGCAACCAGGGCCTGCTCGACGAGCTGCAATCCACCGAAGAAAACCTGCAATCGGCCATCGAGGAGCTCGCCACCAGCAATGAGGAGCTGCAATCCACCAACGAGGAGCTGATGGCCTCGAACGAGGAATTGCAGTCGACCAACGAGGAGCTGCATTCCGTCAACGAGGAGCTCTATTCCGTCACCTCGGAGCACCAGCGCAAGATCGACGAGCTGATCCAGGTGACGCTCGACATGGAGCACCTGCTCAAGGCGACCGAGATCGGCACCATCTTCCTCGACGACAAGAAGCATGTGCGCCGCTATACGCCGGCCGCCGCGCAGGCCTTCAACCTAATTCCCCATGACGTGGGGCGGCCGATCTCGCACATCACCGTGCGCTTCGACAATGCCGATTTTCACGCGCTGCTCGACCGCGTCTCCGAGACGCGCGAAATGTGCGAAAAAGAGGTCAGCGTCGGCGGGCGCGGCTATTTGTTGCGCATCCTGCCCTATCGGGTGGACGGCGAGGACATGCAGGGCTCGGTGGTGACGCTGGTCGATATCGACAAGCTCAAGCGCGCCCAGGCGCAGGTGCGCGAACTCGACCGGCGCCAGCGCACCATTCTCGCCTCGATGCAGGATTCGCTGGTGAGCTGGGACGCGCGCACCAACCGCATCACCTTCTGCAATCAGGTGTTCGCCGCCGTCTACGACACCTCGCCCTCCGCTCTGGTCGATCGCGACGTGTTCGACGTGCTGGAGACGCTGGCGCCGGAAACTCTGCCGCACGTGCGCGCCGCCATCGAGGCGCTCAAGACCGAGCGAAAGTACGAAACCCTGATCCATCGCCAGCGCGCCGACGGCGGCGAGATCTGGCGCACGGTGATTTTTGCCCCCGTCCAGGACGACGAGGGGGCGACCATCGCCTATGTCGCCTGCGGGCGCGACGTCTCGGAGCAGGTCCGCCATGTCGCGGCGCTCAAAGAACTTTCGGCGATCGAGGGCGACCTCAATCTGCCGGTGCAGGAGGCGATCCGGCCCGCCCTGGAGATCGGCCTGCGCATTCTCGGCCTCGACCGCGCGCTCGCCACCGAGGTCGCGGGCGACCATCATCGCGTCATCGGCGTGGTCGGCGGGCCGGACGACGGGCTCGCGCCGGGCACGCCGGTCTGGCTGCCCCATGATCTGTGCAACCGCGCCTGCGGCACGCCGGCGGCGGGGACCTGCCGGTTCTGTGCGCCGGAGGGGACCAGCTGGCCGCAGATCGCGCCGGGCGCCGAGGCCCACGCCACTTGTCCCGAGGATGGCGACCTCTGCGAGATCGTGCTCGACGGCGCCCATATCAGCCTGCGCGACGGACGCGCCGAGCTGGTCGAAACGGAGCAGGGCTCGGCCACCTATATCGGCATACGCCCGCAAACCAACGGCAAGGTCTATGCCGCCGTCAGCTTCTTTTCCGACGCCGGGCCGAAATTCGGGCCGCTCACCAACATCCAGCGCGGCTTCGTCAAGCAGATCGCCCAATGGATCGGGCTCAAGATCGAGGCGCACAACGCCCATCAGGCGCTGCTGCGCAACGAGAGCAAGCTGCGCCTGCTGTTCAACAGCGTGCCGCAGTCGATCTGGCTGATCGACGCCGACCGCCGCGTGCTGCGCGCCAATCGGGCGGCCGCGTCCACCGTGGGCCTCTCGCCGGACGATGTCGTCGGCATGGACATTGACAGCGTGCTGGCGCCGCTCGACGCCGACTGGCGCGCCCATAATGAGGAGGCGCTGACGACGGGCCGCGCCAGCACCAATGTGCTGACGCAAGCCACCGACGCCGACGGGGCGGTGCGCTGGACCTCGACGGATCGCATTCCCTATCGCGACGCCGCCGGCGACGAGAACGCCATGCTGCTGATCGTCACCAGCGACATCACCCAGCTCAAGGCGCGCGAGATCGCGCTGTCGGCGGCCAATGCGGCGCTGGACGCCAGCCAGGTCCGGTTCGAGCGGCTCTACCGCCACACGCCGGTGATGATGTGCTCCTTCCTCGCCGACCGCAGCATTGTCGTCGCCAGCGACGCCTTGCTCGACAAGACCGGACGGGCGCGCGACGCCGTCATCGGCCACGACATCTGCGACCTGCTCGACGCGGACTCGCGCGAAACCCTGGTCGGCGAACTGCTGCCGTCGCTCAGCGAGGCCGGCTATTGCCAGGGTGTTCCCTTGCGTCTGGTCGCCAGCGACCAGACGGTGATCGAGGTCGAGTTCTCCGCTTTCGCCGAGACCGAGACCGAGCCGGAACTGTCCTATCTCTGCGTGCTCGTCGATGTCACCGCCCGCAACCGCGCGCAGGAGGAGCTGCAGCGCGCCAACATGCGTCTCGCCAGCGCCAATGAGGGGCTGGAGAAATTCGCCCATGTGGCCTCGCACGACCTCCAGGAGCCGCTGCGCAAGATCAGCGTGTTCGGCAAGATTCTGGTCGACGAGCATGGCGCTTTGCTCAACGCCGAAGGGCGCCATTGCCTGGAGGTGATGACCGACGCGGCGGTGCGGATGCGCGACCTCGTGCACAACATCCTGGCCTTCTCCTACGCCAACAACGCCCAGGCCGAGACCGAGGACATTTCGCTCGATTCGGTGGTCGGCGAGGTGGTGAGCGAACTCGACGCCTCGATCCGGTCCAATGCCGCCATCGTCGTCAGCGCCGGCCTGCCGGTGATCCGCGGCGACCTCACCGGCGTCCAGCAGCTGGTCCGCAATCTCGTCTCCAATGCGATCAAATACCGTCGCGCGGAAGAAGATCCGCGCGTGGCGATCACCGCGCTGATCGAGACGCATGGCGATTGCGTGCTGCGCGTGCGCGACAATGGCCGCGGCATCGAGGCGTCGCAGCAGGCGCTGATCTTCCAGCCCTTCACCCGGCTGATGCCGCGCAGCAAGATCGCCGGCTCGGGCCTCGGCCTCGCCATCTGCAAGTCGGTGTGCGACCGGCGCGGCTGGACGCTTTCGGTCGAGAGCGAGCCCGGCGTCGGCTCGACTTTCGCCGTGGTCATCCCGGCGCAGGATGTGGTGGGTCCGGCGGACTAGCTCCGCCCGGCGGGGGATGCAACCTTCGTCGGATCAGTGCAACGCTTGCGTGTATTAACTTTTGATTTAGAATTGATAAAACTGGTTGGTGGCCATCTGATTCGTGAGTCGGTTGCGTGCGTGGGGCGGCGGCGTTTCGCCGGTTGAGGGATTCCCAATGCTCGAAGTCGCCGGCCACGCGAAGTCACCCTACATCCTCATCGTGGATGACGACGACGACGACGTCTTCCTGATGAAAAGCGCCCTCAATCGGATCGGTTGGGGCGCGGGGTCGCATATCGAGTGCGGGCGGGTCGACAATGGCGTGGACGCGCTGGCCTTGTTGTCGCGTAGAGATTTGCTCGCGGAATTGCCGGCGGCGGTGATCCTCGACATCAACATGCCTAGGCTCGACGGCGTCGGGGTTTTGCGCGCGGTGCGGCATTCCCTCGATTTGCGCGAATTGCCGATTTTCGTCCTGACCACCACGGCGACGGAAACGGTGCATTCCGCCGCCATGGATCTCGGCGCGACGCGTATTTTCGTCAAGCCGAACACGATGAAAGAGTTGACGCAAATCGTTCGTGAAATTCTGGACATTGTGCGCTGGGCGAATCTGCCGCCGGCGCCCGAGGCCAAGCGCGCGCAGGACGGCGCGCCGAAGTTCGACGCGTGAGCTTTTCGCGCGGCGCGGAGGGGTTTGAGGCAAATTTTTGGGGGAGTGCAATGACGGCAGTCCGGCAAACAGACATGGATGTCGACGCGGATTTTGACTATCTGGCGCAGCCTTTGCGCGAGACGGTGCGGGTGCTTCTCGTCGACGACGATCCGATCGACCGCGAGCTGATCATGCGCGCGGCGCGCGGCGGCGAACAGCTCGACCTGCATTTCACGCAATGCGGTTCGAGCGGCGAAGCCAAGGCGTCCGCGGGGCGCGCTCACTATGATCTCGCCATCGTCGACTATTGGCTGGGCCAGGAAACCTCGATCCCGCTGATCCAGGAATTCCAGCACAAATACAATCTTCCCGTGGTGCTGCTGACGGGGCTCGACACGCCGGAAGTGCGCCGCTGCGGTTTCCGGGCGGGCATCACCGGCTACCTGTCCAAGGATGCGCTGATCGTCCAGGCCATCGAAAGCGCGGCCCTCGGCGTGCTCTATGCGGGCGGCGCCCGGGCGCGGCGCGCGGCGGCGGAGTGATCGTCGTCCGCTGAGATCTAGGTTTTCTAGCCCCCCGGCCTCCCCTGCGGCGGGGCACAGAGAACCTATGCTTGCCGTCGTTTCATTGTCGCGGGCGGTCGCCCGATCGATGTCGCGTCAGGCGCCGACCAGCGCCAAAAAACCCTTTATCAGCGTCAACGGCGTCGGTGGACAGCCGGGAATGAAGAGGTCCACGGGAACGACCTTTTCGACGCCGCCCAGGCAGTCCGGGCTTTCCGCGAAAACGCCGCCGTCTCCGGCGCAGGCGCCCATGGCGACGACCCATTTCGGCGCGGGCGTGGCGTCATAGGTGCGCTGCAAGGCCTCGCGCATATTTTGGGTGACCGGACCGGTCACCAGGAGGACGTCGGCGTGGCGCGGAGAGGCCACGAATTTCAGCCCGAAGCGCTCGAGATCGTAGAGCGGGTTATTGAGCGCGTGGATTTCCAGTTCGCAGCCGTTGCACGATCCCGCATCCACAGCGCGGATCGCCAGGCTGCCGGCGAATGTCGCGTCGATTTTTTGTTTCAGTTTTTGGGCGAGCGCCAGCAGTTCCGGGTCGTCGGCGACGGGCGTCGGCTCGGTGAGCGGCTTTTTGGCGACGGTCTGGAACAACAGCTTGCGCATGAAAAGACCTAGAGGTCGTGCCCGGAATAGGAGCAGTTGAACGATTTGTTGCAGAGCGGGAAGTCGGCGACGATGTTGCCTTGGATGGCGGCTTCGAGCAGCGGCCATTGCAGCCAGGAGGGGTCGCGCAAATGGCAGCGCTCGACCAATCCGTTTTTGACGCGCACCCAAACCAGCACGTCGCCGCGAAACCCTTCGACCATGGCGAAACCCTCGCCGGTGATTGCGGTGGGCTCCGCAAAAATGTCGCCGGTCGGCAGACGCTCCAGAATTTGCTCGATCAGGCCAAGACTTTGTTCGACGTCCTTGATCCGAATCCAGACGCGGGCGTTGACGTCGCCTTCGGTCAGGACCGGGATCGAAAAACGCAGGCGGTCGTAGGGCGGATAGGGCAGGGCGCGCCGCGCGTCGAAGGCGCGGCCGGAGGCGCGGCCGACAAAACCGCCGGCGCCATATTGTCGCGCCAGCTCCGGCTTGAGCACGCCCGTTCCGACGGTGCGGTCCTGCAGGGACGTGGTGGAATCGTAGAGTTCGACCAATTGCGGAAAGGCCGCGCGGATGGAGGCCATCAACTCTTGCAGACGCCACGCCGCCTCGCCGTCGAGATCGGCGCGCACGCCGCCCGGCGCGACCAAATCCATCATCAGCCGATGGCCAAAGCAGGCGGCGCAAGCGCGCAAAACTTTTTCGCGCAACACGGAGCAATGGGCGAGCATCAAGGCGAAGGCGGCGTCGTTGCAGACGGCGCCGATGTCGCCGAGATGATTGGCCAGACGCTCCAGTTCCGCCATCAGCGCGCGCAGCCAATGCGCGCGCTCGGGAATCTTTAAGCCCCCCGCGGCCTCGACGGCGCGTGAAAACGCGATTGCATAGGCGACAGTGCTGTCGCCCGAACAGCGCCCGGCCAGAAGCGCCGCGCGTTCGAGGTTTGCGCCCGTCATCAGCGCTTCGACGCCCTTGTGGACATAGCCGAGCCGCGCCTCCAGCCGAACAATGGTTTCGCCGTTGCAGGTGAAGCGGAAATGGCCGGGCTCGATAATGCCGGCATGGACGGGGCCGACGGGAATCTGGTGCAGCCCCTCGCCCTCGCTCGCCAGAAAGGCATAGGGCTGGCTGTGATCGAGCCAGGGCCGCGCGTCGGGCGCGTCAAACGGAATTTGGCCGGAGAGGTCGCGAACGGCCCGCTCGAAACGAATCGCCGGCGGGTGCAGCGCGCCGACGGACGGAAAAAATCGTCCGGGGCGGCAGGCGAGGCTGGCGACGGACACGCCTTCGGGCGCGTCGAGAAGGGCCATATGGACCGCCTCGGAATCGCCCCACAGGCTCAAAAAAGTTCCGTGGCCGTTCGACAGCCATTCGGCGAGACCTTCCCAAATCGTCTCGTCGACCATCCGCCGCGGCCACGGCCCATGGCCGGCGACCGGCGGCAAGGCGGCGAAGGCTTGGATCAGCGTCGTCACAAAACCTCCGTCAGTGCAGCGAAGCGGCGATATGCTGGAACCACGCGACCAGCGGCGGCGGCAGATAGACGCCGGCGATCAGGACAAGCGACAGATGCGCCGCCAACGGCAGATAGGAGGCATGGACCGGCCCGGTCTCGCCCTTGGGCTCGCCGAAGGCCAATCCGTGCAGCCGCAGCAGCAGCGCGCCGAACGCGACCAGCAGACCGATCACCAGCAAAACCGCCAGCACAGGCGCGCGCGAAATGGTCGAGCTGACAATCAAGAACTCGCTCATGAACACGCCAGCGGGCGGCAGTCCGGCGATGGCGATCACGCCGACCACCAAAGCCCATCCCAGGAACGGATGGGTGGTGGTCAGCCCCCTGATGTCGGCGATCTGTTGCGTGCCCTTGACCTGGGTGACGTGGCCGACGGCGAAGAAAATCGCCGATTTGGTCAGGCTGTGCATGGTCATGTGCAGCAGCCCGGCGAAATTGGCGATGGCGCCGCCCATGCCGAAGGCGAACACGATGATGCCCATATGCTCGATCGAGGAATAGGCGAACAGCCGTTTGATGTCGCCGCGCCGGTAAAGCATGAAGCCGGCAAAGACCAGGGACAAAAGCCCGAGCGCCACCATCAGTGGCCCCGGCGCGATGGCGCCGGCATTGGCCGCCATCAGCAGCTTGAAGCGCAGCACCGCATAGAGCGCGACATTGAGCAGCAGGCCCGACAGCACCGCGGAAATGGGCGTCGGACCCTCGGCATGGGCGTCGGGCAGCCAGGCGTGCAGCGGCGCGAGCCCGACCTTCGTCCCGTAGCCGAGCAGCAGGAAGACGAAAGCCAAATTGAGCAAAGCCGGATCGAAGGCGGCGACATGCTGGATCAATTCGGTCCAGACCATGCCGTTCAAACCCTCGCCGACCACGGGCCGCGCCGCCATATAGATCAGGATGGTGCCGAACAGGGCGAGCGCGATGCCGACGCTGCCAAGGATAAAATATTTCCAGGCCGCCTCCAGCGCCGCCGGGGTGCGATAGATGCCGACCATGAGCACGGTGGTCAGCGTCGCCACTTCGATCGCCACCCACATGATGCCGATATTGTTGGCGACCAGCGCGAGATTCATCGCCCCGAGCAGCAATTGGTACATGGCGTGGTAGAAACGCAGATGCGCGCCGGTCAGCCGCTGCGTCTCGAGTTCATGGGAAATGTAGCTGGCGCTGAAGGCGCTGGTGGTGAAGGCCACAAACGTGTTCAGCACGACGAAGACGATGTTGAGGTCGTCGACCAGCACATAGCGTCCGGAATGCGGGCGAGCCGCCAGCAGCGAACAGGCCGCGACGAAGGTCACAAGAGCGGAGCCGACATTGATGGCGGCCGAAATTTTGTAGGATTTCAGCGACGCCAGCACAGCCGCCGTCAGCAGCGGCAGGAACAGGATGATCTGGATGTTATAGGCGGCGAGCGCGTTCATCGGTGCTCGCCCCTGAAATCGTCGAGCGCCTGGAGATCGACGGAATCAAACCGTTCGCGGATGCGGAACAGGAAGATGCCGATGACGATCAGTGCGATCAGCACGGAAAAGGCGACGCTGATCTCGACCACCAGCGGCATGCCTTTTGCCGCTGCGGCGGCGAGGATCAGGCCGTTCTCCAGCGACATGAAGCCGACCACCTGACTCACCGCATTGGTGCGCGTCACCATCATCAACATGCCCAGCAGCACCACCGAAAGCGCAAAGGCGAGGTCCTCGCGGGTCAGCGGGTCGGCGCCATGGGTGACGCGCAGCATCACCACCATCGACAAAGCGACGAGGCCGATGCCGCCGAGCATGGTTGGCACGAGACTCACCACGGTCTCGACCTCGCGATGCACCCCGAGCCGCGCCACCATGCGGTGCAGCGCAACGGGAATGATCAGCGCCTTGAAGACGAGCGTGATGCCGGCGGTGATGTAGAGATGCGGCGCCTCCTGGATATGGGCCTGCCACGCCACGGCGAAGGCGAGCGTCAGCGCTTGCAGGGCATAGGCGTTGAGCAAGGCGAACAGCCGGTCCTGGTAGAGCAGCACAAAACTGATCAGCACGAGGCCGCCCGCCAAAAAATGCGCGATGTCGAAGGCGAGACGATCCATCACAGGCTCTCCGACATGAAGCGCAGCAGCGTGGCGAGCAGGCCGAGCATCAGCGCCACGCCAATGAAATCGGGCACGCGGAACACCCGCATTTTCGCCACCGTGGTTTCGAACAGCGCCAGCATCCCCCCGGCGGCGGCAAGCTTGCCGGCATAGGCGGCGAAGCCGAGCACATGGGCGTTGAAACCGGCGCCGACGGGAGCGAGCCCCCAGGGGAAGAAGATGCAGGCGATCAGCGAGACATAGACGATCAGTTTGAGCTGCGACGACAGCTCGATCATGGCGAGGTGGCGGCCGGAATATTCCAGCACCATCGCCTCATGCACCATGGTGAGTTCGAGATGGGTGGCCGGATTGTCGACGGGAATGCGCGCATTCTCGGTGATGGCGACGATGACGAGTCCGACCAGACCCAGCACCAGGGACACGCGCAGGCCCGCGGCATACATGACGAAGCTGGCGACGTAGGACAGTTGCGTCGTGCCGGCGATCAGGGCGACGGAGAACACGATCATGATCAGCGCAGGCTCGGCCAGAGTCGCGAACATCATTTCGCGGCTGGAGCCGAGCCCGCCAAAACTCGTGCCGACATCCATGCCGGCCAACGCGAGAAAAAACCGGGCGCTGCCGAGCAAGGCGATGATGGCGATCAGGTCGGCCGACCAGCTGAACAAAAGTCCGGTGGCGAAAGTCGGAACCAGCGCCGCCGCCACCCAGGTCGCCGCAAAAATCAGATAGGGCGCGGCGCGGAACAGCCAGGAGGCGCTGTCCGCCACCACCACTTCCTTGCGCGCCAGTTTGATCAGGTCGCGATAGGGCTGGAGCAGGGGCGGGCCGCGCTTGCGCAACAGCCGCGCCTTCACTTTGCGGATGAATCCGGTGAGCAGCGGCGCTGAAAACAGCACCAGCAGCATCTGCACCATCTGGATGGAGAGCTGTTCCAGCATGGCTCAGGTCCAGATCGCCAGCGCCAGCAGCAACACGACCAAAGCCGCGAAGACGAGGCTGAGATATTGCTGGATGGTCAGGAATTGCAGCCGGTTCAGCACATCGGCGAGCTTTTGCACGCCGCCGACGACCGGCTTGTAGACGATCTCCCAGGCGCGATCACGCAGGCGCAAGTCGTAGCGCGCCGGGCGCAGATCGCCGGGCGCCGGCATGTCGACGCTTTCCTGCGTGGTGAAGACAAAGCCGGAGAACACGCGCCGGATTGGCTGGGCAAAGCTTTCCGGCGAATATTGCGTGTTGGTCGCCGCATCGGGAAAGCCGCAGTCCCAGGGGGAGGCGACGCGCACCGCGTTCGAGGCGGTGCGGTGAATGATGAAGGCGGCGAGCATCGCGGACAAAGCGATGAACAGAAAGACCAGCAGGCCGTCGTAGGAGCTGCGGCTTTCGGCGATAGGCGCGATGGCGAACCAGCCGACGGCGGATTGCGGCGCCATGCTGACGCCGACGAGGCCGCGCACGATGGGGGCGAGCGCGTCGATGACGATTCCGGGAAAAATGCCGGCGAGCAGGCACAACAGACTGAGGAACCCCATGGCGACCAATGAAAAACGGTCGACCTCGACGGCGTTTTTCGCCGCATCGCTGCGCGGCCTCCCCAAAAAACCGATTCCATAGGCGCGGACAAAGCAGGCGCCCGCCAATGCCGCCGCGAGCGCCAGCAGCGCGCCCGCCGCCGGTATCAAAAGTTTGAGCGCCCAGGACGGCAGCGACGGGCTCAGCAAAATCGCCTGGAACGCCAGCCATTCCGAGGCAAAACCGTTGAGCGGCGGCAAAGCCGAAATGGCGGCGCAACCGACCAGCACGAACAGGCCGGTCGCCGGCATGCGATTCAAGAGCCCGCCGAGTTTTCCCAGATTGCGCTCGCCGGTCGCGGTGAGCACGGCGCCGGCGCCGAAGAACAGCAGGTTCTTGAAGATGGCGTGGTTGAGCACATGGAACAAAGCCGCCGTCATCGCCAAAGCGGCGGCGGCGCCGAAATTATTGGTCTTGAAGGCCAGCGCCAGGCCGAGCGCGACAAAAATCACGCCGATGTTTTCAATGGTCGAATAGGCCAGCACGCGCTTGAAATCATTCTGCAGCAGCGCGAACAAAACCCCGAGCACGGCGGTCCCGGCGCCGGCGGTGAGCACGGGAATGCCCCACCACCAGTCGGCGGGACCGGCGAGGTCGAACACGAGTCGCAAGAATCCGTAGACGGCGACCTTGGTCATTACGCCGCTCATCAGCGCGGAGACATGGCTGGGCGCGGCGGGATGGGCGAGCGGCAGCCAGACATGCAGCGGCGCGAGGCCGGCTTTTGAACCGGCGCCGAACAGGGCGAGCGCCAGGATCAGGCCGGCGAGCACAGGCGTGGGCGGGTGCGCGCGGATGGCGTCAAAAGCGTAATGGCCATCGGCGCCGGCGAGCAGGCCGAAGGCAAGCAGCAGCGCGAATGTGCCGAGACTCGCCATCAGAATATAGACGAAACCGGCGCGGGCGTTGGCGGGATCGCGGGAATGAGCCATGACCAGCGCCCAGGAGGCCAGCGACATCAGCTCCCAGGACAGGAGAAAGGTGAAGGCGTCGTCGGCGACCAGGACCAGATTCATCGCCGCCAGAAACACCGGGAAGAACGGCAGGACGCGGCCGGGCTCGGATTCGTGGCGTCCATAGCCGATGGCGAAAAAGCTCGCGGCCGCCGCGCCGAAATTGATGACCGCGAGGAAGAAGGTCGAGATCGTGTCGATGCGGAAATGCGCGCCGAGCCAGGGCAGGCCGAAGGGCAGGGTGACGGTTGCCGCCTGACCGCCGCCCAGCAGGCGCGCCAGCGCGGCGGCGCCCAGCAAAGCGGTGATGACGAAGGCGGCGCTGTACACAAGCGTCGAGCCGCCGCGCGCGCGGCTCAGGGCCACGCCCAAAAATCCCAGGACGAGCAGGGCGGCGTCGCCGAGGAGCCAGGCGGAAACAGGCATGGGTCAGCCCGTCCCCCTGGCGCAACCGGCCGACGGGCGCGGCGTCCGGCGCCATCCCTCCAGAGTCATGTTTCACCCATCAGAATTCACAGAGCGAACGTGAGAACTCCAGCCTACGCCCTATATTTTCATGGTCAACATGGTAAGGTGCGAATTGCGTTTTTATTCACCATCGCTTCACCGGAGGCCACGTGATCACCGCCTGCCAGATGCGCGCCGCCCGCGCCCTGCTCGGCATCGACCAGCGGCAATTGGCCGAGATGTCGGGCGTGTCGCTGCCGACCATCCAGCGCATGGAGACCAGCGAAGGCAATGTGCGAGGCGTGGTGCAGACGCTGACCAAGGTGATCGAGGCCCTCGACCGGGCTGGGGTGGAGATCATCGGCGAGAACGTCGAGAGCCGCGGCGGCGGCCGCGGCGTCCGGCTCAAGGCCGCTCCGGCGAAATAATTCAGCCGCGCCGCCTCGCATAAAGCGCCCCGCCGGCGAAGCAGATCAGCGCGAAGGCGGCGGCCGCGCCCGCCCGCGCCACATCGCCTGAGACAACCGGCGCCCAGTCCTCCGCTTCGCCAACGAATCGCCCGGAGGTGCGGTGCAGGTCGGTGATCGGCGTCTCCAGATTGTCGGCGCGATCCGGCGCCGCGCGCTCGGATGACATTTGCCCGGTGAGAGCGGTGCGCGCCAAAAAATGGTCGAGCAGCCAGGGCGCCAGGCTGTTTCCCAGAATTGTCAGGAATGTCGGAACGCCCAGCCAGAGCTCGCGGTCATGGCCCTTGGCGGCGCGAAAAACCGCTTCCGCCGCGACCTCGGGTTTGATCGGCCGCCCCACCGGACGCGGCGCGAACGGAATTTTTATGCGCGCCCAGTCGAATTGCGGCGTGTTGACCGCAGGCAGTTCGACGATGGCGACGCCGATCCTAGAACCTTCCGCGATCAGCTCCGTGCGCAGCGAGGCCGTAAAACCGCGAATGGCGTGCTTGGCGGCGCAATAGGCGGATTGCAGGGGAATGCCGCGATAGGCGAGCGCCGAGCCGATCTGCACAATTTGACCTTTGCCGCGCGCCCGCATCGATTTCAGCGCCGCCATGGTCCCGTGAACGCAGCCGAGATAGCACACTTCGGTGACGCGGCGCACCTCGCCCGGGCTGATGTCGGCGATGCGGGCGAACACGGTTTCCATGGCGTCGTTGACCCAGACATCGACGGGTCCGAGCGCGCGCTCCAGCCGTTCGGCGGCGCGAAAGACGGCGTCGGGGTCGGCGACATCGGCGGGCTCGAAGGCGACGGCCTCGGCGCCGAGCTGCAGCAGCCCATGGCTTGTGTCCTCCAGCGCGGCGGCGTCGCGCGCGATCAGGCCGATCCGGTCGCCGTTGACGGCGAAACGTTCGGCGCTGGCGCGGCCGACCCCGGCGGAGGCGCCGGTGATGATGATGACGCGGCTCATGCGCATCGAACGCGGGGCGACGCCGGGCGTTCCGGCGCAAAGCGGCGCTCGCGCCCGCGAATATCTGGGTTCCCGTCGAACCTCTGTTCGTCGTTCAAGTTATCTAGCGCATGACAGGCTGGGTCCGCCAAAACGCGGCCTTAGCCATCGCCGGAGCCATTTCGAATCCAACGGGCGCCGCAGCCAAACTGCTCTCCCGCCAAAAAACTTCGGCGTGACCCTCGGGGAGGTGCAAGTGAAAAAGCTGTTGGCCGTTTCAACTTCCGTCATCGCGCTCGTCGCCATGCAGGGCGGCGCGCGCGCCGCCTCGGAATCCCTGGACCAGATGAGCAAAGACGCCGCGCAATGGGTAATGCCGGCCAAGGATTATGCGAACACCCGTTACTCCACGCTCAAACAGATCAATGCGCGCAACGCCAACAAGCTCGAGCCGGTGTGGAGTTTTTCGACCGGCGTGCTGCGCGGCCATGAGGGCGCGCCGCTGGTGATCGGCGACGTGATGTATGTGCACACGCCCTTCCCGAACAATGTCTACGCCCTCGACCTCAACGACGACGGCAAGATCCTATGGAAATACGAACCCAAGCAGGACCCCAATGTCATTCCGGTGATGTGCTGCGACACCGTCAATCGCGGCCTGGCCTTCGGCGACGGCAAGATCTTCCTCTACCAGGCTGACACGACGCTGGTCGCGCTCGACGCCAAGACCGGCAAGCAGGTGTGGTCCGCCGTCAATGGCGATCCGAAGAAGGGCGAAACCGGCACCGCCGCGCCGCTGGTGATCAAGGACAAGGTGTTCGTCGGCAATTCCGGCGGCGAGTTCGGCGTGCGCGGCGCCATCACCGCTTACGACACCAATTCCGGCAAGCAGGTCTGGCGCGCCTATTCGACCGGCCCGGACAAGGAGATGCTGATCGATCCGGAAAAGACCACTTCGCTCGGCAAGCCGGTGGGCAAGGATTCCAGCCTGAAAACCTGGGAAGGCGATCAATGGAAGATCGGCGGCGGCGCGGTCTGGGGCTGGTTCTCCTACGACCCGCAGCTCAACCTGATCTATTACGGCACCAGCAATCCCTCGACCTGGAACCCGAAGCAGCGGCCGGGCGACAACAAATGGTCGACCTCGATTTTCGCCCGCGATGCGGACACGGGCGAGGCCAAATGGGTCTATCAGATGACCCCGCACGACGAGTGGGATTATGACGGCATCAACGAGAATATTCTCGCCGATCAGGACATGAGCGGGAAGTCCGTCAAGACGCTCGTCCATTTCGACCGCAACGGCTTCGGCTACACGATCGATCGCACCAATGGCGAGCTTCTGGTCGCCGAAAAATTCGATCCGGCGGTGAACTGGGCCACCAAGGTCGACATGGACAAGAGCAGTCCGAACTACGGACGCCCCGAGCAGGTGAAGAAATACTCCACCGAGGCCAATGGCGAGGACGCCAACACCAAGGGCGTGTGCCCGGCCGCGCTCGGCTCCAAGGACCAGCAGCCGGCTGCGTGGTCGCCTGACACAAAACTGTTCTACGTGCCGACCAACCATGTCTGCATGGATTACGAACCGTTCCGCGTCGCCTATACGCCGGGGCAGCCCTATGTGGGCGCGACCCTGTCGATGTATCCGCCGGAGGGCAGCGCCAATATGGGCAATTTCATCGCCTGGGACGCCACCAAGGGCAAGATCGTCTGGTCGCTGCCGGAGAAATTCTCGGTCTGGTCCGGGGCGCTGGCCACCGCCGGGGACCTGGTGTTCTACGGCACGCTCGAAGGCTATCTGAAGGCGGTCGACGCCAAAACGGGCAAGGAGCTTTACAAGTACAAAACCCCGTCGGGCATCATCGGCAATGTGATGACCTATGAGCACAAGGGCAAGCAGTACGTGGCGGTGCTCTCCGGCATTGGCGGCTGGGCGGGCATTGGCCTCGCAGCCGGCCTCACCGATCCGCATGCCGGGCTGGGCGCGGTGGGCGGCTATGCGGCGCTGAGCAATTACACTTCGCTTGGCGGAACCTTGACCGTCTTCGCCGTCGGCGACTGAAACCATCGTCAGGGACGCGTCGGCAAGACGCGTCTTCTTTTTGCGTGAGGCCCCGATGCTCTCGGTTGTCGTTCTGATCTGCTCCATCGCGACATCGCCCGCCGACTGTCGGGACCTGACGGCGCTCCAGGTGGTCAGCGGCGGGGAGGCGCGCACGGTGGCCTCCTGCGCCGCCCACGCCCAGGAATCGCTCGCCCGCGCCGCGATCAAGCCGGCGCCCGACCGCGAATACGCCAAGGTCCAGTGCCTGCATAAGCGCGAGACCCCTTAGCGGCATTGGCGCCGGCGCGTCCAAGGTTATAGCCTGCCCAAAAAGGGGAGGAACCAATGGGCGGCTATGTCGGCGCGATCGACCAGGGCACGACCTCGTCGCGCTTCATCATTTTCGATCGCCGCGGCGAGATCGTTTCCATCGACCAGATGGAGCACGAGCAAATCACGCCCAGGCCGGGCTGGGTCGAACATGACGCCGCAGAAATCTGGCGCAACACCCAAACGGTCATCCAGGGCGCGCTGGCGAAACGCGGTTTTGCGCCCGCCGATCTGCGCAGCGTCGGGCTGACGAACCAGCGCGAGACCACGGTCATCTGGAATCGCCACACCGGCGAACCCTTGCACAATGCGCTGGTGTGGATGGACACGCGCACCGACGAACTCGTGCGCGAATTTTCGCAAGACGGCGGCCAGGATCGGCTGCGCGAAAAAACCGGACTGCCGCTCGCCACCTATTTTTCCGGCCTGAAATTGCGCTGGCTGCTCGACCATGTTCCCGGCGCGCAAAAAGGCGCGGCTTCGGGCGATGTGCTGTTCGGCACGATGGATTCCTGGATCGCCTGGAATTTTTGCGGACGGCACATCACCGATGTCACCAACGCCTCGCGCACCCAATTGATGAACCTGCAAACGCTCGATTGGGATCAGGAGATTTTGGACCTGTTCGACATTCCGCGCGCCTGCCTGCCGGAAATCCGCTCCTCCAGCGAAGTTTTTGGGCGCGCGACCGGCGTTCTGGACGGCGTTCCGCTCGCCGGCATTTTGGGCGACCAGCACGCGGCTTTGTTCGGCCAGGCTTGCCTGCATCCCGGCCAGGCGAAAAACACCTATGGCACCGGCTGCTTCATGCTGATGAACACCGGTTCAAAACCGTTTCCGTCGACATGCGGGCTGATCACGACGCTCGGCTACAAGCTCGGCGACGCGCCGCCGGTCTATGCGCTGGAGGGTTCGATCGCCATCACCGGGGCTTTGGTGCAATGGCTGCGCGACAATCTCGGCCTGATCGGCGCGGCTTCGGAGATCGAGCCGCTCGCCAAAAGTGTTCCGGACAATGGCGGCGTTTTCCTTGTGCCGGCCTTCAGCGGGCTCTATGCGCCGCATTGGCGCGCCGATGCGCGCGGCCTGGTCGCAGGGCTCACGCGCTTCGCCAATAGAGGCCATCTCGCCCGCGCCGCGCTGGAAGCCACGGCCTACCAGACCCGCGAAGTGCTCGACGCCATGACCCGCGATTCCGGCGTGGCGATCAAGGAATTGCGCGTCGATGGCGGCATGGTCGTGAACGACCTTCTCATGCAGTTCCAGGCCGACATGCTGGGCGCGCCGGTGGTGCGGCCAAGGGTGATCGAGACGACGGCGCTCGGCGCCGCTTATGCGGCGGGCCTCGCCACGGGATTTTGGGACTCCACCGACGACATCGTCGCCAATTGGGAGGCGGACCGGCATTGGCGCCCCGCCATGCGGGCGGGTGAGCGCGAAAAGCTTTTCGGCATGTGGAACAAGGCGGTGACGCGGTCTTTGGATTGGGTTGAATGAGGCGACTCCCGCCACATATACGAGCGTTTCCGCGTCGTCATGCACCTATGTGTCGTCATGGCCGTGGGTTGAGGACCGCTAATCCACCACCGGAAACGTCGCGCAAATAGCAAGCGCCAGCGCGGCGGCATTGGCCAGCGCCGCCACGCGCGGGTCGCCGGTGCGCTTGTAGGCGAGCCGGCTGACCCATCCGAACAGGATGAAGACCAGGCAGATCACCGGAACGATCATCACCAGGAAGAACAGTTTTGACGGATTGAGCGCGACGGCCGCCGCCAGCGACACGACGACACAGATTTTCGTGAAGAGATAGCCGCCCTTCGCCGCCCCGACCCCTCGCGTAAACCATTCGTCGGCGAGCATATAGACGATCACGCCGCAGAACATGGGCGGGATCAGCAGCCAGCGCTCGGCGGTGGGCGCGACCGAGGTGGCGAAGGCGTCGATGGGCAGCCCGAACCCGAGGGCGTAATAGGCGAGGATCGGCAGAGCCGCGACAATGCAGCCGCGCCAGGGCGCGCGCCAAAGTTTTTCTGGCGGCGCCGTCAGCGCCAGGCCCGCCAGGGTCAGCGCGCCGTAAAGCGCGAAGTGGACGACCAGATAATCGCCGAGCAGGATCGGCAAAAAATCCGTCGGAATCTTCCACAGGATCAGCGGCGTCAAAAGCGCGGGGGCGACGGCCACCGGCCATTGCCGCTTGAACGGCAGGCCAGCGCCCAGCGGAACGGGAGACAGGTCCGGCAGCAGGCGCGACAGCGGCGCGGCCAGCGCGAATAGGCCGAGGAACAGCAGGCCGAGCGCCTTGCCGCGAGAATCGATCGCGCCGATTTGCGTGCGCCCGAACACGCCGTTCAGCCAGTCGAGCATTTCGGTGAGGCCGTCGCGGCTGTAGATGACGCCGACATGTTCGGCGCCCTCGGCATAGACCAGACGGCGCGCGGAACCCTTGGCCATCTCGCCGTAAGTGACGCGTTCCTGCGGCGCCGGCGCGGCCATGCCGATGATGCGCAGCGCGTCGTCCTTCAGCCGCGACGCCTCCCAGGCGCCGTCGACAATGAGAAGGTTTTTCGGTTCGCTCGCCGTCGCCTTGCTGCCGAAATTGGAGAAGGCGACCACGCCCGCGACCTTGTCGTTGTTGACGGCATTGTCGATGACCAGGATCGCCGCCATGGAATGACCGACGAGGCCGACGCGCGGCCCCGCGCCGGGCAGGGTCAGCGCGAAGCGGATCATCCGGTCGATCTCGTCGCTGAGAATGCGAAAACTGAGGTCGTGATCTTTGACGCCGCCGGACAGCGGCCGCGTGTTGCGCCCATGGCCGGCGAAATCGAAGGTGACGGCGGTATAGCCGGCGTGCGCAAGGGTTTCTGCGACCGGCTGCATCAATTGCTGCGACCCCGCGAACCCATGCGCCACGACGACGACCGGGCCGGGCGGCGCGTTCGCGGGCCGGAACAAGGTCACCGGCATTTCATCGACCTGCGTGGTCTCGATCTTCAGATCGGTTTTTGGCGCGAGCAGCGACCACAGTGCGAAGACAATGGCGAGGACGGCGGCGAGAAAAACGATCGCGCGAATCTTCATCGGGTCCGATCTGCTAGTTCAGGGACACTCAAGATAGGACCGTGTTCGCGGGATCGCCAGACTCATCCTTCGCCGGCGAGCGCGGGACGATGGGTCCGCTCCGCGACATAGGCGACGATCATGTCGCCGCCCTCGACGCTGACGCGCGGCGACAAAGCCAGCGCTTGCGCGACGGCGGCGACGGCGCTCTCGTTGCTGACGAGCTGGCGGACGACGCGCAGACGCGCGGTTTCCTGGTCGATGATTCGCGCGGTCCACAGCACGAAGGCGCCGGGGAATTCGCGCCAGCGCGGAAAATCGGGTTCGATGGCTTCGAAGCGATCGACGTCCTCGCGCACAACAAGCTTGTGGAAGTCGGCGAGCGCCGCCATGGTTTCCAAGAGGTCGCGGGCGTCGCGTGTTTTCGAGGTCACGTCGAGCGCGCGCGCGGGGCCGCCGAAGAAATCGCCGCTATCGGGCTCCGCCGGCTTCGGCTTGAATTTCCTGCGGAAAGACTGGTGGAAATAAGCGGGATCGATCTTCAGGACATCGACGATGTCCTGCGGCGCAAAGTCCTCTTTCGACGTTGCGGCGAGGCGATGCGGAAACCGGAAACTGGCGAGCGTTGTCGTGTTCATGACGCGCAACTCCTCCTCGATTGCGTTCGCGCCCTGTGCCCCAGCAAGACTGGCGCCGCGGCGATCCGCGGGGATTCATGTGCGATTCCAGCGAAACAAGTTGACAAATATTTCGCGCGACGCTGAATGAAGTAAAATACACAAGGCAAGAGACGAACTCATGACCGACGAGACGCAGGCTACCGAAATCACGTCCGACGCCGAACCGGCCGTCGCCGAAACTCCGGCGAGTGTCGAAACGCCCGCTCCGGCGCCGGAGCCGCAGCCGAAGAAACGGACCGTGAGGGCGAAGGCCGAGAAGCCGAAAGTCGCCAAGCCCAAAGTCGTGAAGCCGAAAGCCGAGAAGCCGGCGAAAGCGCCGCGTGCGAAAAAATCTGCTGAAGCCGCTCCTGCGCCGGCGCCGGAAGAGCCCGCCGCCGCTCCCGCCAAGCCCGCGAAAGCGGCGCGCAAGCCTGCCGCCCGCACCGCGAAAGCGAAGACCGCCAAGCCGGTGAAGGCGGAAGCCAAGCCCGCCAAGCCCGCCAGAGCGACCAAGGCGACCAAGGCGGCGAAGCCCGCCAAATCCGCAGCCCCCGCCAAATCCGCCGCGCCGGCAAAACGCGCGAAGCCCGCCGCGAAGCCGGTGAAGGCCGCGAGCAAGCCGGTGAAGGCCGCCGCCGCGAAACCCGCGCGCGCCGCCAAAACCGCCGCTGCTTCCGGACGCGGCGCCAAGGTCGCGCGCTACACCACCAACGAGCTGAACGCCGCCGCAAAAAAGGCTGGACTGATCGTGGATTTCACCCCGGTCGTCACCAAGGCGGCGAGCATTGGCCGCGGCCCGGCGCGCGATTTCAAGGTCGACGCCGTCATCGCGCATCTGCGCGGCTCCAACGGCGACCTGATCCGCGAGCGCGGTCCCGGCACGCCGTTCTACAACGACAAGGAAAGCCTGGCGGCGGTGGAAATCTTCGAAAAATTCCGCGGCAAGACTTTTCACAACAAGCTCAAGGTCGAATTGCTCTGACGCATTTCGCGTGAAGGCGGTCGCCGTCGTTACGACGTCGGCGATCGCTTGCAGCGTTTGGCGCCAGGGGAGCCGACCATGAGCGCAGATGGGACGGTCGCTCCCGAGGAAAGGCGGCGGATCATCGTCGCCAGCGTGATCGGGACGACGATCGAATTCTTCGATTTTTACGTTTACGCGACCGCCGCCGTGTCGATCTTCCCGCTGCTGTTCTTTCCCAAGGGCGAAGGAACGGCGGCGCTGCTGGCCTCCATGGCGGCGTTTGGCGTCGCCTTTGTCGCCCGCCCGATCGGCTCCATGCTGTTCGGCCATTTTGGCGATCGCGCCGGGCGCAAGGCGACGCTGATCGGCTCGCTGCTGCTGATGGGCCTCGCCACTTTCGCCGTGGGGCTGCTGCCGCCCTATCACAGCGTCGGCCTGCTGGCGCCGGCGCTGCTGGCGTCGCTGCGCTTTTGCCAGGGCCTCGGGCTCGGCGGCGAATGGTCCGGCGCCGCTCTGCTCGCCGTCGAGACCGCCGCGCCGGGCGAGCGCGCCAAGGCGGCGATGTGGCCGCAACTCGGCGCCCCCTTCGGCTTCATTCTGGCCAACGGCTCCTTCCTCGCTTTGACCACCGCCTTCGCCTTCCAGTCGGGCGCGGCGCGGCTCGACGATCCCTTTCTCGTCTGGGGCTGGCGGCTGCCGTTTCTCGCCTCCATTCTCATGGTTTTGGTGGGGCTTTACGCGCGCATAAAACTGAATGAAACGCCGGTGTTCTTGCGCGCCGTGGAGCGCGGCGAAAAGCTGCGGTCGCCGGTGACAAAAGTGTTTCGCGACAATTTCGGCGCGCTTGTTCGCGGCGCCTTCATCATGGTCGCCACCTACGGCATTTTTTATCTGATGAACACCTGGACCCTGTCCTACGCGATCGGCAAGGTCGAGCAGGGCATGCTGGGCGTCGACTATCGCACGTTTCTGAGCCTGCAACTCGTCGCCGTGCTGTTCTTCGCTCTGTTCATTCCGGTTTCCGGCGCGCTCGCCGATCGTTTTGGACGACGCCGGCTGCTGATCGTGGTGACCGGCGGCATCATCCTGTTCGGCCTGAGTTTCGGCTGGTTTCTGTCGCCGGCGATCATGGGATCGGGCGCCGGCGCAAACCTCTGGCTGATGGGATTGTTCCTGAGCCTTGGCATGAGCCTGATGGGCCTGTCCTTCGGCCCGATGTCGGCGCTGCTGCCGGAACTGTTTCCCACCAACACGCGCTATACCGGCTCGGGCATTTCCTATAACGCGGCTTCGATCCTCGGCGCGGCGCTCACGCCTTTTGCGGCGACCTGGCTTGCTTCCGCTTATGGTCCGGGATTGGTGGGCTATTATCTCGCCGGGCTCGGCGGCGCGACGCTTGTGGCTCTTCTGCTGAGCGAGGAGACGCGGGCGATGGACCTCGAAACCATGGAGGCGTCGGCCGCCGCGATCGAGGCGACGTCGCCCTAATCAGCGCGCCATATCCATGAGCTTGTCCATCGGCATCATATTGTCGGCGAGATGCGCCATTATCCAGACGGAGCCCGCGAGGATCAGGAAGACGACGAGCACGCCGTAAGCCAGCGCCAGCACATTGTTGGTGTTGTCTGGCCCCGTGGTGATGTGCAGGAAATAGACGAGGTGAACCCCCATCTGGGCGATGGCGAGCACGATCAGCGCCATGGGCACGGCGGGTCCCCAGATCCAATGCGCGCCCGCAGCCCAGAACGACGCGACCGTCAGCACGACGGAAAAGCCGAGGCCGAGATTGGCGTTGAGCACCCAATGGCCGGCGCTTTCTTCCGCGACATCGCCGGGGGCGTGATCCTCGCGCTTGTCGAGCGTGCCCGTATACTCGTGCGGATCGAATTCGAGATTGCTCATGATCCGGCTCCGATCAGATAGACGATGGTGAAAATGCCGATCCAGACGATGTCGAGCGCGTGCCAGAACAGGTTGAAGCAGATCAGCCGATGCACGATTTCGGTTCTAAAACCCTTGAACTGAACCTGCGCCATCATGGTGGCGAGCCAGAGCCCGCCGATGCTGACATGGACGCCATGCAGGCCGACCAGGCCGAAAAAGGCGGTGAGCATGCCGCTGCGCTGCGGGGTGACGCCGTTGCGGACCAGATCGTAAAATTCCTGCGCCTCCAGCAGGACGAAGGCGAGGCCGAGCGCCGCGGTAATGGCGAGGAAAACCTGCGTCCACAGGCGATTGCGGGCGTTGGTGGCGGCAAAGGACAGGCCGCAGGAATAGCTGGACAGCAGCAGCGCCGCGGTTTCCAGCGCGACGCGGCGGAGGTCGACGATGTCCGAAATTGTGGGGCCGCCGGCGGTCGCCTCCCGCTGCACGGCGAAAGCCGCGAAGAAGCAGGAGAACATCACGATGTCGCTGAGCAGGAAAATCCAGAACCCGTAGCCGACGATGACGCGCTTGCTGGCGGGCCCCGTCGCGCCATGGCCCGCGCCCAGGGCGGGCCCGGCGTCGCCATGACCGCGGCGGCCGAGGCGGTTGGGGTCTTCGCGGACGCGGCGCAGCGTCGCTATGGCGGCGGGAAGGTCGTAATCGCTCATGGCGTCGCCCCCTGATGGGCGAGCCTTTGCAGCAGCGCCTCGCGGGCGGCGCGGCGGGCGCGATCGACCCGCGCCACCTCCTCGGCGGGAACGTGGACTTCATGAATGTCGCGCCAGGCGAAGACGACGAAGCCGGCATAGGCCGCGGCGAGGCCGAGGATGGCGAGCCACCAGATTTGCCAGACCAGGGAAAAGCCGACCACGGTCGCAAAGAAGGCGGTGTAAAAGCCGACGGGGCTGTTCACCGGCATTTCGATATCCGCATAGCGCGGTTCGGGCGCCAGCTGTTGCGATTCAATCGCCTGCAGCTTGATGCCCCAGTAGGCTTCTTCGCCGGCGACATCGGGCAGGGTGGCGAAGTTGAAGAACGGGGCCGGGGAGGGGGTGGCCCATTCCAGGGAGCGGCCGTCCCAGGGGTCGCCGGTGAGGTCGCGCAATGCGTCGCGGCGAACAATGCTGACGACGAGCTGGGTGATCTGGCAGACGACGCCGGCGATCAGGATGACGACGCCGACCACAGACAGGTAGAGCATCGGGCGCCAGGCCTCGATTTCGACATGCTGCAAACGCCGCGTCATGCCTTCGAGGCCAAGCACATAAAGCGGCGCGAAGGTCACCCAAAAGCCGATGAACGCGCACCAGAAGGCGGCCTTGCCCCAGCCCTCGTGCAGGCGGAAGCCGAACGCTTTCGGGAACCAATAGTGGATGCCGGCGAACAGCGCGAAGACCACGCCGCCGACGATGACATTGTGGAAATGCGCGACCAGAAACATCGAATTGTGCAGGACGAAATCGGCGGGCGGCACGGCGAGCAGCACGCCGGTCATGCCGCCGATGACGAAGGTGAAAATGAAGCCGAGCGACCACAGCATGGGCACGGAAAAGCGCACGCGCCCGCCATACATGGTAAAGATCCAGTTAAAGATTTTGACCCCGGTGCCCACGGCGATGATGCTGGTGGAAATGCCGAAGGCGGTGTTGACCGCGGGCCCGGAGCCCATGGTGAAGAAATGGTGCAGCCACACCATCAGCGACACTAGGCAGATGAACAAAGTGGCGGCGACCATGGAGCGGTAGCCGAACAAAGGTTTGCCGGAAAAAGTGGAAAAAATTTCGGAGAAAATGCCGAAGGCGGGCAGGACCAGAATGTAGACTTCCGGATGTCCCCAGGCCCAGATCAGGTTCCAGAACATCATCGGATTGCCGCCGAGATCATTCGAGAAGTAATGCCAGCCAAAAAAACGGTCGAGGCTGAGCATGGCGAGCGTCGCGGTGAGGATAGGAAAGACGGCGACGATCAGCAGGCTGGCGGCGAGCGTGGTCCAGCAAAACATCGGCATGCTGAAATAGCCCATGCCGGGACAGCGCATCTTTAAAACCGTCGTGACGAAATTCACCCCCGTCATCAGCGTGCCGATGCCGGAGATTTGCACGGCCCAGAGATAATAGTCGACGCCGACCCCGGGTGAGTAAGTCGCCTCGCTGAGCGGCGGATAGGGCAGCCAGCCCGTGCGGGCGAATTCGCCGATGAACAGCGACAGGTTGACCAGCAGCGCGCCCGAAGCGGTCAGCCAAAAGCTGACGGAATTGAGCGTCGGAAAAGCCACGTCGCGCACGCCGAGCTGCAGCGGCGTGACAAAGTTCATCACGCCAATCACCAGCGGCATGGCCGCGAAGAAAATCATGATCGTGCCGTGCGCGGAAAAGATTTGGTTGTAATGCTCGGGCGGCAGATAGCCGGCTGCGTTGATGGCGAGCGCCTGATGGCTGCGCATCATGATGGCGTCGGCGAAGCCGCGGATCAGCATGACGATGCCAAGCAGGCAGTACATCACGCCGATGCGCTTGTGGTCGACGGAGGTGATCCACTCGCGCCACAAATAGGGCCACCAGCCTTTAAACGTGATCAGGCCGAGCACGCCGAGAATGACCACGATCATGACGACCGAAGTGATCAGCGGAATCGGCTCGTGGATGGGAATGGCGGACCAGGACAGCTTTCCCAGCATCACAGACTCCAGCCGGCTGACGCTTCGCGCCCGCTGTTTTCAAGTTCCGGTCCGGGCGCGGGGCCGAGCTTTTGCTTCGCGATGGCGTCGAAAAGTTTGGGGTCCACCGAGCCGTAAGCCGCCGTTCCCATCCGGCTCTGCCGCCGCAAATTTTTGAAGGCGGCCTCGTCCAGCGTCGGGCCGCTCACCTGCTGCACCCAGCGGTCGAACTGGTCGCGCGGCAGGCTGGAGACGTTGAACTTCATGTCGGAAAAACCGTCACCGCTAAACTGCGCCGACACGCCCCACAGCTCGGTGGGATGATCGGCTTGCAGGTGCAGCTGCGCGACCATGCCGGGCATGGCGTAGATCATCGAGCCCAGGCGCGGAATGAAGAAGACGTTGAAGACGCTTGCCGAGGTGATGGAAAAGTGGATCGGGGTCCCCGCGGGCACGACGAGCTGGTTGACGGTGGCCACGCCCTGTTGCGGGTAGATGAACAGCCATTTCCAGTCGAGCGCGACGGCTTGCACCTCCAGCGCCGGGGTTTTGGAGTCGAGCGGACGGAACGGGTCGAGCTTATAGGAGCCGATCCAGATCACGCCGCCCAGAAAGATGATGACCAGGATCGGGATCGCCCAGACCACCGCCTCGATGCGGCCGGAATAGGACCAATAGGGCAGATAGGGCGCCCGCGTGTTCGACGCCCGGTAGCGCCACGCCGTCCAGCCTGCGAGCAGCAGCGTCGGGACGATGACCGCGAGCATGATCAGCGTGGCGTCGATCAGAATGGTCGCAATGTCGGCGCCGACGGGACCGGTGGGCGCGAGCACGCCGGTACATCCCGAGAGGCCGCCGGCGGCAGCCAGCGACAACAGGCGTGGCGCCGGCCGGCTCATTTTTGCGGAGGCTGGCTGTTCTGGTTGTTGCGCGGCTTATTGGCTTCATGGTGGCCCACGACGCAGCCGGCCGCCGCGCCGAGTTTGCCATGGCCGGCCAAGTGCCCGGCGACGCCGCCGACGATCGCGCCCTTGATGCAGCCCTTGGCTAGCGCTTGCAGCGGCGCCGCCGCCATCAGCGAGAGCGCCGCGAGCAGGATGAGATGTTTCATGAAAGCTTCTCCTCACGCCATCAAACGCGATGGCGCGCGGTTCGTTTCTCCGTGGTGTCCGGCGAAAGGAGACGCATCCGTGCCCTACAGCATCCGCCTGCATCGCGTGCTCACGACCACGCCTGATGGTTCTCGAGCCTTTCTCGAAGCCGACGCTCTGGCAAAATGGCTGCCGCCCTCGCGCGCCAATCTGGCGCTTCTGGTCGAGCCGAACATTGCCTCATGAACCGCCGGACGTGCGTATCAAACGCGTCTACGAGCCGCCGTCCGGAGAGGACGGGCTGCGGGTGCTGGTGGATCGGCTGTGGCCGCGCGGCGTCAGCAGGAAGGCGGCGGCGATCGATTTGTGGATGAAGGAGGCGGCGCCGAGCGACGCGCTGCGCCGCTGGTTCGCCCACGATCCCAAGCGCTGGGAGGCGTTTCGCCGCCGCTATGAAGCGGAGCTTTTGGAGCGCGCGGAGCCGCTCGCCGAACTGCAGGCGCGAGCGCGCGCCGGCCGCGTTACGCTGGTCTACGCGGCGCGCGATAAGGCGCACAACCAGGCGGTGATCTTACGCGACCTGCTGGTTCGACCGGCGTCGGATTGAGGAAATGGAGCGGGTGAAGGGAATCGAACCCTCGTATTCAGCTTGGAAGGCTGCTGCTCTACCATTGAGCTACACCCGCGCGCGTCTCCTTATGCCAAGCAATTTTGGGCGGGTCAATCGCCCAAAAAGCCTCCGCTCTGGCGCCGCCACAGCTGCGCATAAAGCCCGTCGCGCGCCAGAAGCTCCGCATGCGAGCCGTCTTCGACAATTCGGCCCTTGTCCAGCACCACCAAGCGGTCGAGATGGGCGATGGTCGAGAGGCGGTGGGCGATGGCCAGCGTCGTGCGGCCGCGCATCAGCTCGCGCATCTCCTGCTGGATCGCGGCCTCGACCTCGCTGTCCAGCGCGCTGGTCGCCTCGTCGAGCACCAGGATCGGCGCATCCTCCAGGATCACCCGCGCAATGGCGATGCGCTGGCGCTGCCCGCCCGACAGTTTTACGCCGCGCTCGCCGACCTGGGCGTCAAAACCGCGGGCGCCGTCCTGGTCGTAAAGGGATTCGATGAATGCTTCGGCATGGGCGCGGCGCGCCGCCTCGCGCAGCTCCTCCGGCTCGGCGTCGGGGCGGCCATAGCCGATGTTTTCGGCGATGGTGCGGTGCAGGAGATTGCTGTCCTGGGTCACCACGGCGATGTGGCGGCGCAGGCTGCGCTGGGTGACGGTCGAAATGTCCTGGCCGTCGATCAGGATTTTTCCGGATTTGAGGTCGTAGAAACGCAGCAGCAGATTGACCAGCGTGCTCTTGCCCGCGCCGCTGCGGCCGATCAGCCCGACCTTCTGGCCCGCGGGTATTTTCAGGTTGAGCCCTTTCACGACGGTCTCGCCGCCATAATCGAAGGAGATGTCGTGGAAGGCGATGGCTCCGCCGCCGGGCTGCACCGCCAGCGCCTTGGCCTGGGGGCGGTCCACCACCGACCAGGGTTTGGTGATCGTCTCCATACATTCCTCGACCCGCGCCAGCGCTTCGAACACCGCGGTCGATTCGTGGCGGATCCAGCCCGACATGTTGACGAGTTGCCAGACCATGGGGATCACCATGATCGCCACGCCCGAGGAAATGCGGCCCTCCTGCCAATAGGTGAGCGCCAGCGCCGGCGCCGAGATCATCAGCGCCACATTCATCAGCGTGTGCGTCGCGCCCATGCGCCAGATGCGGTCGAGCGCGCGGCCGAAACTGGCGCCGTGCAATTCCAGCTCGGCGAGCGTCGCCGCGCTTTCCTCGCGCTCGCGGGCGAACAGCTTGACCAAGCCGATATTGGCGTAGACGTCGTTGACGTGGCCGACCAGTTTGGTGTGGTCGCGGTTGTGGGCGAGTTGCAGTTTGCGCGCGCCCGGCAGGAAATAGAACAGCGAGCCGACATAGGCGATCAGCCACAGGATCACCGGCGTCGCCAGCCAGATTTCGAAATGCATCATCGTGCCGACCACGGCCACGGAGAAGAAGCCGCAATACCACATGGCGCTCATCACGCTGCGCAGCGGGTCGCGCAGCGCCGCGCCGCCTTCGATCACCTTGTTGGCGATGCGGCCGGCGAAATCATGGGCGAAATAGGCCATGGAATGGCCGAGCGTGTAGCGCGCCAATTGGTGGCGGATCAGATTGTTGAAGCGCGGCGTGTAGATGTGGTCGTAGATGTGCCACAGCGCGATCATGGCGGCGCCCCAGGCCAGCAGGATCGGAATTGCCGTGCGCCACAGCCAGGGATGGGACAGCACGTCGCGCGTTTCGCTGGCGGCGTTGATGTCGTTGACGAGCCAGCCGATCATCACCGGAATGGTCGCCTGTCCCGCGGCGACGCCGGCCTCCAGGATCAGCAGCACCAGCAGCAGCCCCTTGATCTGGCGGACAAAATACCAGACGAACGGCCAGAGTTCTGAGGGCGGCGGCCCTTTTGGCGCGCCTTCGAGATTGATGTGGAACAGCATGGGTTTCGCAGGTGAGGGGAGGGCGGCTATCCTTTTACGGAAGCCGCGCGCGGGAAGCGAACGATTTGTGGCGCGCCGTGATCATGGCAGGATGCGGTTGGGGACAGGAACGAATTGCGCCCAAATCTTCGCCCAACCTGAGGTGTCCCGGAGGCAATTCGATCCAGTCCCCGGCCGCGATCATTGGGGGCGCAAATGGACACTCTCGATCAACTCATGCCGGCGCTGGCGGTTCTCGCCATCATCCTCTACCTGCTGCCGCGCTTCCTCGGCGGGCGGGTCGGGGCGGCGTTGCCGCGCATCGCGGCCGCCCTTCTCCTGGTCGGCTTGCTGATCGCGCTCGTCCAGACCTTCTTCTGGTTCTCGAAATAGCCCCGGAACGACCGTTCCCTGGTCGCGTTTGCACCGGAGGGAGCGGAGTTATGCGAGTGGGAACCTGCATTGTCGGGTCAGCGCTGCTGGCGGCCTGCGCGCAGGCCGCGCCGGCGCCGGCGGGAAACCGGCCGCTCCTCGAAAGCGCCAACGTCCACAACGTGCAACTGCCGCATGCCAGATGCGCCTGCCATTACACCGGTTTGTGGCGCCGTCCATTGTTCTGGCAACTGCGCCACCAGTGGCGCGGCGGAGCCCCGGATCGCGCGTGGTAGCGCGCCCCAGCGCGCGTCCGGCCAATTCGGGCGCTCCGAATAATCTTTTCGGCGCCCAAGTAGAATTCCATAAAAAAACAGAAAACGCGCGTTGCGAAAGGTCTTGCGCATCCGTTTGGAACATGAACGGCTTCTTGGCGTTCGAGGCGCAGCGACTTAGCGCGCAGGAGTTGAACGATGAACCTCAAACTCTCCCTGATCGCGGCACTGGCGTTGACTGCGGCCGGCTCGGCCGAAGCCGCGTCCGCCTTTGTTGCGCCGCCCACGGCGACGGTTCAGCAAGCCCAATATTATGTTTACGACAACTGGCAGCATTCCCCCCGCCGCTTCGGGCCCTGGTATCATCAACCGCCGGTATGGCGTTATCAGCGCCGATTCCGCAGCCACGATCCGGAATTCCACAACGGACCATAGCTGATGCGCCAAAGGCTTCGTATCGTCGTCAGCTTGGCGACGCTCGCCGCGCAGTCGGCCCAGGCCGCCCCGCTTGGGGCGTCCCCAATTTTTGACGTGGCGATGGACCAGCCCGCCGAGCGTTACATCTACGACAACTGGCGCCATCCCCGTCATCGCTGGCCGCCCGGCTACCATGAGCCGCCGATCTGGCGTCAACGTCAGTTCCGCAGCGACGATCCCGTGTTCCGCGGACGTTAAGCTGCTCGGATGGAGCGCAAGAAGGCGTCGACCTCCGCGCGCAGCAGACCGGCCTGGCTCGCCAGGTCCCCGGCGGAGGCGAGGATCTGATCGGAGGCGCTGGAGGATTGCCGCGCCGCCTGGAGGACGCCGCCGATATTGTCGGTCACCTGCCGCGCGCCCGCCGACGCCTCCTGGACATTGGCGGAGATTTCGCGGGTCGCCTCGCCCTGCTGGCTGACCGAGGCGGCGATGGATTGGGCGATCGCCGCCGCCTTTTCGGTGGCGCGGACCACGCCGATGATGTTTTCCGAGGCGCGATGGCTGACGGCCTGGATGTCGGTGATCTGCGCGCCGATCTCGGCGGTGGAGCGCGCGGTCTGTTCGGCGAGACTCTTGACCTCCTGGGCCACGACCGCAAAGCCGCGCCCGGCCTCGCCGGCGCGCGCCGCCTCGATGGTGGCGTTCAGCGCCAGCATGTTGGTCTGCGCCGCAATGTCGGAAATCAGGCTGACGATGCCGCCGATTCTTTCGGCGGCGGCGGCGAGTTCGCGCATGCGCGCGTCGGTGCGCTCGGCCTGATCCGCCGATTCCTCGGCGATCTGCTGCGACTGCTTCACCTGCTCGTCGATTTCGCGCACCGAATAGGACAATTGCTCGGTGGCCGAGGCGACCGAGCCGATGTTCCCCGAGGAGGCCTCGGAGGCCTTGGCGACGGCGGCGGCCTGGGTCGCGGCTTCGGCCGCCGAATCGCTCATGATGCGGGCCGTGGACTGGAATTCCTCGGCCGCGCGCGACACGCCGCTGACAATGCCGCTGACGGAGGCCTCGAATTTTTCCGCGAGCTGCGCGGCGAGCGCCCGGCGCTGCGCCTCCTGGCTGGCGCGGGCGGCGGCGGCCTCCGTCTCCAGCTCCTGGCTGCGCAACAGGTTGGCCTTGAACACATGCAGGGCCTGGGCGAGGGCGCCGATCTCGTCGCCGCGGTCGTCGCCGCCGATGTCGACGCTGGAATCGCCCTTGGCGAGTTTTTGCAGGGCGTCGATGGCGCGCCGCAGCGGCGTTAGCAGGCCGAACAGCAGGGCGCCGCCGACGGCGACCGCCAGGCCCAGGGTGAAGATCATGGCGCCCGCCACGATCTTGCGGCTGAAGCTGGCGATCTCCTCCTCGGCCGCGTCTTCGCGGGCCGCGGCGGCGAGATTATAGTCGAGGTCCTTGGCGACGATCTTGATCAGCTTGTCGCGGGCGGCGGCGTCGCCATTGTTGAAGGCGTTCATCGCGCCGGTCATGTTGCCGGAGCGGGCGATGTCCTGGGTGTCGAGGGCCGACTGGCGGAACAGCGACCAGGCCGAGACGAAATCGGCCATCAGCTTGTCCTCCTCGCTCCCGGATTCGACCAGCTTGCGGTAATTGGCCAGGGCGTCGTCGACCTTGGCGGCCGCCTTGGCCATGTCGTCCTCGACCTGCTCGGCGCCGAAATTGGCGGCGATCGCCAGCAGGCCCGCGGCTTCGGCGTTGCGATAGGCGTTGACCGAGGCGCGCAGCAGCGACGCTTTATAGACCGAGGGGAGCCGGTTCTTGCTGATGATGGCGGCGGTGTCCTCCATCTGCGCCATCTGCGCCAGCGACAGCGCGCCGAGCGCGGCGACGACGACCAGCAGCCCGGAGAACGCCGCGATGATCTTTACGCGCGCGCTGATGTTCCGCCAAACCGACTTGATCACGTCCGCCTCCCCATTCCATTCCATGGCGATTTGGCGGAAGGCTAGGAAGGGAAGGTTGTGCTGGGCTTGCGCGTTGAATTTTGGGGGGATTGACAGCGCATCCGGCGCAAGAGCGCAGCCGGATGCGCGGGCCGGTTCAGCCGATGATGTGCTTCTCGATCTCCCAGACCGGCATTTTGGTGAAATCCTTGTCGATCTCGGCGATGATTCGCGCCTTCACGTCGTCGTGCAAGACTTTGCGCAGCTCCGCCAGAGTGCGGGCGGGGGCGGCGATCACCAGCGCCGGGGCGTCGCGCTCGCGCACCAGCTGTTCCAGCGCCCCCGCGGCGTGCTGGGCGAATTTATGCTCCTCGATGTCGTGCCAGTCGGTGGGTTCGACCGCGCTGCGGGCGGTGCCCGAGCTCACGCGGCCCGGACGGTCGCTGCCCTGCTCGCGGGTGGCCGGATTCGGCGCGTCGGCCAGAACCCGCTCGGTGACGAAATTGGCGTAGACCTCGTCCCCTTCATTGCGCAGAAAAAGGGCTTTGCGGCCATCGCCGATGAAGACGAAGGCGTCATGGGGAACTGCAAGCTTGGTCACGGCTATCGACTCCTGTTCGGAAGACTCGTTCGCCGCGGCGAAAGGGGCTTCCATCCACGAGTGAACGCCTGGCGTCACCGAAACGCCATGATGCGCGTCAAGATTTCGCCACTTTCAGGCTCGGCGCCGGCGGCTTCGGCGCCGCCGCGCGGGTGGCGAGGAAAATCCCGATTAGCGCCACCAGATAGACCGCCACCTGCATCCCCGAGGGCTGGTCGACATAGCCGAACAGCACGTGGAGCACGCGGCCGATCATGCTGTCGTCGGGAAGGAGGGCGGAGGTGTTCCAGAGCGTGCGCGACCAGGCCTCGACCAGCCCCGCCTGCTGGAGATAGACCACGCTTTGCGAGGCCATGCCGGCAGCCAAAAAGGTGATCAGCGCAGTGGTGACGCCGAACAGGGTTTTGGCCGGAATCTTGACCAGGCCGTAGAACATCAGGGCGGACAGGGCCGCGCCCAGCGCCACGCCCGCCGCGCCGCCCGCCAGCATGGCGCCGACCGTCTCCTTGCCGGAGGCGGCGACGCCATAGAGGAACAGGACGACTTCCGAGCCCTCGCGCAGCACGGCGACGGCGACGACAATGGCGAGCGCGGTCAAATCCTTGCCGCCCTCGGCGACCTCCTGTCCGACGCCGCGCAGCTCCGCCGCCATTTCGCGGCCGTGGCTCGCCATCCAGATGTTGTGCCAGGCGAGCATGCAGGACGCGAGAATCAGCACGCCGGCGTTGAACAGCTCCTGGCCCATGCCTTCGAGCGCGCCGGCGATCTCCTTGGCGAAAATGGCGAGCAGGCAGGCGCCGAGCACGCCCGCGGCGACGCCGCCGGCGACGAAAAAGCCGCGGCGCGGCACGCCCCTTGTAACCGCCAGCACGATGCCGACGATCAGGCCGGCCTCGATGACCTCGCGAAAGACGATGATGAGCGCGCCGAGCATTTTGTTCAGTCCTATTCGACGATGAGGGCGCCCTTGGCGACGTCTTCGTTGAACTCGTCGACGAAGGCGTAACGGCCGGGCTTCATGGGTCGGACGTGCAAGCTCTGTTCCGCGCCGGCGGCGATGACCTTTTCGAGCTTCAGTCCCTTGCTTTCGAATTCCATTGCGGCTTTGCCGGCATTGCGCACCGTGAGGGTGAACGCCCTGTTGGCGGGAGCGCGTAATTCGGCGGGCGCGAATTTGCCGTCTTCGAGGGTCAGACGCAAGACGGTCTCCTCGGCGGCGTTCAGCGCCGCGCCGGACAGGGCGGCGAAGCCCAGCGTGAACGCGGTGAGAAGGATTTTTCGCACGTTCGGCTCCTGGGGTCCGGGTGAGCGCGGCGACGGGGGCGACACGCCGCCGCGCTGTGGGGCAAACGGCGACGCGGAGGAGAGAGATCGCGTCGACGCGTCAGACTTGTCGCAGCCGGAAAGCCGCCCGGCAATTGAATGTGCGTAGTTTAGAATGGTTCAAAAACGATCTGCATGGCGCAGGCGCTCGATCAGCCAGCGTCCGGCGGGGCCGGGGGGCGAGGCGGCGCGATAGACCACGCTCATCGGCGGGCTTCGCGCCGCCGGCGCGTCGGCGATCTCCAGGATTTTCAGCCGGCCTTCCTCAAGCTCGCGGGCGATGGCGTGGCGGGGCATCGAGCCCCAGCCCAGGCCGCTGAGCAGGAACGCCTGTTTGGCGTAGAGGTCGGCGAGCCGCCAGGTGGTGGGCGAGAGCACGCCATATTCGCGCTCGGGCGCGGCGCTGTCACGTTCGGTGAGCACCAGCTGGACCTCGGCGGCGAGATGTTCGCGGGTGATCGGCCCCTCGATCCGGGCGAGCGGATGGGTGGGCGCCGCCACCATGACGATTTCGACGCCATAGAGCGGCTCGCTGGCGCAATCGCCGGGAATGGGGGTGGGGCCGACCACGGCGAAACTGGCGCGGCCGTCGAGCACCGGTCTGAGCGCGCCGCCGAGAACCTCGACATAGAGCCGCAGCGGCGTCGCGGGAAAGGCGTCGCGGAAGTCGGCGGCGGCCTCCGCCATGGCCTGAACGGGAAAGTAGACGTCCATGACGGCGCAGAGCTCGGCCTCCACCCCCTTTTTCATGCCGGTGGCGCGAAAATGCAGCTTGTCGGCGGCGGCGGCGATGGCGCGGGCGTCGGCGAGCAGCAGCTTGCCTTCGCCGGTGAGCGTCGGCGAGCGCGTGGTGCGGTCGAACAGGGCGACGCCGGTTTCCTCCTCCAGCCGCCGGATCAGGTCGCTGACGGCGGATTGGGCGCGGCCGAGCTTGCGCGCGGCGGCGGAAAACGAGCCGTGTTCGGCGGCGGCGACAAAAACTCTGATCTGGTCGAGGGAGAAGCGGTCGCGCATTCTATCTGAGATTCCGATGGAATTTATCGCAAAGTAACGGCTGGACGGAGGGGCCGCAAGCCGGCATTTTGCTTTCATAGCCAAGGCGGAGTTCACCGCCGCAATTTTGGAGAGGTCCATGAAAGCCCTTGTTTTCGCCGCCGCTGTGCTCGCCGCCGCGCCCGCTCTCGCCGACGGCGCCAAATCCGTGAAAGCGGGTGAGTACACGATCGATTCCGCCCACAGCCAGGTGCTGTTCTCGGTCTCGCATTTCGGTCTGTCGAATTTTTCCGGCGGCTTTTCCGGCGTCGAAGGCAAGCTGAAGCTCGACCCGGCCAAGCAGCTCAACAGCCAGCTCGAAGTGTCCGTCGCGACCGGGACGGTGGCGACGCCGGTGGACAAGCTCACCGGCGAGCTGCGCGATCCCGAATGGCTCGACGCCGCCCAATTCCCCAAGGCGACCTTCGTCTCCAAAAAGGTGACGCAGACCGGCGCTGAGACCGCCGACATCGCCGGCGAGCTGACCCTGCATGGCGTCACCAAGCCGGTCACCCTGCACGCCCATTTTGTCGGCGCCGGTCTGAACCCGATGAAGAAGGTTTATACGGTCGGCTTCGACGCGACGGGGGTGATCAAGCGCACCGAATTCGGCGTCTCCAAATATGCGCCGATGATCGGCGACGAGGTGACGCTCACCATCCACGCCGCCTTCGAGGCCGCGAACTGAGATGAATCGCTATTCGCGCGGCGCGGTCGTCCTGCACTGGCTGAGCGCCTTGTTCGTTCTCGCGGCGATCGGCGTCGGCCTTTACATGAAGAACGCGCCGCTGCCGCCGAAAACCATGTTCGCGCTGTTCCAGCTCCACAAGAGTCTGGGGGTGACGGCGCTGGGGCTGGTGGCTTTGCGGCTGGTCTGGCGGGCGACGCATCGCCCGCCGGCCCTGCCTGACGGGCTGGCGGCCTGGGAGCGCGCGGCGGCGCATGGCGTCCATGTGCTGCTCTACGTCTTGCTGATCGCCGTGCCGGTCAGCGGTTGGATCGTGGTTTCGGCCTCGCCGCTGAACATTCCGACCGTGCTTTATGGCGCGATTCCCTGGCCGCATTTGCCCTGGTTTTCGACGCTTGCGGACAAGAAGGCCTGGGAGCCGCTGCTCAAGGCGATCCATGACACCGGCGCCTTCGTGTTCATCGCGATCATCCTCGGCCATGTTGGGGCCGCCGTGCGCCATGCGGTGAAGGGCGATGTTCCGCTGGCGCGGATGGGCTTTTCGTTTCGGAGGAAAGACGGTTGAAAATTGATGTCATGCAGGGCGCCGCTTTACGAACCCCTCATCCGGCGCTTCGCGCCACCTTCTCCCGCAAGGGGAGAAGGATGGGGCTGGTCTTGATGGCGCTTGCGCTGTCCGGGGCGGCGCAGGCTTCGGAATGGAAAATTTTGCCGGGGAGCGCCCTGACCTTTACCGGGACGCAGATGGGCGACAAGTTCACCGGCGCCTTCTCCCGGTTCGACGCCAAGATCAGCCTCGACCCCGATCATCCCGAAGCGGCGAAGATCGCCGTCTCCGTCGATCTCGCCAGCGCCGCCACCGGCGACCGGCAGCGCGACGGGGCCTTGCCGGACAAGGATTGGTTCGATGTGGCGAAAACGCCCACCGCCAGCTTTGTCGCCACCGAGGTTTCCCGCACGGAAAAAGGGTTTGTGGCCCGTGGCGATCTCACCCTGCGTGGCGTGACGAAAAAGATCGTCCTGCCCTTCACCCTCGACATCAACGGCAAAACCGCGCGCGCGAAAGGGCATGCCGATCTGCTGCGCAACGAGTTTGGCGTGGGGCAGGGCGATTACAGCAGCGATTCCTGGGTCGCGTTTCAGGTCGGCGTCGACGTCGATCTGGTGGCGGAACGGGCGGAGTGATCCGCCCCCGCCTCAGGACAGTTCGCCGATGTGCTTTTGCGCGTAGAGCTGCACGCCGATCTGCTTGATCAGTTCGAGCTGCGTCTCCAGGAAGTCGATGTGCTCTTCCTCGTCATGGGTGAGCTCTTCGAACAGGTTTTGGGTGACGCGGTCGTTGACCGACAGGCAATAGGCCGCGGCCTCCAGATAGAGGGCGCGCGCGTCGGTTTCGGCCGCGAGATCGGCGCGCAAAATTTCTTCGATATTCTCGCCGATGCGCAGGGCGTCCAGCTCCTGCATGTTGGGAAAACCGTCGAGGAACAGGATGCGCGCCGTCACCTTGTCGGCATGTTCCATCTCCTCGATGGATTCCTTGCGCCATTTCTTTGCGAGGTCGCGATAACCCCAATTGTCGAGAATGCGGTAGTGCAACCAGTACTGATTGATCGCGGTCAGTTCGCTGCGGAGGGCCCTGTTCAGATATTCGATGACTCTGGCGTCGCCGCGCATGCTGACCTCCTGCAATCATTGTGCGAAGCCAGTGTATCGGTTGCGAGATTCGCGGCAAGCGGGAATTTTCGGCGCCGTTAGGTGCGAAAGCGTCGCTTTGCTCAGGCGCAAGCCTCCATGCCGGGCTCGCGCGCCGCATGTTCTTCGCCGCAGCAGCGGGAGTCCAGGGCCGCGCGGATGTTGCGCACGCATTTGCCGCATTTCGGGGAGCGGCCGAGCCCGCGGAACACATCGGCGGGGCGCTCGGCCGGCGCCCCGCAGGGTTTGGACGCGCCATGCACGTCGCGATCGGAGATGACATTGCAGGAACAGATGATCAATTCCGAACCCTCGCCGTTTCTTCGTTAACGCCAGAACAATGCCAGCGGCCGTGCTTGTCGCAAACGAAAATGGCGTTGTTTGGAAAAATTCTAAAAAGCCTCTTTCGCGACGCCGCCTGACGCGGGTTTTTGTGGGCAGGACAGGAAGACCCGAGACTGCCGGCCGACGCGTGGACCGCCCCCGTCCTTCGAGACAGCCGCTTTGCGGCTTCCTCAGGATGAGGGCTACTGCATTGATACGGAAAGATAAAAATCTTCCGTCCCGGGGCGGCGCCCGGAGGGTTCGCCTCCGGGCTTGAAATTATTGGAAGATCGCCAGCGCCTTTTGCAGCGTCTGCCAGACGCCCCAGGCCAGAGGAACGCCGACCAGGCTCCAGGCCAGCGCGGCCTTGATCCCGAATCCGCCGCCGCCGATGCCATAAGTCCCCAGGGGTCCCGAGGGAATCGCCTGCGCCGCCGCCAGTTTTTCCGACTCGGTTTCGGGCATGAGATATTTGGGGTTCACCGGCCGCACCAAAGCGTTGCAGATCAGGCCGACCACGAGGAAGCCGGCAAGAATGTAGAGCGTCGCGTCATAGAGACGGTCCGCCGGCACGCCCGCCGCCTTGTTGAACTCGCGGATGTAGTTGACGACCACGGGCCCGACAATGCCGGCGGTCGACCAGGCCGTGAGCAGGCGGCCATGGATCGCGCCGACGTAGGCCGTGCCGAAAATGTCGGCGAGATAGGCCGGGACGGTGGCGAAACCGCCGCCATACATTGAGAGAATCACGCCGATCGCCAGCACGAACAGGGCTTTGTTGCCGGTGTGCGCGAGCGTCGGCGCTGCGGCGTACAGGGCGATGCCGAGGCCGAAGAAGATGAAATAGGTCGCCTTGCGTCCCAGATGGTCGGACGAAGACGCCCAAACAAAACGTCCGGCGATGTTGAACAGCGAGAGCAGGCCGGTGAAGCCGGCGGCGATCACCGCGATTTTCGTCTTGTCCGCGGCGTCGAGGGCGGCGAAGCCCAGTTCCGGCTTGCCGATCAGGCCGCCGCCGAAAATTTCCTGGAGCATGGGCGAGGCCATGCCGATCACGCCAATGCCCGCGGACACGTTCAGGCAGAGCACGAGCCAGATCAGCCAGAATTGCGGCGTCTTGTGCGCGTCGCGCAGATGGACGTTGCCGGTGGAAATCAGCTTGTTGCGGCGGACCGGCGGGGTCCAGCCTTCCGGGCGCCAGCCATGCGGCGGCACGCGATAGCCCAGCGCGCCGCCGAGCATGTAGAGGAAGTAGATTCCCCCGAGCACGCAAAACGTCTGCCAGACGCCGACGCCATCAGCCGATTTGAAATGGTTCATCAGCATGGCGGCCAAGGGCGAGCCGATCATGGCGCCGCCGCCAAAGCCCATGATCGCCATGCCCGTCGCCATGCCGCGCCGGTCGGGGAACCATTTGATCAGGGTGGAGACCGGCGAAATGTAGCCGAGGCCGAGGCCGATGCCGCCGATGATTCCGGGACCAAGCCAGAGCAGCCAGAGCTGGTGCCAATAGACGCCGAGCGCGCCGAGCAGCAGGCCGCCGGCCCAACAAAACGCCGCGACCAGGCCCGCCTTGCGCGGTCCCGCGCGCTCCAGCCAGCCGCCCCAGATGGCGGCGGAGGAGCCGAGCAGCACGAAGAACAATGTGTACATCCAGCCGAGATCGGCCACTTTCCAGTCGCAGGTCGTGGTGAACAGGGCGGTGAGCAGGCCGGTGTCCGCGGGGCAGGCGACGGATTTGGTGACGCCGATGGATTGCGACAGCGGCAGCCAGAACACGGAAAAACCGTAGGCCATGCCGATGCAGAGATGGATGGCCAGCGCGGCCGGCGGGACCAGCCAGCGGTTGAACCCAGGCTTGGCCACGGTGGCCTCGCGGTCAAGCCAGTGCGGCGCCGGCGGGGCGCCAGCGTGTGTCGTCGCAGTCATTGCTTCCTCCCAGATGCGGCCGGATTGTTTTTGGGTCCGGTCCGTATTTCGATTTTTTACGAAGGCCTCGGCCTTCTCCCTCGCCCCGTTTACGGGGAGAGGGTTAGAGGGGCGGGGTCGTTGGCTTCGATGTCGTCAAGCAAGCTTTCCTGACGACATCGAGGATCGCGCCCAAGCCCCTCACCCTAACCCTCTCCCCGCAACGAAGTCGGCTGTTGCCGACTTCGTCGCTTAGAGTGGCGCAAATCGGGAACACCCGATTTGCGCGCGGGGACAGGGGATCAAAACGCCTCCGCCTTTCTGCGCTTCACCAGGGCGCGGGCGGCGTCGAGCGGGGGCGGGTCGAGCGTGCGGCCGGTGGCGGCGCACAAAAATTCCTCGCGCATTTTCGGCGTCCAGAATTTGTTGATGTGGCCGGCGATCGCCTCGGGCGCCATGCCGCCATAAGCCTTGTAGTAATCGGCGATCTGGACGGCCATGCGCAGGATTTTGGTTTCGCTGTCGTGAATTTCACTCATGAAACATTCCTGTGTTCCTGCGCATTGGTCTCGGCGATTTCGCCTGCGAAGACCGCGAAACTGTCGGCGCGGGCGATGGCCGCGAGCGTCAATCCCAGCGCCTGCGCGCGGGCGATGGCGAGGCCGGTCGGCGCCGAGATCGCGGCGAGCAGCGGAGCGCCGAAAAAGGCGGTCTTCTCCACCATTTCGAAGGAGGCGCGGCTGGTGACGACGACAAATCCGTCGCGCGGATCGAGGCGCGCGCGCAGCGCCGCGCCGATGCATTTGTCCAGCGCATTGTGGCGGCCGACATCCTCGCGCGCCGCCAGAATCGAACCGTCGCGGGCGCAAAAGGCGGCGGCGTGAACGGCGCGGGTCGCGGCGTTGAGCGGCTGATTTGCGGAGAGATGGCGCAGCGCCATGAAGATCGACTGCGCCTCGACCGGCGCGACCTTTTCCACGGGCCGCGCTTGCGGCAGCATGTCGGCGCTTTCGACGCCGCACAGGCCGCAGGAGCTGCGCCCCTCAATGGCGCGGCGCCGCGCCAGATGCCCGCGCATTTTTTCGGGCGCGAGGCGGATGTCGACGGCGAGGCCCTGGCCTTGCCGGGTCACGTCGAGCGCGCGCAGCTCGTCGGCCCGGTCGATCAAGCCTTCGCTGAGGCAGAAGCCGTAAGCGAAATCCTCGGTGTCGCCGGGACTCGCCATCATCACGGCATAGGGCACGCCGCCGAACAAGAAGCTGACCGGCGTCTCCTCGGCGATCGCGCGCTCGCCGGTGTGGGTGAAGCCGTTGGCTTCGAACACTTTTGTCGGCATGTTGTGCGCGAGGGCGAAATCACTCTGCGGCATCGACCACCTCCAGGCGGCGCAGCGAAAAATCCTCGTCGGCGTTGCGCTGCTGCCATTCGGAAAGGGAGTTGGTGCGCCGCACCTCCACCGCCGTCACCTTGTATTCCGGGCAATTGGTCGCCCAGTCGCTGTTGTCGGTGGTGACGACATTGGCGCCCGAACCCGGATGATGGAAGGTGGTGTAGACCACGCCGGGCTGCATGCGTTCGCTGATTTTTGCGCGCAGAGCCACGTCGCCGGCGCGCGAGGCGACGGAGACGAGTTCGCCATCCAGAATGCCGCGCTGTTCCGCGTCGAACGGGTGGATTTCCAGCACGTCCTCGGCGTGCCAGGCGCTGTTTTCGGTGCGCCGCGTCTGCGCGCCGACATTATATTGCGACAAGATGCGTCCGGTGGTGAGGATCAGCGGGAAACGCGGCCCGCTGCGCTCGCTGGTCGGCACATATTCGGTGAGCATGAATTTGCCGGCGCCGTTCACAAAACGCTCGACATGCATCATCGGCGTGCCATTTGGCATGGCCTCGTTGCACGGCCATTGCACCGAGCCCAGCTCTTCCAGCTTGGCGTAGCTCACGCCGGCGAAAGTGGGGGTGAGCGCGGCGATTTCGTCCATGATTTCGGAAGGGTGCGCGTAGCTCATGGGATAGCCGAGCGCGGTCGAAAGGTCGCAGATCGCCGCCCACTCGTCCTTGCCCGACAGAGGCGTCATCACTTTTCGCACGCGGTTGATGCGGCGCTCGGCGTTGGTGAAGGTGCCGTCCTTTTCGAGAAAACTCGCGCCGGGCAGGAAGACATGGGCGAATTTCGCGGTCTCGTTGAGGAACAGGTCCTGGACCACAACGCATTCCATGTTTTTCAGAGCGGCCGAGACATGGTTGGTGTTCGGGTCGGATTGCGCGATGTCCTCGCCGTGGACAAACAGGCCTTTGAAGGCGCCGTCCAGCGCTTCGTCGAACATATTGGGAATGCGCAGGCCCGGCTCGTCGTCGAGCTTGATTTGCCAATGCTGTTCGAATGTCGCGCGCACAGACTCGTTACCGACATGGCGGTAGCCGGGGAATTCGTGCGGGAACGAGCCCATGTCGCAGGAGCCCTGCACATTGTTCTGGCCGCGCAGCGGATTCACGCCGGCGCCGACATGGCCGATATTGCCGGTGGCCATGGCGAGATTCGCCAGCGCCATCACCGTGGTCGAGCCCTGGCTGTGCTCGGTGACGCCGAGGCCATAATAGATCGCCGCATTCTTCACGCTGGCGTAGAGCCGCGCCGCCGCACGGATTTCTGACGCGGGAACGCCGGTGAATTGTTCGGTATATTCAGGCGAATTTTGCTCGAGCGCGATGAAGCGCGCCCAGGATTCAAAGGCGTCGCGGTCGCAGCGGGCGGCGATGTAATCCTCCTTGAGCAGGCCCTCGGTGACGATCACATGCGCCAGCGCATTGACCACCGCGACATTGGTTCCGGGCATGAGCGCCAGATGATGCGTGGCTTGCACATGCGGCGTGCGCACGAGATCGATGGCGCGGGGATCGATGACGATCAGCTTGGCGCCCTGGCGCAGGCGCTTCTTCATCCGCGAGCCGAACACCGGATGGGCGTCGGTCGGATTGGCGCCGATCAGCAGCATCACATCGGCTTCGTCGACCGATTTGAAGTCTTGCGTGCCGGCGGAGGTGCCGAGCGTTACCGACAGGCCGTAGCCGGTGGGCGAGTGGCAGACGCGGGCGCAGGTGTCGATGTTGTTGTTGCGCAGCGCCGCGCGCACCAGCTTTTGCAGGACGTAAACTTCCTCGTTGGTGCAGCGTGACGACGAAATGGCGCCGACGGATTCGCGGCCGTATTTCGCTTGCAGGCGCTTGAACTCGGACGCGGTGTGGGCGATGGCCTCTTCCCACGAAACTTCGCGCCAGGGGTCGGTGATCTTTGCGCGGATCATCGGCTTGGTCTTGCGATCCTTGTGGGTCGCGTAGCCATAGGCGAAGCGGCCTTTGACGCAGCTATGGCCCTCGTTGGCGTGGCCCTGCTTGTACGGGACCATGCGAATGAGCTTTTCGCCGCGCATTTCCGCCTTGAACGAGCAGCCGACGCCGCAATAGGCGCAGGTGGTGACTTTCGAGTGCTCCGGCTGGCCCTCGGCGATCACGCTCTTTTCGATCAGCGTCGCGGTCGGGCAGGCCTGCACGCAGGCGCCGCAGGAGACGCATTCGCTGGAGAGGAAATCGGTGGGGCCGGAAGCGATGCGGCTGTCAAAACCGCGTCCGCTGGCGGTGAGCGCGAATGTGCCTTGCACCTCCTCGCAGGCGCGGACGCAGCGATAGCAGACGATGCATTTGGCGGGATCGTAGGTGAAATAAGGGTTGGACGCGTCCTTCACGTCTTTCAAATGGTTGGCGCCGTCGCCGTAGCGCACTTCGCGCAAGCCGACTTCGCCCGCGACGTCCTGCAATTCGCAATCGCCATTGGCGGCGCAGGTCAGGCAATCCAGCGGATGGTCGGAGATATAAAGCTCCATCACGCCGCGCCGCAGCTTCGCCAGGCGTTCGGTCTGGGTGTGGACCACCATGCCGTTTTCCGCCGGCGTGGTGCAGGAGGCCGGCGTTCCGCGCCGCCCCTCGATCTCCACCATGCACATGCGGCAGGAGCCGAAACTTTCGAGCGAGTCGGTGGCGCAGAGTTTGGGAATGCTGACGCCGCGTAGGGTCGAGGCGGCCATCACCGAAGTTCCCTTGGGCACGGTGACCTGCTCGCCGTCGATGGTGAGGGTGACGGTTTCGGCATGGGTCCGGATCGGCGTGCCGGTGTCCAGTTCCTTGATCAACATGGAACGCTCCTATTCGGCGGCGTTTTTGTGCGCGGCGGGGGCGAAATCTTCCGGGAAACGATTGAGCGCGGAGAGCACGGGATTCGGGATCAGTCCGCCATGGGCGCAGAGCGATCCCGCCGTCATCACGTCGCAGAGGTCGCGCAGTAGCGCGATATTTTGCGCGACGCGCTCGCCCTCGATGATCTTTTGCACGACCTCGCCGCCGCGGGTCGCGCCGATGCGGCAGGGCGTGCATTTGCCGCAGCTTTCCTCGGCGCCGAAACGCATGGCGAATTTCGCCATTTTCGCCATGTCGACGCTGTCGTCGAAGACGACAATGCCGCCATGGCCGAGCATGGCGCCGTTGGCGGCGAGCACCTCATAGTCCATTTCGAGATCGAGCTGGCTTTCGGTGATATAGGCGCCGAGCGGGCCGCCGATCTGGATGGCGCGGATCGGGCGTCCCGAGGCCGTGCCGCCGCCGAAACCTTCGACGATCTCCCTCAATGTGATGCCGAAGGCGAGTTCGATCAACCCTCCGCGCTTGATGTTGCCGGCAAGTTGAACCGGCAAGGTGCCGCGCGACCGGCCGCTGCCGAAATCGGCATAGGCCTGGCCGCCCTCGGCGAGGATGAAGGGGACGGCGGCGAAGGACAGCACGTTGTTGACCAGGGTCGGACGGCCGAACAGGCCGTGCAGCGCCGGGATCGGCGGTTTTGCGCGGACCAGCGCGCGCTTGCCTTCCAGGCTTTCGATCAGCGCGGTTTCCTCGCCGCAGATATAGGCGCCGGCGCCGATGCGCTGTTCCAGATGGAAATGCTTTCCAGGGCCAAAGGCATTGTCGCCGATCCAGCCCGCCTGTTCCGCCAGTTCGATGGCGCGCGCCATGACTTTTGCCGCATGCGGATATTCGGAGCGCAGATAGATAAAACCTTTGTCGGCGCCGACGGCATAGGCGCCGATCGCCATGCCTTCGATCAGCATGAATGGGTCGCCCTCGAAAATCATGCGGTCGGCGAATGTGCCGCTATCCCCTTCGTCGGCGTTGCAGATCACATATTTGCGGTCGGCCTGGGCGTCGTGAACTGTTTTCCATTTGACGCCGGTGGGAAAGCCGGCGCCGCCGCGCCCGCGCAGGCCGGAGGCGTGGACTTCCGCCACCACTTCCGCGGGCGACATTTGCAGGGCTTTGCGCAGGCCCTTGAAACCATCCTTCTGCAGGTAATCGTCGAGTGACAGCGGATCGACGATGCCGATGCGGGCGAAGGACAGGCGCTGCTGGCGCAGCATCCACACCATGTCGGCGACATGGCCGAGTTTGAGCGGATGTTCGCCGCCGGCGAAGGCGTTCGACTCGAAGAGGGACGGGACGTCCTCGGGGCGCACGGGCCCGAAGCCGATGCGGCCTTTCAGCGTCTCGATCTCGATCAGCGGCTCCAGCCAGAACATGCCGTGCGAGCCGACCCGCTTGATGTCGAGGGCGATGCCCCGGGCCTGCGCCTCATGGCGCAAGGCGGTCGCCACCCGATCCGCGCCGAGCGACAGCGCGGCGGCGTCGGCGGGAATATAGACAGTGAGGGTCGTCATGACGCAGCTCCTTCGCGCCGCGCGCGGGCGTGCAGGGCGGCCAGCGACTCGTCGGTGAGCGCGCCAAAAATCTCGCCGTCGTAGAGGGCGTTGGGGCCGAGCGCGCAATTGCCGAGGCAATAGACGGTCTCGACCTCGACGCCCTCGTGATAGCCGCCGTCGATCTTGCAGCCGGTGTTCTGTTCGAAGCGGTCCGCGAGCGCGTCGGCGCCGCGCGCCTGGCAGGCTTCGGCGAGGCAGAGTTTTATGGTGCGCCCCAGCGGCTTCTGCTTCTTGAAATCCTTGTAGAAGCTGAGGGTTCCAAACACTTCCGCGCGGGAAATGTTGAGCGCGCCGGCGATGATCGCCACCGCGCGCGGATCGACATAGCCGAAGGTTTCCTGCAGATCGTGCAGGATCGGCAGCAGCGGTCCTTCGAGGTCAGATTTTGCGTGAATCAGCGCTCTCGCGCGCGGTTCGTCCCACGCCGGCAGTTTTTCCATCCCTGTTTCCTGCATTTTTTATGGTTTTGCAGATTGAACCGGAGTGTGACCGCAAAGGTTCGTTTTGCGCAAATGAATTTTTTGGAAGAGGTGATAGATGGAGGCTATCAAAAATGGTTAGTCCAGCAAACTGAAACGCGTACGCTCGAAAACCCTGCGGTCCAGGCCCGGCAGCCAATCGAAGGGGCCGGGCTCCAGCAGGTCGGAATCGGGGGGAAGCTTGAATTCCGCCTTCCACAGTGGTCGCGTCAGGGGAAAGGTGTGTCCATCGGGGTTACGCAACCGGATCATGATGCAATAGACGAATTGTGCGTTGGCTTGCGCCTTGTTCTGGTCGGTTAAGGTCAAGGTGGCGACGGGGCGTTTTTGTCCTTCGTCTCCATTGATCGTGACCTGCGGCGGCTTGATTTGCTTGTGAATTTCTATTCCGGCGCCCAGGTTGAAATTTCGGATTTCGATTTCACCCGCCCTGACCGTGAAGGGCGCGATATCCAGTTGGACCACCGACATGTCGCCGACGCATCTCTCATTGTCGAACCGGTTCGTCCAAGGTTTCGCGGTGTCGGCCGCTTGCGTGTATTGCTCAAGGGGATAGGGCTCATAATTCGTGGAGCCCGGCTGAAACACCACCAGCGAGACCGCATCGATCACCAGATTCCGATTTCCGGCATTGGCGAAATTGACGTGGGATAAGTATTTTGTTGAAATCCGAAGATCGTCCTTTCGCAGTGAGATGTACTCGCCAAGTCCATCTTGGGAGACGACCAGCGCCTCCGTGCGCTTGATCGAGGTGATGTAGAAATTGTACATCGAGATCACGAATGACGTGACGGCGATGAATGTCGTCAAGTTAAGGGCTGTCTTTGGTTTCTTTTCGGTGGCGTCGCTGTGGGCCGCGTTGTCGAAATGAGCCTGTTCGTTCATCGGGAGGGCTCTCGATAGGAAATAAATTTGGGGAAATTGCTGGAAAAGTTTGCCTTGAGGTGCCCTTAAGTCAAGCGGCGGCGCGCCGCGGCGACGATCACCTTTTCGTTGGCTCTGCCGTCATTCCGCAGGGTTTTCGGCGGCGCGCGGACCCCGCCGACTCCAAGCCGCCCGCTTGCGCTCCATCCACACGCTAAAACGGTCGAGATAGAGATAAATCACTGGCGTCGTGTAGAGCGTCAGGATTTGCGACACCAGCAGGCCGCCGACGATCGACACGCCCAGCGGCCGGCGCACCTCGCCGCCCTCGCCAAAACCGATCGCCAGCGGCACCGCGCCGAGCACGGCGGCAAAGGTCGTCATCATGATCGGGCGGAAGCGCATCAGGCAGGCTTCATAGATCGCCTCAAATGGAGACATGCCGCGCTCGCGCCGCGCGTCTATGGCGAAATCCACCATCAGAATCGCGTTCTTCTTCACGATGCCGATCAAGAGCACCACGGCGATGGCCGAGATCACGGTGAATTCGATGCCGAACGCCATTTGCCCGATCAGCGCGCCCAGGCCCGCCGAGGGCAGGGTGGAGAGAATGGTGATCGGATGGATGGCGCTTTCGTACAAAATGCCGAGCACGATGTAGATCGACAGGATGGCGATCGCCAGCAGCAGCGGCATGTTGGAAAAGCTTTCCGCAAACATGGCGTTGGCGCCGTTGGTGACCTCGTGGACGCTGGCCGGCATGTGGATTTCCGCCGCCGCCGCGCGGATTTCCGCGGCCGCGTCGGATTCGCTGTCGCCGAGCGCGAGATTGTAGCTGATCGTGGTGGTGACGAAGCCGCCCTGGTGGTTGACCGACAGCGGCGTGTTGCCGCGCTCGAAATGGGCGATGGCCGAAAGCGGGATCATCGTCTCCTTGGCCGTGGAGACGGCGGCGCCGGCTGAAGCCGAGCTCTTGCCGCTCGCGGCCAGCGCATTGGTCGAGGCGTTGCGCGCGGAATCCAAGCTCGCCGAGCCCGCCGTCGTCGCGCTCGCGCCCGACTGGGTCACCGCGCCCGAGGGCAGGTTTGTGGTCGCCGAGCCCCTGGCCGCGCCGCCCGCCGTCGAAATGTAGATTTCGTCGAGCATTTGCGGGCGCTGGGTGTAGCGCGGGTCGATCTCCATGACGACGTGATACTGGTTGATCGCGGCGAAAATCACCGAGACCTGGCGTTGGCCGAACGCGTCATAGAGCGTGTTGTCGATCATCGCCGGCGTGATGCCGTAGCGCGCGGCGGCGTCGCGGTCGATCACCAGATCGGTTTGTAGCGCCTTGGTTTGCTGGTCGGAGGTCACGTCCTTGAGCCGGCCGCGTTTCTGCAATTGGTCGACGAGTTTTTGCGACCATTCCTGCAGGTCCGCCGTATTGTCGGCGCCGAGCGTGTACTGGAATTGCGCCGACGAGCTGCGGGGGCCGCGCGAAAGGTCCTGGGCGGGGAAGAAATAGAGCCGGCCGCCGGGCACGTGGTTGAGCTTGGGCCGCAGCCGCGCGATCACCTGATCGGCGGTGAGATGGCGCTCGCCCAGCGGTTTCAGGGCGGCGAAGACTGTGGCGGTGTTGACGGAGCCAAAGCCGCCGCCGCTGCCGGCGCCGGTGAAGCCGACCACTGTTTCGATGTCGGGGTCCGCCTTCACCACGCGGATCAGTTCTTCGAGCTTGGCGCTCATCGCGGCGAAGGAAATGCTCTGGTCGGCCTCGAGCCGGCCGATCAGGCGGCCGGTGTCCTGCTGCGGAAACAGGCCTTTGGGAATGTGCTTGTAGAGCTGGACATTGGCGACGACCACCAGGACCAGGCTGAGCAGGATCAATTTCGGGTGGCGCAGCGCCACCAGCAGGGTGCGGCCGTAAAAAGCCTGGGTCGCGGCGAAGGCGTTCTGCAGGCGGGCGACCCAGGCGCCCTCGCTCTCGACGCGGCGGCGGCGCAGCAGCAGCGCGCACAGCATTGGCGTGGTGGTGAGCGAAATCACCAGCGAGATCATGATCGCCACCGTGAGCGTCATGGCGAATTCGCGGAAGAACGCGCCGATGATGCCGCCCATGAACAGGATCGGCGCGAACACCGCGATCAGCGACAGGGTGATCGACAGCACGGTGAAGCCGACCTCGCGCGCGCCGAGCAAGGCCGCCTGTTGCGGCGGCATGCCCCGCTCCAGATGGCGCTCGATGTTTTCGACCACGACAATGGCGTCGTCGACGACAAAGCCGGTGGCGATGGTCAGCGCCATCAGCGACAGCAGGTTGAGGCTGTAGCCGAGCAGATACATGGCGGCGAATGTGCCGACGATCGACACGGGCACGGCGATGCTCGGGATCAGCGTGGCCCGGCCATTGTGCAGGAACAGGAAGACGACCAGGGTCACCAGCGCGATCGAGATCACCAGCGAGATTTCCGTGTCCTTCAGCGAGGCGCGGATGGTGACGGAGCGGTCCATGGCCGTGTTCAATACGACATCGCCGCCGAGCGCCGCGGCGAGGCGCGGCAGTTCGGATTTGACCGCATCGACGGTGGCGATGATGTTGGCGCCGGGCTCGGCCGTGAGAATGGCGAGAATGGCGGGGACGCCGTCGGCGAAACCGGCGTTGCGCAGGTCCTCGACGGAATCCACGACCTCGGCGACATCGGAGAGCCGCACCGCATTGCCGTTGCGATAGGCTATCACCAGCGGCCGATAGTCCACGGCGTGCGAGGCCTGGTCGTTGGTGTAGATCTGGTAGGAGCGCGGCCCTTGCTCGATCACCCCTTTTGGCGCGTTGGCGTTGGCGGAGGCGAGCGCCGCGCGCACGTCCTCCAGGCCGATGCCATATTTGAACAGGGCTTGCGGGTTGAGTTCGACGCGCACGGCCGGCAGCGTCGAGCCGCCGATCAGCACCTGGCCGATGCCGGGGATTTGCGAAATGCGCTGCTGCAGAACGTTGGAGGCGAGATCGTAGAGCTGGCCTCTGGTGAGCGTTTTCGACTTCAGGCTGAGGATGAGGATCGGCGCGTCCGCCGGGTTGAATTTCCGGTAGGTCGGGTTGGAGCGCAGCGCCGTGGGCAGGTCGGCGCGGGCGGCGTTGATGGCGGCCTGCACGTCGCGCGAGGCGCCGTCGGGGTCGCGGCGGATGTTGAATTGCAGGGTGACGCGGGTCTGGCCGAGGCTCGATTGCGAGACGATGTCGGTGACGTCGGCGATCTGGCCGAGGTGGCGCTCGAGCGGCGCCGCGACGGTGTTGGCGACGGTTTCCGGGCTGGCGCCGGGCAGGCTGGCGTTGACGGTGATGGTGGGGATGTTGAACTGCGGCAGCGGGGCCACCGGCAGCAGGTAAAAGGCGATCGCGCCGGCGAGCGCAATGCCCAGCGTCAGCAGGATGGTCGCCACGGGGCGGCGGATGAAGGGGGCGGAGATGTTCATTTTTTTCCGGGCGCCCCATTCACAACACGCACGTCATGCCCGGGCTCGTCCCGGGCATCCACGCCGGGACGTTGCTTCCACATTGCAGAATGGACCGGAGCGCCGTCTCCGATTGTCCGCGCGCCTCCCTCCATGCCGGCGTGGATGGCCGGGACAAGCCCGGCCATGACGGCCGAGAGAGCGGGGCTCATGCCAGCGGCTCCGGGAGGGCGTTGTCTGTCGGCTGGTGGCGCGGGCCGCCGCCGAGGCGTTGGGCGAGGCGGTCGAAATAGAGATAGATCACCGGCGTGGTGAACAGGGTCAGGATCTGGCTCACCACCAGGCCGCCGACAATGGCGAAGCCCAGGGGTTGGCGCAGCTCGTGGCCGACGCCGCTGCCCAGCATCAGCGGCAGCGCCCCCAGGATCGCGGCGAGCGTGGTCATCAGGATCGGGCGGAAACGCAGCAGGCAGGCCTGGCGGATCGCCTCCACCGGCGGCAGGCCCTCGTCGCGCTCGGCTTCGAGGGCGAAGTCGATCATCATGATCGCGTTCTTCTTGACGATGCCGATCAGCAGGATGATGCCGATCACCGCGATAATGTCGAGGTCGTAGCCAAACAGCATCAGCGTCGCCAGCGCGCCGACGCTCGCCGAGGGCAGGGTCGAGAGGATGGTCACCGGGTGAACAAAACTCTCGTAGAGCACGCCCAGCACAATATACATGGTGGCGATGGCCGCTGCGATCAGCAGCAGCTGGTTGGTGAGGTTCGACTTGAACGCCGCCGCCGCGCCCTGCCAGGCCAGCAGGAAGGAGTCGGGCAGGCCGATCTCCTTGGCCGCGCGGTCCACCGCCGCCACGGCTTCGCCGAGCGAAACGCCCTTGGCGAGGTTGAAGGAAATGGTGGTGGCGGGAAATTGCGCGAGATGGGTGACGACCAGCGGCCCGTTGCGCGGCTTCATTGTCACCAGGGCCGACAGCGGCGTCTGCCGGTTGTTCGCCGAGGCGTTGGACGGCAGATAAATGGAGTCGAGCCCCTTGAGCGAGGTGCGCACGGAATCGTCGCCCTCCAGGATCACCCGGTACTGGTTGGACTGGCTGTAAACCGTCGAAACGATGCGCTGGCCGAACAGGTCGTAGAGCACATTGTCGATGCTCGCCATGGTCACGCCGAAGCGCGCGGCGGCGTCGCGGTCGACGACCAGATCGAGCGCCGCGCCGCCCTGCTGCATGTCATTGGCGACATCGGCGAGTTCCGGCGACTGCCGCAGCCGCTCCGTCAGTTTGGGCGCCCATTCCTTGAACAGTTTCGAATTGGCGTTTTCCAGCACGAATTTATATTGGGCGCGGGTGACCGAGGCGTCGATCGTCAAATCCTGCGCCGGCTGCATGTAGAGTTTCGCGTCGGGGATTTCCGCCGCGGCCTTGGTCAGGTGGCGGATGATCTCGGAAATATTGTCCTTGCGCTGGGCCTGCGGCTTCAGATTGATGAGGAAACGGCCCGAGTTCAGCGTGAGATTGCCGCCGTCTATGCCGACGAAGGAGGACAGCGAGGAAACGTCCGGGTCTTTCAGGATGATTTCGGCGAGCTGGCTTTGCAGCCGCACCATTTCGGGGAAGGAGACGTCTTGCGGTCCCTCCGACATGGCCTGGATCACGCCGGTGTCCTGCTGCGGGAAAAAGCCTTTGGGGATCGCAATATAGAGCGCGACGGTGACGCCGAGCGTGGCGATCGCCACCATCAGCGTGGCGAATTGATGCCGCAGCACCACGTCGAGCAGGCGTCCGTAGCCGGAAATCATGCCGTCGATGACCCGCTCGGCGCGCAGGTCGAACCAGCCGCGCTCGGCCGCCGGCTTGCGCCGGATCAGCCGCGCGCACAGCATCGGCACCAGCGTCAGCGAGACGATCGCCGAAATGATGATGGTGATGGCGAGCGTCAGCGCGAATTCGTGGAACAGCCGGCCGACCACCTCCTGCATGAACAGCAGCGGAATCAGCACCGCGATCAGCGACACCGTGAGCGAGATGATCGTGAAACCGATCTGCTCGGAGCCTCTGAGCGCCGCCTGCATCGGGCTGTCGCCGCGCTCGACATAGCGGGCGATGTTCTCGATCATGACGATGGCGTCGTCGACGACGAAACCGGTCGAAATGGTCAGCGCCATCAGCGACAGATTGTCGAGGCTGAAGCCCAGCAGATACATCACGCCAAAGGTGCCGATCAGCGACAACGGCACGGACAGCGACGGGATCAGCGTGGCCGGCAGGGTGCGCAGGAACAGGAAGATCACCGCGACCACCAGCACCACCGACAGGATCAGCTCGAATTCCACATCGGCCACCGAGGCGCGGATCGTGGTGGTGCGGTCGGTGATCACCGCCACATCCATGCCCGCCGGCAGGTCGGCCAAAAGCCGGGGCAGCAGGGTTCGCACGCTGTCCACGGTGGCGATGACATTGGCGCCGGGCTGGCGCTGGATGTTGAGCAGGATCGCCGGCGTGCGGTCGGACCAGGCGGCGAGCCGGGTGTTTTCCGGGCCGTCGACGACGGTGGCGATGTCCTTGACCCGCACCGGCGCGCCATTGCGATAGGCGACCACCACCTCCGCATATTGCGCGGCATTGGCGATCTGGTCGTTGGCGGCGATGGTCGAGCTTTGCGCCGGCCCGTCGAAACTGCCCTTGGGAATGTTGACATTGGCGTTGGCGAGCGTGGTGCGGATGTCGTCCACCGCCAGCCCATAAGCCGCCAGCGCCGCCGGATTGAGTTTGATGCGCACGGCGGGGCGCTGGCCGCCGGCGATGCTGACCAGGCCGACGCCGGGCTGCTGCGAGATTTTTTGCGCCAGCCGCGTCTCGCTGATGTCGCGCAATTGCGTCAGCGGCAGGGTTTTGGAGGTCACCGCCAGCGTCATGATCGGGGCGTCGGCCGGGTTGACCTTCGCATAGATCGGCGGCGCCGGCAGGTCGGAGGGCAGCAGGCTGTTGGCGGCGTTGATGGCGGCCTGCACCTCCTGCTCGGCGACATCCAGCGACAGCGACAGGCCGAATTGCAGGGTGATGATCGAAGCGCCGGCCGAACTCGCCGAAGTCATTTCCGCCAGGCCCGGCATCTGGCCGAGCTGGCGCTCCAGCGGCGCGGTCACCGCAGAGGTCATCACCTCCGGGCTGGCGCCGGGGTAAAAGGTCTGGACCTGGATGGTCGGGTAATCGACCGAGGGCAGGGTGGCGAGCGGCAGGAAGCGGAACGCCGAGAGGCCCGCCAGGATGATGGCGATCATCAGCAGCGTGGTCGCCACCGGCCGCCGGATGAAGGGGGCGGAGACGTTCATCGCCGGCTCAGTTCGTGGTCGGCGGCGCGGCGCCGTCCTTGCGTTTTTTTCGGCGCTCCTCGCGGGAGGCGCTGGCGTCGGAGGGTTTGGCCTCGGGCGCGGCTTCGCCTTGGGGCTTGGCTTCGCTTTGAGGTTTGGCCTCGCTTTGCGCCTTGGCGTCGCTTTGGGGTTTGGCCGAGCCGCCCTCCACCGGAGTGGAAACCCCGTCGATCATCACCACCCGCGCCTCGCCGCCCTCGCGCAGGCGGTCGGAACCATCGACGACAATGCGGTCGCCCTCGTTCAGACCCGACAGGATCTGCACGATGTCGCCGTCGGTCTGGCCGAGCTTGACGGTTTTGACGGAAACGGTCCCTTCGGGCGCGACCACCCAGGCGTAATCGCCGGGCGCGCCGTGCTGGATGCCGGAAACTGGCGCCGTCAACGCCTGGGGAATGGTGCTGGCGAGCAGCCGCACATTGACGAACTGATTTGGAAACAGCGCGTCGTCCTTGTTGTCGAAATAGGCGCGCAGCTTGACCATGCCGGTGGTGGAATCGACCTGGTTGTCGAGGGCGCGGGTCTCGCCCTTTGCCAAGAATTTTGTGTTGGTGCGGTCGTAGACGTCGGTTTCGAGCGTCTTGCCCTCCAGGAGCTGCGGCGCGACGCGGCGCAGGGAATCCTCGGGGATCGAATAGACCACCGAGATCGGCTGCAATTGCGTGACCACGACAATGCCGGCGTTCGACGAGGTCGAGGCGGTTCCGGCGGTGACGTAATTGCCGGGATCGACCAGGCGCAGGCCGACGCGGCCGTCGACCGGCGAGGTGATGCGGGCATAGGCGATGTTCAGCGCCTGGGCGTCGACCTGCGCCTGATCGGCGGCGACCGTGCCCTCATATTGCTTGACGACGAATTTCTGGTTTTCCGCGGTCTGGCTGGCGATCGAGTTCTGCTTGAGCAGGCGCTGGTAGCGCTCCTCGTCGGCCTTGGCTTGCGCCAGAAACCCCTGGTCGCGGGCGAGCTGGCCCTCGTATTGGGCCTTTTGCGCGCGATAGGGCCGGTCGTCGATCTGGGCGAGGAAGTCGCCCTTCTTGACCTTCTGGCCCTCAACAAAACCGACTTCCTGGAGCACGCCGGAAATCTGGCTGACCACGGTGACCGTGGCGAGCGGGGTGACGGTCCCCAGCGCGTTGAGGATGACATGGACGTCGCGCCGCCCGACGGTGGCGACGCCTACGGGCTGTGCGCCGCCGCGGTCGGATTTCTTCAATTGCGCCACCGGGGTGGCGGTCTCGATGTTGCGGGTCCAGATGAAGCGGGCGGCGAGCCCGAGCGCCGCCAGAACCGCGATCCAGACCAGAATCGTGCGCAGCCGTCCGCCCGTGCGCGCCGGCGCGACGGGCGGCGCGGAGACGCGGGCCGCGGGCGCCTTCCGCTCCGAGGCGAAATGTTCGAGATCTTCGGTCGTCATTCCACGTCCATTTCACGCCCCGGCGGGGCGGCTTAGCTCCGGATTGCGTCGTCTCCAGCACTTGGAGGCGGCTGGCCCCGGGATCAAGCCCTATTGCGGCGGAATCGGCAGAGACCGCGCCACCGCTTCCGAAAGCGGCGGCGGCTGTTCGGCGAGCAGCTCGGAGGCGTCGAAGCCGCCGCCGAGATATTGAATGAGGTTGACGGTGGCGGTGAACAGCGCCTGCTGCGCGGTGAGCACCGCCTCCTCGTCGGCGAGCAGGGTCGCCTGCGCCACCACGACGGTGGTGAAGGCGACCGTGCCCGCGCGATATTGGTTGAGATAGACCTTGACCGCTTCCGCCGCCCGGTCGCGCGCCTGTTCCCGGATTTTGAGTTCCTTGGCGTAGAGGCGCAGGGCGACCAGCTGGTCCTCGACCTCCTGGAAGGCGGTGAGCACGGTCTGCCGGTAATTGGCCACCGCCGCCCGGTAGGAGGCTTGCGCCGCGTCGGTCTGGGCGGCGCGCAGGCCGCCGTCGAACAGCGTGCTCGCGCCCTCGCCGCCGACCGACCAGATCAGATGCGCGGCGGTGAGCGGAAAAGCGTTGGCGCCCTCGAATCCGCCGGCGGCGTTGAAGGTGATTTGCGGGTAATAGGCCGCGACCGCCACGCCGATCAGCGCGTTCTGCGCCTGCATGGTCCGTTCGGCCGCGGCGACGTCGGGGCGGCGCTCCAGCAGGGTCGAGGGCAGGCGCGCCGGCACCGGCGGCGGCAGATGCGCGAGGCTGCCGACCTTGATGGTCAGGTCGGCGGGCGGGCGGCCGATCAGGGCGGCGATGGCGTGCTCGTATTGCGCGCGGCTGACGGCGGCGGATTCATATTGCGCCTGCGTGTTCAACACCTGGATTTCCGCCGTGATCAGGTCGGCCTGGGACACCGTGCCGCTGTTGTACTGATTGCGGGTGATGCGCAGGGTTTCCTCATAGGCGGTGATGGTGCGCTTGAGCAGCGCCCGCAGCATGTCCTGGCTGCGCAGGTTGAAATAGGCTAGGGCGAGCTGGGCCTGGGCCGAAAGCTTGGCGTTCTCCAGCGTGGCGAGGTCGGACTGGGCGAGGGCTTCGTTGGATTCGACCTGGCGGCGCACCTTGCCCCAGATGTCCAGCGTCCAGCTGATATTGCCCTGCGGGTAGGAAATCCCCGTGGCGACGGCGCGGCGGGTGGCGCTGAGCGCGCCGCCGGTGCCGCTGCGCGTGCCGTTCCAATTGGCCCCGACCGTCGGCAACAGGCCGGATTGCGTCTCGCGCACGATGGCCTTGGACTGTTCGTAGGCGGCGAGCGCGGCGGCGACATTCTGGTTGGTGACGTCGACCTGGGAGGCGAGCCGGTCGAGTTCGGAATCGTGGAAGATCACCCACCAGCGGCCCTTTTGCAGGGAATCGCTGGGATGGGCCGGCTTCCAGCCCTTGGCTTCCTTGAACGTGGTTGAAACCGGCGCTTCCGGGCGCTGGTAATCGGGGCCGACCGTACAGGCCGTCAGGGTCAGGACGGCGCCCAGCGTCGCGAATCGGGCGATCGCTCGCTTGGCTCGAACTCTCCTGTGCGAGGGCCGCGCGGCCATGGTCATTCCTTCCGTCCGTCTGGCGGCAACGTGTTAGCCCGGCGCGGCGCGAAAAGCGAGTCGCCGGATCTTGATTCCCTATCGCCGCAGTAGGGAAAACTTGCAACCACAGTTTGGCTTATCCGGGGCGGCACATGAACGGAAAATTAACGAAGGGGGATGAGCCTTTGCGCAAACCAAGCCTTTCCCGCGCTCGGCTTGACGGGCGCGCGGCCGATGCGCTAGAGGCGCCACGCGTGTTGCGGGCGGCGTCCGCGCCCCCCGCGGAAAATTCAGGAGCAATGTGGTGAAATGGCCACGCGAGCGCGTCAGATTCGCCACCTGCTGGAATATGCCGGCTTTCGCGTCATGGGCTTCCTTCTGTCGGCGCTGCCGGTCGAGGTCTCGTCCAGGCTCGGCGGCTGGCTGGTCGGCTGGTTCGGGCCGAAATCGAAGAAGCGCCACCCCCGTCTGCTGCGCAACCTGAAGTCGGCCATGCCGGAGCTCGACGAGGCCGGCGCGGAAAAGCTCGCCGGCGCGGTCTGGCGCAATCTCGGCTTCGTGCTCGGCGAGTTCTTCCATCTCGAGGAGATCGCCAAGGGGCGGGTCGAGGTGGAAAATCCCGAGGTTTTGCGCGCCATCGCCAGCGCCGGCAAGGGCGCGGTGTTCTGCGGCGCGCACCAGGCCAATTGGGAAGGCGGCAGCTCCGTGCTGGTCGAGTTCGGCTTCAAGCCGCTCGGGGTCTACCACCCCATGTCCAATGCGCGGGTCAACGCCAATGTGCTGGCGACCCGGCTGAAATATTATCCCGGCGGCCTCATGGCCAAGCGCGACCCCGAAACCCCGGTCGCCATGATCCGCTATGCGCGACAGGGCGGCAGCATCGCCTTCCTGGTCGACCAGCAGGTCCATATGGGGCTGCAAACCCCGTTTTTCGGCCGTCCCGCCCAGACCACGCCGTTCCCGGCCATGGTCGCGCGCCAATGCGGCATTCCGCTGGTGCTGATCACCGGGGAGCGCTTGCCGGGTGTGAAATTCCGCATGCGCGCGCTGGTGATCGACGTGCCGCGCACAGAGGACCGCAACGCCGATATTTTCGCCGCCACCGCGGCGATACAGGCGGAGCTGGAGCGCACCATCCGCCAGCATCCGGAACAATGGATGTGGACCCACGACCGCTGGAAATGACGCGTCGTCAGGGGTGCGGGCGCGCCGCGAAGGCGTGGTAGAGCCGCACCTGGGCGCGGTAGATCGGGCGCGACAGTTCGCGCCAGAGCTTTTCCTGCGCCGATTTGCTCGGATGCTGGATCGTCGAACCGCCCAGGGATTCGGAGATCTCGAAGACGCCGGACGGCGTGAAGGTCAGTAATTCCAGGCCGGTCACCCAACTCATCTGCAGGAACGTGTCGACCGGCCGGTCGAACCGCTCGGTGACGGCGAGCAGGCGGCGCGCGGCGGCGTTGGAGACGAATTGCGCCAAGGCGCGCAGCGGCGGCGCGCTCGGATGGTTCAGCGTCACCCGCTGGCCCGCGCCCGGGCGGCGGTTCATCGCCGGCGCCAAAGCATAGTCCCACTGGCTGCGCGAGGCCTTGGCGAAGGCGCAGGTGCGGGCGAAGGCGGCGGCGTCGATATGGGCGTCGTCCTCGAACACCAGACCGAAATCCAGCCCGTCCTCGACAATGCGCCGCCAGGCGGCGCGATGCGACAGGAAGGCGCCGATCTCGGCGCGGTTGAGGCCGAGATAGAAGCGCGGCGCATGCAGCTGGCGCGTGTAGACTTTCGCGACCTCGGCGTCGCTGAGCGCCGCGCCGTCGACGGCCGCCAGAATCTCGGTCGGCATGGGCGTCGCGGCGGCGATCGCCTCCGCCTGCGATCGCCGCTGGCGCGCCCGTTCCAGATGGAGAATGAAGGCCTTGCAGTCGGACACCAGAACGCCCCGCGTTAATTTTTCATTTCTAGCCGTGGGTTGTGTTGTTGTCACGTCGCCGCCCAAATCGTCCGATAGTTTACCACTCCGTCACCACTCCTCACGTATAGTCAAGTCAAGCTTAAGAGTTCCAAGGCGAATCGAACGACTTGGCGGTAGCGCTTGTGGCCGATTTGGTATATGACTGCTCATCGGCCGATGGGAACGCCGCGTGTGTTGCGATTTTGGGCTTGGTTCTCAAGGCGAAATCTGTTTGGAGCAACGGTTTGGCTTGGCCTGTTTTCGTGATTTCGCTGAAGCGCGCCACGCAACGGCGCGCAGCGAGCAAGCGGGCGCTCGAGGCGATCGGGCTGCCCTTCACCTTCTTCGACGCCGTCGAGGGGGCGAAGCTGCGCGATTCCGACGTCGCCAGCGTCTATGACGCCGATCTGAACGCCCGTAAGTACAAGCGGCCGTTGTCGCGGCCGGAAATCGGCTGCTACCTGAGCCATTACGAGCTGTGGCGACGCATCGTCGAGGACAATCTCGAAGGCGCCGTCATTCTCGAGGACGATTTCGACGCCGATGGCGCCCTGGTCAGGGTGGTCGAGGACCTCGGCTCCGCGCCGCCGACCGGCGCGCTGGTCAAGCTGTTCTCGCGCAAGCCGGTGCTGGGCGCGACCATTGCGCATCTCAATGGCGAACGCCGTCTGGTCGCGCCCAATCGCGTGCCGGGCCTGACCCTCGGCTATGCGCTCGACCGCACCGCCGCCGAAATGCTGCTGGTCAATGCGCTGCCGTTCAGCCGGCCGCTCGACATGGACATCAAGCACTGGTGGGAGTTCGGTCTTCCCGTGCTGGTGGTCGATCCGCCGCCGCTGCGCATCGGGGAGCTGGGCCTGTGCAGCCATATCAGCGCCTCGCGCATCGAGGCGGCCTCCCAGGCCAATTGCGGCGGCATGCGCCGCTTCATGGCCAATATCCGCTACCAGCTCGATTATAACATGCAGCTGTTCCATGCGCGCGCCGACAGCCGCCGCGCCATCCGCCGGCTTCAAGAGCAGATGACGAGCCACGGTTGATGCGGCCTGATACGGAACGGACGAACCTCGTCGTGGTGCGCGCGGGGCGGAATTCCTTGCACCCGCGCTGGCTCGAGGGCGCGGAGCGGCGCAGTTTCGATCTGATCGTCAGCGTCTATGATCCCGAAGCGGCTTTCGACCATGGCCCGGATGTGCCGGTTGCGCTGAAAAAGGGCGGCAAATGGGACGGCCTGTACGACGTGCTGGCGCGCGAGGGCGCGCTCGACGGCTATGATTACGTCCTGCTGCCCGACGACGACCTCGACATGCGCGCGGCGGACATTGAGGCGATTTTCGCCGCCATGCGCCGCTACGACCTCGATGTCGCCCAGCCCGCGCTCAGCTGGGACAGCTATTTTTCCCATTTCTCCGTGCTGGCCTGCCCGGGCTTCACCCTGCGCTATGTGAATTTCGTCGAGATCATGGCGCCTTGCCTGCGCCGCGACGTGCTGGAAAAAATCCTGCCCGATTTCGCCCATACCCAGAGCGGGTTCGGCCTCGATTATGTGTGGTGCCGGCTGTCCGACGATCCGCACCGGCGGGCCGCCATCCTCGACAGCATTCCGATCCGCCACACCCGCCCGGTCGGGCGCGTGCTGCGCGGGCAGATGGCGAAACAGGGGCTGATCGCCGAGGACGAAGAGGCGGTTTTGCGCGCGAAATTCGGGGTGACGGGGCGCCACCGTCCCTTGTTCTACGCCGGCATCGACGATCGCGGACGGCGCGTCGAGGGACGCGGGGCGCTCGCCCTGCGCATGACCTGGGGCTATGCGCGGGTGCGGCGGCATCTCGCCATGCAGGAGCCGCCGCTGGGCAATATTTTGACCATCCTGCGCCGGCAATTGACGCGGCGCCCGCAGCTCACGCCGCTGCGCCGCGCGCGGGGCTGATCGTGCCGCTGCCGCTCTCCGCTACCGTGATCTGCCGGGACGAGGAGGCCTGCATCGGCGCCTGCCTGCAAAGCCTTTCCGACTGCGCCGAGATCGTCGTGGTCGATTCCGGCTCGACCGACCGCACGCTGGCGATCATCGAGGATTTTCGCAGCCGGGGTTTTCCGATCGCGCTGCACCGGCGGGACTGGCCGGGTTATGCGAAGCAAAAGCAGTTTGCTCTGGAGCAGGCGCGGCAAGATTGGGTGATCAGCATCGACGCCGACGAATGGCTCGATGATTTTTTGCGCGCTGAACTGCCTGAATTGCTGGCGGCGCCGGCGGAAGTCGGTGGCTGGAGGCTGCCTCGCGTGTTGACCCTTTATGGCGAAACCGAGCCGCCGCCCCCGTCGGTGCGGCCCGACCCGATCCTGCGGCTGGTGCGCCGCGCGGGGGCGCGTTTCGACGAAGACGTTTTGGTGCATGAGGGGCTGGTCGTCGCCGGCGAAATCCGCGACGTCACGCGCGGGCTGCTGCGCCATGAGCGCGGGCTGCGGCTCGACGCGCAAATGCCGAAAGAGATTCTTTACGCGCGGCTCAAGGCGGAACAGCGCATCGCCGCCGGGAAGAAGCCGAGCGTTTTGAAACTTGTGTTCAATCCGCCGATGTATTTTTTCCGGATTTTTGTTCTGCGGCGCGTTTTTCTATGCGGCGCGCCGGGGTTCATTCACGCTATGACCGGCGCGATCTATTCCTTCATGGCCGAGGCGCTGCACTTCCAGATGGCGCGGGAGCGGCGGAAAGGCTAGGCGGCGTCGGCTGTCGCCAGCCCCAGTGTCTTGGCGCGGGCGCTGATCAAGGCGCGGATCGCGCGCGGAATTTGCCTGGCCGATTTCGCGCGCGGCCAGAGCATTTCCGCGGCATCGCTTCCCCGTGGACAGATGGCCTCGTATTCGGCCCAATTGTCAAAGCTCATGCGGTCGACGTTGTCGACAAACGTTTCCGCCGCCGCGCCCTCAGCCAGGACAAGGTCGTGGTCGGCGAGTTCGACATGGAAATAGGTGAAGCGTTCGGGAACGCGGGTTTCGCGGAGGATGCTGGCGCCGTTGACCAGCGCGCCGGCATGAATCAGCGCGCCGCTGATGAACAGCGCGTGGTCAGGCGACAGCAGCAGGTCGCGGCGAGGCATTTTATCACCGAGCGCCCCCGCCTTGATGCGGATGGGGCAGGCCCGCAGTGGATCGGCGAAGCGGCGGTGTATGGTGCGGCGTCCGATCCAGCGGATCGGTTTCGCCTCGCCGTCGCTGGTCAACGCCAGGTCGCCGATGCGCAGCGCCTCGACCGGGGTTTCGCCCCGCGCCGTGGCGATTCGGGTTCCCTCGAGAAAACAGGTGATGTCGGTGTTACTCGCGTCGATTGGACCCGTATAGCCTGCGAGCGTAAGGCTCTGGCCGTCGATGGTGATCACGGTGTCGCCGCCGACAATCTGCGAATCCTGCTGCAGAGCCTGTTGGGTCAGGCCGGAAAAGCCCTCGAACTTGAGGATGAAGGATGCGCCGGCGGCGTTGTAGATCGTGCCGCCCACGCGCCCGGCCGTCACTACAATACGATCCGAGGCGCCGCCAAGATAGATTTGCGCGCCGGCCACGGTTTCGACGGTATCGTTGCTGTCGAGATTGACCCGAGTGAAACCGCTCAGGCTGTTCCAGTCCGAGCCGCCGATGCTGAGCTGACCGTTGAGCAGATCGACATTGACGCCTCCGCCGGCAACCTGCAGATCGAGCGTGGAAGCGCCCGAACCGATGAACGCATTGTTGCGGAAAATCAGATTGCCTGTGACGGCGCCATTGGATCGGGTGCTGAGCGCGACAAGGTTATATTGAACTGCGCCGCCTCCCGCAGTTGCGCTTAACCGGAGGGTGAGCAGGTCAGGAGCGCTCGGCGACGTATCAAGAAGGTGAACAGCGTCGTTTTCAAAATCTATCCGTTCTGACCCCGTCGCTCCCGTGAGAACGCCAGTACCGCCGCCGCCAGCATCAGTGGTCAACTTGATTTCGACATGTGTAGCGCTGAGGGTCGTGTTGCTGAAAGACACGCTGGCGCTTCCCCCGCCGCCGCCGCCGCCATCTGGAGACTTGACAGAGCCATCTCCCTTCCAGCCGCCACCGCCGCCCCTTCCGCCTCTGCCACCCTGCGCGTGCTCTGCGATGACGATTGAACGCGCGGCTACCGAAGCCGAATCGACGGAGACCTTCGCATCGCCCCCCGCTCCGCCTCCTCCCCCTTGTCCACCAGCGAACCAAGCATCATGTGGATAGTTGATATACACGGCGCCAAAACCGCCGGCTCCGCCAATACCGCCCTGACCGCCCGTCGCATCAGCTTGAAGAGTGGCGTCGGTGTCTTGGCAAAACGCCACAAGGTTGGATACGTTGGCGGTGGCTTTGCCGCCTGCGCCTCCCTCGGCGCCGTAGCCTGCCCCAAAGAATATATTTGTTGTATTGAGGGAGTGGACGCCATCGCCGCCGTTTCCACCTGCCCCGCCTGCGCCGCCCAGTTCCGCGAGATGGAATTGGAAATTGTAGGTGACAGGCACACTGGACGAGCCGAGTTCATTGTCAGAAAATGTCGCGTTGACCGCACCGCCCGCGCCACCCGCGCCACCGGGTTGGCCACTCCACTGCTTTACATAGCCGTCAAGGCCGTCGCCGCCTTGACCGCCAAGGCCGCCCGTCAGCTGAGGGAGCAGGATTAGTCCGCTATCGTCAATTGTGTGGAGAGTGTCGAGTTGGTCGCCGTCGAGTGTGGTGGACACGCTCGCGCCATTACCGCCTTTCCATCCCATGTAGGGAGCTTTGTCGCCCGCGCCGCCCACCAAGGAAACATTGGCATCGCTCAATGTGAAGGTCATTGCAATCCTCAGGAAATTCGAAAAAGCAAGGTAATGCTTGAAATAAACTGTTAATAATTATCACCAGAAGTTTGACGCGACGTCAATCAGCGCGATCTTCATATTAACTTATTGAATATAAAAGAAACGTCGTCGTTCAGGGGAGTCTAGGCTCTCTCCGTATCTGCCGCAGTCGTCAAACTGCGCAAAACAAAGGCCGCTTTCGCGGCCTTTGTGCTTTTCGATCACTCCGCCGCCGGCAGGGCCGGGGGCTGCTGCACGCCGGCGGAATCTTCCGCCTTCTGCTGCAGGATCATGTCGTCGCGGGTCGTGGCGATATTGCGCAGTTTCGCCATCGCCGCGCCCGTGCCCGCCGGGATCAGGCGGCCGACGATCACGTTTTCCTTCAGGCCTTCCAGCGTGTCCACCTTGCCGTTGACGGCGGCTTCGGTGAGCACGCGGGTGGTTTCCTGGAACGAGGCCGCCGAGATGAACGAGCGGGTCTGCAACGAGGCCTTGGTGATGCCGAGCAGAACCGGCGTGCCGGTGGCCGGCTTGCCGCCCTCGTTCAAAACCTTTTCGTTGGCCTCGTCCATCTCCAGCTTGTCGACCTGTTCGTTGGCCAAAAAGTCGGTGTCGCCGGGATCGACGATGTCGACCTTCTGCAGCATCTGGCGGACAATCACTTCAATGTGCTTGTCGTTGATGCTCACGCCCTGCAGACGATAGACTTCCTGGATTTCGTTGACGAGGTAAGCCGCGAGCTCCTCCACGCCCTTGATCGCCAGAATGTCGTGCGGGGCGGGATTGCCGTCGACGATGTAATCGCCCTTTTCGACAATGTCGCCGTCCTGCAGATGGATGTGCTTGCCCTTCGGGATCAGGTACTCGACGGGATCGGCGCCGTCCTCGCTCGGAATGATCGAGAGACGCTGCTTGTTCTTGTAGTCGCGGCCGAATTGCACCGTGCCCGAGATTTCCGCGATGATCGCGTGATCCTTGGGACGGCGGGCTTCGAACAGTTCCGCGACGCGCGGCAGACCGCCGGTGATGTCGCGGGTTTTCGCCGAGTCCAGCGCGATACGGGCGATGATGTCGCCGGCCTTGACCTCGGAGCCCGGGTCGAAGCTGAGGATCGAATCGACCGGCAGCAGGTAGCGGGCGTCGCCGCCGCGCGCCAGCTTCAGGATCTTGCCGTCCTTGCCCTTGATCACCAGCGCCGGCTTGAGGCCGGACGAACGGGTGTTCATGCGCCAGTCCATGACCATGCGCTTGGCGATGCCGGTGGCCTCGTCGACCGATTCCGACATGGACATGCCTTCCAGCAGATCCTCGTAGCCGATGGCGCCATCGACTTCGGTCATGATCGGACGGGTGTAGGCATCCCATTCGGCGATGCGCTGGCCGCGCTTGACCTTGTCGCCCTCGTCGACCTTGAGCCGCGAGCCGTACTGGACGCGGTGGGTGGCCTTTTCCACGCCGTCGGCGCCGACCACGACCACGGCGACATTGCGCGCCATGACCATGAGGTCGCCTTCGGAGTTGCGCGCCACATGGCGGTTGCGGATGCGCACTTCGCCGTCGAAGCTCGATTCGATGAACGAGCTGTCGGCGATCTGCGCCGCGCCGCCGATGTGGAAGGTGCGCATGGTGAGCTGGGTGCCGGGTTCACCGATCGACTGCGCCGCGATGACGCCCACCGCTTCGCCCATATTGACCGGCGTGCCGCGCGCGAGATCGCGGCCGTAGCACTTGGCGCAGACGCCATTGGTGGCTTCGCAGGTCAGCACCGAACGGATGGTGACTTCCTGAATGCCGGCCTGGGTGATGCGCTCGATGTGCCATTCCTGGATCATCTCGCCGGTCTTGACGATGACTTCGCCTTCCTGGTCGACGAGGTCTTCGGCGGCGGTGCGTCCCAGAATACGGATGGAGAGCGGGGCCACCACCTGGCCGGCGTCGATGATCGCGCGCATGCGGATGCCGCGGGTCGAGCCGCAGTCCACTTTGGTGATGATCGAATCCTGCGCCACGTCGACGAGACGGCGGGTGAGGTAACCCGAGTTCGCCGTCTTCAACGCCGTATCCGCCAGACCCTTGCGGGCGCCGTGGGTGGAGTTGAAGTATTCGAGAACGGTCAGACCTTCTTTAAAGTTCGAGATGATCGGGCTCTCGATGATCTCGCCCGAGGGCTTGGCCATCAGGCCGCGCATCGCCGCCAGCTGGCGCATCTGCTCGCGCGAGCCGCGCGCGCCGGAATGCGCCATCATGTAGATCGAGTTGATCGGGCGGTCGCGGCCGTTGTCGTCCTTCTTGACCGAGGAAATGCCGTTCATCATCTCGTCGGCGAGCTGCGCGGAGCATTTGCCCCAGGCGTCGACGACCTTGTTGTATTTCTCGCCCTGGGTGATCAGACCGTCGAGATATTGCTGCTCATATTCCTTGGCGAGGTTGCGGGTCTCCTCGACGATGCGCTTCTTCGCCTCGGGCACGACCATGTCGTCCTTGCCGAAGGAAATGCCGGCTTTGCAGGCCTCGCGGAAGCCGAGCGCCATGATCTTGTCGCAGAAAATGACCGTCTCCTTCTGACCGCAATTGCGGTAGACGGTGTCGATCATTCCGGAAATCTCCTTTTTCGTCATCAGCTTGTTGGCGACGTCGAAGGGAACTTTCACATGCTTGGGCAGGAGTTGGCCCAGGATCATGCGGCCCGGCGTGGTGTCGAAAATTTTTGCAACGCGATTGCCGTTCTCGTCATAGGTCCAGCCGCGGCCCTTGACCTTGGCGTGCAGCGTGACGCTCTTCGAGAACAAGGCATGCTCGATCTCGGACATTTCGGCGAAGGCCATGCCCTGGCCCGGCTCGCCGTCGCGCATCAGCGTGAGGTAATAGAGGCCGAGCACGATGTCTTGCGAGGGCACGATGATCGGCTGGCCGTTCGCCGGGTGCAGGATGTTGTTGGTCGACATCATCAGCACGCGGGCTTCCAGCTGCGCCTCAAGGCTCAGGGGCACGTGGACCGCCATTTGGTCGCCGTCGAAGTCGGCGTTGAACGCCGAACAGACCAGCGGATGCAGCTGGATCGCCTTGCCCTCGATCAGCGTCGGCTCGAACGCCTGGATGCCCAGACGGTGCAGCGTCGGCGCGCGGTTGAGCATCACGGGGTGTTCGCGGATCACCTCATCGAGGATGTCCCAAACCTCCGGCTTTTCCTTCTCAACCAGCTTTTTGGCTTGCTTGACGGTGGCAGACAGGCCCTTGGCGTCGAGACGCGAATAGATGAACGGCTTGAACAGCTCCAGCGCCATCTTTTTCGGCAGGCCGCATTGGTGCAGCTTGAGTTCCGGACCCACCACGATGACCGAGCGGCCGGAATAGTCGACGCGCTTGCCGAGCAGGTTCTGGCGGAAGCGGCCCTGCTTGCCCTTGAGCATGTCGGCGAGCGACTTCAGCGGACGCTTGTTCGCGCCAGTGATGACGCGGCCGCGGCGACCGTTGTCGAACAGCGCGTCCACCGCTTCCTGCAGCATGCGCTTTTCGTTGCGGATGATGATGTCGGGCGCGCGCAGTTCGATCAGCCGCTTCAGACGGTTGTTGCGGTTGATGACGCGACGGTAGAGGTCGTTGAGGTCGGAGGTGGCGAAGCGGCCGCCGTCCAGCGGGACCAGCGGGCGCAGGTCCGGCGGGATCACCGGCACTTCCGTGAGGATCATCCACTCGGGCTTGTTGCCGGAGTTGATGAAGGCCTCGATGATTTTTAGGCGCTTCGCCAGCTTCTTCGGCTTCAGTTCGGTGGTCGCCTCGGCGATCTCCACCTTCAACTGCGCGGCGATCTGCTCGAGGTCCATGTTGCGCAGGATCTCGCGGATCGCTTCCGCGCCGATCATGGCGGTGAAGGAATCCTGGCCGAACTCGTCCTGGGCGACGAGATATTCCTCTTCGCTCAACAGCTGACGGTTTTTAAGCGAGGTCAGGCCGTTGTCGATGACGATATAGGACTCGAAATACAGGATGCGCTCGAGGTCCTTGAGCGTCATGTCGAGGAGCAGGCCGATACGGCTCGGCAGCGACTTCAGGAACCAGATGTGCGCGACAGGCGCCGCGAGCGAAATATGGCCCATGCGGTCGCGCCGGACGCGCGACAGCGTGACTTCGACGCCGCACTTTTCGCAGATGACGCCCTTGTATTTCATCCGCTTGTACTTGCCGCACAAGCACTCGTAGTCCTTGATCGGCCCGAAAATGCGGGCGCAGAACAGGCCGTCGCGCTCGGGTTTAAAAGTGCGGTAGTTGATCGTCTCGGGCTTTTTGATTTCGCCGAACGACCAGGACAGAATCTTTTCCGGGCTGGCGATGGAAATTTGAATCTGGTCGAAAGCCTGCGGCTGGACGACCGGATTGAAGAGATTCATGACCTCTTGGTTCATGCTGTGCTCCTGCGATCCCGTGCGGGATGCTCGCTGAAAATTTCAGGCGCAGCCGGTGACGGCTGCGAACGCCATGGGGCAGGGGAGGCGCGCGGCCTCCCCAAATCATTCGGCGGCTTCGGCCGGCGGCAGCTCGCCATCGACGGCGGGCGGGTTGGACTGGGCCAGCTCAACATTGAGGCCGAGCGAGCGCATTTCCTTGACCAGCACGTTGAAGCTCTCGGGAATGCCCGATTCAAACGTGTCGTCGCCGCGCACGATGCTTTCGTAGACCTTGGTGCGGCCGGCGACGTCGTCCGACTTCACCGTCAGCATTTCCTGCAGGGTGTAGGCGGCGCCATAGGCTTCGAGCGCCCAGACCTCCATTTCACCGAAGCGCTGACCGCCGAACTGCGCCTTGCCGCCCAGCGGCTGCTGGGTGACGAGCGAGTAGGGGCCGATCGAACGGGCGTGGATCTTGTCGTCGACCAGATGGTGCAGCTTGAGCATGTAGATCACGCCCACGGTCACTTTTCTGTCGAAGGCCTCGCCGGTGCGGCCGTCATAGAGGACGGTCTGGCCGGAGGCGTCCATGCCGGCCTTTTCCAGCATGTTGACAATATCGGGCTCGCGGGCGCCGTCGAACACCGGCGTGGCGATCGGCACGCCCCGGGTCAGGTTCTGCGCGACTTCGAGCAGTTCGCCCTCTTCGAGATGGTCGAGATCGTCAATGTCGGCGCCGGCGCCGTAGAGGTCCTTCAGCTTGTCGCGCAACGGGGCCGCATTGCTCGACCGCTGGTAGGCGTTGATCGCGTCCGAAATCTGCTTGCCGAGGTTGCGGCAGGCCCAGCCCAGATGCGTCTCGAGGATTTGGCCGACGTTCATGCGCGAGGGCACGCCCAGCGGGTTGAGCACGATGTCGACGGGGGTGCCGTCGGCGAGGAAGGGCATGTCCTCCTGCGCGAGAATGCGCGAGACCACGCCCTTGTTGCCGTGGCGGCCCGCCATCTTGTCGCCGGGCTGGATCTTGCGCTTCACCGCGACGAAGACCTTGACCATCTTCATCACGCCCGGCGACAGTTCGTCGCCGCGCTGCAGCTTTTCGACCTTGTCGAGGAAGCGGCTTTCAAGACCCTTCTTGGCCTCGTCATACTGCTTCCGCATCGCCTCGATTTCGCCCATCATGGCGTCGTCGTCGACGGCGAACACCCACCATTGGCTGCGCGGATATTCATCCAGCAGTTCGCGGGTCAGGGTCTGGTCCTTCTTGAACCCCTTGGGGCCGGAGATGGCGAGCTTGCCGGTGAGCATTTCATGCAGGCGCGCGTAGACGTTGCGGTCCAGAATGGCCTGCTCGTCGTCGCGGTCCTTGGCCAGACGCTCGATCTCCTCGCGTTCGATCGCCTGGGCGCGCTCGTCCTTGTCGACGCCGTGGCGGTTGAACACGCGGACTTCCACGATCGTGCCGGTGACGCCCGGGGGCACACGCAGCGAGGTGTCGCGCACATCCGACGCCTTCTCGCCGAAGATGGCGCGAAGCAGCTTTTCTTCGGGGGTCATCGGGCTTTCGCCCTTGGGCGTGATTTTTCCCACCAGAATGTCGCCGGCTTGCACTTCCGCGCCGATGTAGACAATGCCGGCTTCATCGAGGTTTTTGAGGGCCTCTTCCGAGACATTCGGGATGTCGCGGGTGATTTCCTCCGGGCCGAGCTTGGTGTCGCGGGCCATCACTTCGAACTCGTCGATGTGAATGGAGGTAAAAATGTCCTCCTTCACGATCTTCTCGTTGAGAAGGATGGAGTCCTCAAAGTTGTAGCCGTTCCAGGGCATGAAGGCGACGACCACATTGCGGCCGAGCGCCAGATCGCCCATGTCGGTCGACGGGCCGTCGGCCAGAATGTCGCCTTTGCGCACCACATCGCCCACGCGCACCAGCGGACGCTGGTTGATGCAGGTGCTCTGGTTCGAGCGCTGGAACTTCATCAGACGGTAGATGTCGACGCCCGGCTTGCCGGCGTCGAGCTCTTCCGTGGCGCGGATGACGACGCGGGTCGCGTCGATCTGGTCGACCACGCCGGCGCGACGGGCGGCGATGGCGGCGCCGGAGTCGCGGGCGACCACGCCTTCCATGCCGGTGCCGACCAGCGGCGCATCGGCGCGCACCAGCGGCACGGCCTGACGCTGCATGTTCGAGCCCATCAGCGCGCGGTTGGCGTCGTCGTTCTCAAGGAACGGGATCAGCGCCGCGGCGACGGACACCAGCTGCTTGGGCGACACGTCCATGAAATCCACGGTGTCGCGGGTGTGCATGACGACTTCGCCGGCCTGACGGCAGACGACGAGGTCTTCCATCAGATTGCCCTGCTCGTCGATGGGCGCGTTCGCTTGCGCCACCGAATATTTGCCTTCCTCCATGGCCGACAAATAGACGACTTCGTCCGTGACCTGGCCGTCCTTCACGCGACGGTAGGGGGCTTCAATAAAACCGTACTTGTTGACGCGGGCGAACGTCGCGAGCGAGTTGATCAGGCCGATGTTCGGACCTTCCGGCGTCTCGATCGGGCAGATGCGGCCATAGTGCGTGGGATGCACGTCGCGGACTTCGAAGCCGGCGCGCTCGCGGGTCAGACCGCCCGGGCCAAGCGCCGACAGGCGGCGCTTGTGGGTGATTTCCGACAGCGGGTTGGTCTGATCCATGAACTGCGACAGCTGCGACGAGCCGAAGAACTCGCGCACGGCGGCGGCCGCCGGCTTGGCGTTGATCAGGTCCTGCGGCATGACCGTGTCGATGTCGACCGAGGACATGCGCTCCTTGATGGCGCGCTCCATGCGCAGCAGGCCGAGGCGATACTGGTTTTCCATCAGTTCGCCGACCGAGCGGACGCGGCGGTTGCCGAGATGGTCGATGTCGTCGATCTCGCCACGACCGTCGCGCAGGTCAACCAAGGCCTTGACCACCGCCAGAATGTCGTCGCGGCGCAGCACGCGCACCGTGTCGGGGCAGTCGAGGTCCATGCGCATGTTCATTTTCACGCGGCCCACGGCCGAGAGGTCGTAGCGCTCGGGATCGAAGAACAGCGAATGGAACATGGCCTCCGCCGAATCAATGGTCGGCGGCTCGCCCGGGCGCATCACGCGATAAATGTCGAACAGGGCTTCTTCGCGCGAAGAATTCTTGTCGACCGCGAGCGTGTTGCGGATGTAGGGGCCGATGTTGATGTGGTCGATGTCGAGGATCGGCAGCTCGTCGAAGCCCAGGTTGAGCAAGGTTTCGAGCGATTTGGCGCTGATCTCGTCGCCGGCCTCGGCAAAGATTTCGCCGGTCTGCGGGTTGAACAGGTCCTCGGCGATGTAATGGCCGTAAAGATCCTCGTCCACCGCACGGATGAACTTGACCTTCTCAGCCAATTGACGCGCTGCGCGCGCGGAAAGTTTCTTGCCGGCTTCGACGACGACGTCGCCGGTGTCGGCGTCGACAATGTCGATCGTCGCCTTCACGCCCTTGAGGCGGTCGGCGTCGAACGGCAGGCGCCAGCCGTCCTTCTCGCGCTTGTAGGTCAGCTTGCGATAGAAGCTGTTGAGGATTTCCTCGCCATCAAAGCCGAGGGCGAACAGCAGCGACGTCGCCGGAAGCTTGCGGCGGCGGTCGATGCGGGCGTAGACGATGTCCTTGGCGTCGAATTCGATGTCGAGCCAGGAGCCGCGATAGGGAATGATGCGGGCGGCGAACAGGAGTTTGCCGGAGGAGTGGCTCTTGCCCTTGTCGTGATCGAAGAACACGCCGGGGGAGCGGTGCATCTGCGAGACGATGACGCGCTCGGTGCCGTTGACGATGAAGGTGCCGTTCGACGTCATGAAGGGCATGTCGCCCATATAGACGTCCTGCTCCTTGATGTCCTTGACCGACTTGGCGCCCGTGTCCGGGTCCACATCGAACACGATCAGGCGCAGGGTGACCTTCAGCGGCGCGGCAAAGGTCATGCCGCGCTGGCGGCACTCGTCGACGTCATATTTCGGCGCTTCGAACTCATATTTCACGAATTCGAGCAGGGAGGCGCCCGAAAAATCGGAAATCGGGAACACCGATTTGAACACGGCCTGCAATCCCTCATCGGCGCGGCCGCCTTTCGGCTCCTCCACCATGAGGAATTGATCGTAGGAAGCCTTCTGCACTTCGATCAGATTGGGCATCACCGCGACTTCGCGGATGTGACCGAAGAATTTGCGGATACGCTTCCGGCCGGTGAACGTTTGCGCCATGTCGCTCCTCGCACCTCATTGCTGGCGGGTCCGAATTGACCTCCGCCCGTCCCGGCCTGGCCGGGGATGCACGGTTGAAAAACCGCGCAAAATCCTGGAAGTTTTTGTGTTCATGAGGTCTTCCCCCTCACGTCCAAGTTTTTAAGCCCCTGGGACGGCTTGACGGCCCCGGGGAAAACCCCGGGACCGTCTTGAATTCGTGCCGAGCGAGGGACGCGCGGCGCCCCTCGCGTCAGCTCGCGAATTACTTGAGCTCGACCTTGGCGCCGACCTTCTCGAGGGCTTCCTTGATCTTCTTGGCGTCGTCCTTGGACACGCCTTCCTTGAGCGGCTTCGGCGCGCCTTCGACGAGGTCCTTGGCTTCCTTGAGGCCCAGGCCGGTGATGGCGCGGACTTCCTTGATGACTTCGATCTTCTTGTCGCCGGCGGCGGCGAGAACGACCGTGAACTCGGTCTGCTCTTCGGCCGGGGCGGCGGCGGCGCCAGCAGCCGGGGCGGCGGCGACGGCGACGGCGGCGGCGGCGGAGACGCCCCACTTCTCTTCGAGGAGCTTCGCCAGCTCGGCCGCTTCCAGAACGGTCAGGGCGGAGAGGTCTTCGACGATCTTTTCGAGGTTAGCCATTGTAATGGTTCCGTTGTCTTGAGTTTGGTTCGTTTAAGGATGTGCTTCGCCGGGCCGCGATCACGCGGCGGCGTCGTCCTTCGCGGCATAGGCCCCGACCACGCGCGCCAGCTTGCTGGCGGGAGCGGTCGTGAGCTGCGCGAGCTTGGTCGCCGGGGCCTGGAGGAGGCCAACCAGCTTGCCGCGCAGTTCGTCCAGGGACGGCAGGGTCGCAAGCGACTTCACGCCATCCGGATTCAGGGCCGTGGTCCCCATGGCGCCGCCGAGGATGACGAACTTGTCGTGATCCTTGGCGAAGGCCGCAGCGACCTTGGGCGCCGCCACCGGATCGGCCGAATAGGCGATCAGGGTCGGGCCCTTGAGCAGGGCGCCGATGGAGGCGACGTCAGTGCCGTCGAGGGCGATCTTGGCGAGGCGATTTTTCGCCACCTGCACGCTCGCGCCAGCCGCACGCGCCTGCTTGCGCAGGTTCTGCATCTGGGCGACGGTCAGGCCGGAATATTTCGCCACCACGACCACGCCCGTCTTCGAAAAGACGTCATGGAGCGTGGATACGGCTTGTTTTTTTTCCGCTCTGTCCACAGTGCTCTCACTATGTTGGCGCAATCGAAACGACTGCGCCGGTTGCCGACATGCCGCGAAACTTGCGTCTCACGGCGCCGATGCCTGTCCCCACTTGAGGTCGCGCTGTCGCGCATCCCCGTGGATCAGAGGGTTCGAACCAAACTTGTGTCCGGCGGTTGACCCGCCGGGAAATCCGGTCTTTCCCCGTCTATGCTGGCCGGATGCGGAAAACCGCCCTCCGATTAAGCCTCCCGTAAGGAAAGCGCCGGCAGTCTCGGACAGGACGGGTCGAAGCGTTGAAGCGAACTCCAGCATTTCGGCCCTTCCACCGCTGAAGGCCTTGCGGCGCTTCAACGGAAGCTCTCTCCCGCGAGAGCAAAGATTCGGACAAAACCTTAGGCGCCGATCCAGACCCTTCGGTCCGGGGCGCTCAAAAATCTTGTTCGCGGCTGTCATCCGACCAAAGCGGAAATCGCCCTTTGCGACCTGCACGGGAAAACGGGGATGGGACGCATCCCCGAATTTCGTCTTTTAACGATCTTCGTTTCGCCTGCCAAGAGGGGCGGAACGAAATTTTGCAAATTGTCAAGCGCCCTGACGCAAATTCGCGTCAAGGGCCTATTTTGCAATATTTAGTGCTGCGCCACGGAAATGGAAGAGGGGTCCACCTTCACGCCCGGGCCCATGGTCGAAGAAATCGCCACGCGCTGCAGATAGGTGCCCTTGGCGCCCGCCGGCTTGGCCTTGACCACGGCGTCGACGAAGGCGGCGATGTTTTCCGCCAGCTTCTCGTCGCCGAACGAAGCCTTGCCCACCGAGCCCTGCACGATGCCGGCCTTTTCCACACGGAACTCGACCGCGCCGCCCTTGGAGGCGGCGACCGCGGCCGCGACATCCATGGTCACGGTGCCGACCTTCGGGTTCGGCATCAGGCCGCGCGGGCCGAGCACCTTACCGAGACGGCCGACCAGCGGCATCATGTCCGGGGTGGCGATGCAGCGATCGAAATCGATCGTGCCGCCCTGAACGATGGTGACCAGCTCTTCCGCGCCGACCACGTCGGCGCCAGCGGCCTTGGCTTCGTCAGCCTTGGCGCCGCGGGCGAAAACGGCGACGCGCAGGGTGCGGCCGGTGCCGTTCGGCAGGTTGACCACGCCGCGGACCATCTGGTCGGCGTGCTTGGGGTCGACGCCGAGGTTCAGCGCGATTTCGACGGTTTCGTCGAATTTGGCGCTGGCGCGCTCGCGCACCATCTTGATGGCGTCGGCGACCGGATAGAGCTTGGTGCGCTCAATGCCCTCGCGGGCTTTCGTAATACGCTTGCCGCTCATGGCTTACCCCACAACTTCCAGGCCGATGGACTTGGCGGAACCCTCGATCATGGCCATAGCCGATTCGACCGAATGGGAGTTCAGGTCCGCCGCCTTCTTCTCCGCGATTTCGCGGATCTGGTCGCGGGTCACCTTGCCGACGAAGCCGCGGCCGGTGGTCTTGGAGCCCGACTTGATGCCGGCGGCCTTCTTCAGGAAGAAGGTGACCGGCGGCTGCTTCATCTCGAAGGTGAAGGAGCGGTCGGCGTAAGCGGTGATGATGACGGGGATCGGGGTCCCCTTTTCCATCTGCGCGGTCTTGGCGTTGAACGCCTTGCAGAATTCCATGATGTTCAGGCCGCGCTGGCCGAGCGCGGGACCGATCGGCGGCGACGGATTGGCCGAGCCGGCCGGAACCTGAAGCTTCACGTAGCCCGTGATCTTCTTTGCCATAATGGCTGCTCCCAAGGGATGATTCGCCTGGCTTGCGCCAAAACGAAATGCGCGGCGACGGTTTTTGCCGGTCCGCGCGGGTTGCAGGTTGCGGTGCGGTTTTCACTCCGGCTGGCGACCGGAAAACCTCCCGCACATGTGGGCCTTGACCGGGAAAACCCGGACAAGGTTGGGCGTCTCTATAGGGAAACGGACGGCTTGACAAGTTTTTTTCGGCCGCGGTCAGGCGGGAAGCGCGATCGGCTGACCCTTTTCAAGAATATAAGTCGAGATGATCTTCATCGGGCGGTCGCCGTTGCGGAGAAGATGCGGGCGCCGCGCCGCGATGATCACGCCGTCGCCGGCTTTCACCGGCAGGGGCGGCGCGCCCTCGAGCTCCAGAACCGCCGAACCCTCGACAATATAGCCGGATTCGACGCCGGGATGGATGTGGCGCGGCACCATTGCATTGGCGTCGACCAGGGCTTCGGCGAGCACGGTTTCGAACTCCGGCGTCGGCCCCTCGCCGCGGCGCAGGATCGTTCGACGCACGCCTGCGGGCGCCGCCGGCGCTTCCGCCTGGGCGGCGGTGGCGGCGAAACCCGATTGGCTTGCAATGGCGCAAAGAAGACATTGCGCCAGTCCGCGGCGTGTCAGCATGGGGTCCTCCGGACGTTTTTGCGGCCGCGAGTCGCGGCCTGCAGATTTTACGCTCGGGGAGGCGGGGGCGGAAGTTGTCGCGCGTCGGACCCTGGGTCGGGTCCGGCGCTTGGGCTCAGAGCATTTTCGAGCGAAGGGAACGCCGGTTCGTGGTGAAGAAAATGCGTTGCGCCAAGAATATGGAGCCTGTTCGGTGAACAGGCTCTAGTGCTTCTCGCGCCGTTTCAGGGCGGCGATCGACGAGTTGTTTTCGAAACATTCGCCGCCGGCGAGCTGCGCCCATTCGGTGAGCGCCGACGCCAGCAATTCCGTGGCCTCGCTGCCGGTGAACGCGCGCGATTTGGCCAGCATGCGCATCTGCAGGGCGAGGTAATGGGCGTTGACGACGGTCTCCAGCAGCGACGCGCCTTCGTCGGTCTCCTGGTCTGGCGGTGTTGACCTGTTCTGCTCCTGCGCTGCAGCCTTCATGTCTCGCTCCTGATAATTTTTTGCCTGATGCCCTTGGTCATCCTATGGCGGAATGGAGCGGGTAAATGTTAAGTTTACACCAATTGCAGGTTTGGCGGAGCATTTTGGCGGGGCGTCGTTCCGCAATATGATATGTGGAAGCCATGGGGCAGAAGTCAATCGACATTCCCGCGATCGTAAACGGCTGCCGCGTTTTCGCGCGACTCTCGGAACAGGAGCGTCGTGAACTCTGCGGAAAGGCGCGGCTTGAGCATTATCACGAACGCACGTTGTTGACCGAACGGGATGATCGCCCGGAATACTTGCGCTACGTTGTCGAGGGCAGTCTCGATTACACCCTGTCGACGGCGGATGGCGGATATTCGTACTTGCCAATTCTTCCCGGAAAATGGATGAGCTGGATTGGCGTGTTCGGCACGGCGCCGATGATGTGCGACCTCTGGAGTTCGCCAAATGCAACATTGATCGCCCTGCCGGCTCGCGACCTCCAGCGCATGGTCGGCGCCAATCCGGCCGCGCTGCTCGAAGTCATCGACCGCGTCGGCGAGTGGACCCGGCTGCTGACCGGCTGGGCTCTGTCCTTCGCCGCCTTCGGTCCGGAAAAACGCCTTGTCTATCTGTTGCTTCTCGCCTCTTCCGACGGGGTGGCGCTGGCGCGCGAGGGCCATGCGGCGCCCGTCACCCAGACCCATCTGTCCCAGTTCGGCTTCGGCTCGCGCCAGCGGGTGAGCCGGTTGTTGCGCGGGCTCTCCGACAAGGGGCTCATCCAGATGAGATATGGCGGCGTGGTGATTCCCTCGCGCGTGCGGCTCGAAGCCTATCTCGCGGGTGATTCGGCGCGTGGCAAAGTGTCGCCGGACTGAGGCGGCGCCCGAAGGCGCCGCCTGTTTCCAGCGCTTGCGTCAGTGCGCCGGCGCCTTGGCGGCGGCGGCGCGGTGGGCGACGATGGCGTCGGCCGATTTTCCGACGATTTCGGCCCAATGGTCGAATTTCTGCGCGAACGAGCCGACGCCGGCCGTGGCTGAGCGCAGCTCGACAATCAGGCCCTCCATTTCCGCCTCGGGGATCAGGGTGTTGAGCACGTCCCAGCCGTCCCAGTCGGGGCGGGCGTCATAGCCGAGGATCTGGCCGCGCCGTCCCGAGACGATCGCGGTGATCTTCGACAGGCAGTCGCTCGGCGTGGTGATCTCCACGGCGAGAATGGGCTCGAGTAGCACCGGGCCGGCCTTGGCCAGGGCTTCGGCGACGCCGAGTCGCGCCGCCGTGCGGAACGCCATGTCGGAGGAATCCACGGTATGGTAGGAGCCGTCGGTGAGCGTCACCGCGACGTCCACCACCGGGAAGCCGAGCGGGCCGCGCTCCAGCGCATCCTTGCAGCCTTCTTCGATGGCGCTGAAATAATTCCGCGGCACCGCGCCGCCGTGGACGGTTTCCTTGAAGGCGAAACCGTCGCCTCGGGGCAGGGGGGCGACGTCGAGGACCACGTCGCCGAACTGGCCGTGGCCGCCGGACTGCTTTTTATGGCGTCCGCGCACATTGACCGTGTGGCGAATCGTCTCCTTGTAGCCGACCGAGGGTTTTTGCGTCTCGACCACCACGCCGAACCGGGCGTTCAGCCGCTCCAGCGCCACGCGCACATGCATCTCGCCCTGGCCGAGCAGGCGCATTTCGCCGGCCTCCTGGTCGTGGACGAACACCAGCGACGGGTCCTCCTCCGACAATTTGGCGATGGCCGTGGCCAGGCGGGCCTCGTCCTTGCGGTCCTTCACCGTCACCGCCAGCGCATAGGCCGGCTGCGGCGGCGCGACATGCGGCACGGCCTGCGCCGGCGCGGCCGCCGCTGCGGCGCCCGCCTTGGCGTCGCCAAAAGTGTCGCCGGTGGCGACATGGTCGAGGCGGCCGAAGGCGACGCAATCGCCGTCCTCGACCTTGGCCTGTTTGGTCGCGGTGAGGCCCATCAGCCGGGACAGGCCGGAGATGCGGTCCTCGCCGCGCGCGCTCTTCACCACGCCGCCGTCGACAAAACCGCCGCGCAGCACGCGCGAAAACGTCAGCTTGCCGCCATGGGCGGTGTGCACGGTCTTGAGCGCATGGGCCAGCGGCGCGCCCTGGTCGGCTATGCCCAACCGCGCGCGCAATTGCGCAATGCCGGGCGCCTCGTGGCGAAGCGCTTTGAGCAGGCGGGTGACGCCATGGCCTTCCGCCGCCGAGCCGATCAGGACGGGGGCGACCAGGCCCTTGCGCAGGTCGGCGGTGAGGTCGTCGAACACCTGGTCGCGCGGCGGCTCGATGTCGGAGAGCAGCTCCTCCATCAGCGAATCGTCATAATCCGCCAGTTTCTCCAGCATGGTGTAGCGGGCTTCCTTCTCGCTCGGCAGTTCGCCGGCGGGGACGTCCACCACCACGGAGGGGGCGTGTTCGCGATAGACGAAGGCGCGCTCCAGCGCGAGGTCGATGAAGCCGGTGACGATGCCGTTCTGCCAGATCGGGATTTGCCGCAACAGCAGCGGGGTGCGCGAGGCCGGCTGGAGCAAAGCGAGGATTTCGCGGATGCGCGCCGTGGCGGAGTCGATCTTGTTGAGGAACAGGATGCGCGGCAGGCCGAGCTCCTCGAGCTCGCTCAGGATCACGCGCAGGGCCGGCACCTTGCGCTCGTCGGCCTCGCAGACGACGACGGCGGCGTCGCACAGGGGCAGGACGTTGCGGGCCTCATGGGCGAATTCGACGGAGCCGGGCAGGTCGACGAAGGTGAAGCGGTCGCCGAGATAATCCACGGAGGCGACATTGGCCTCGACGCTGGCGGCGTGGGCGCGGGCCTCCGGGCTGGAATCGCCCACCGATGAGCCGTCGCGCACCGATCCCTGGCGCGACAGCGCGCCGCCTCGGGTCAGGATGGATTCGAGCAGGCTGGTCTTGCCGCTCTGGAACGGGCCAACCAGCGCGATCAAGCGCGGGCCCGAAACGCGTCTGTCGCCGGGCAGAACTTCGCTCATCTTAAGCCTCCTTCGGCTTCGTCCGGTCCGTGCTGCTCCGTGCTGCGACGGGCCTTGTCGCAAATATTTCACTTCTGTCCGATTTTGCCAATGATCAAGATCATGGCTTGAACTTAACCTTCTGACGTAGCGTCAGAAACAGCTCGTGGGCCGGGGTCCTCGGGACAGAAATTATTTGACTATTTCACTAGAAAAAATATCTTAGCGCCGTGAACGGGAGCGGCGGCCGATGGTCTTGAGCGGTTTGGTGGAATGGCCCTTTGTTTTTTCGGGGCTTTTGGTCGGCAGCGTGGTCGGTCTGACCGGCGTCGGCGGCGGCGCGCTGATGACGCCGCTGCTGGTGCTGGCCTTCGGCATCCATCCGGCGACGGCGGTCGGCACCGATCTGCTCTATGCCGGCCTCACCAAAATCGCCGGCTCGACCGTCCATGGCGTCAACAAGGCGATCGACTGGAAGGTGGTTTTGCGGCTGGCCTCGGGCAGCGTCCCGGCCGCGCTCGCCACTTTGTTCGCGCTCTCGCATCTTGGGTTCAAATCCGCCCAGGCCGGCTCCGCGATCACTTTCGCGCTTGGCGTTGCGCTGCTTTTGACCGCGGTTTCGCTGCTGTTCCGGCCCTGGCTGGTGGCGCGCATGGCGCCGGCCTTCGACCGGCTGTCGGACCGCGCCATCGGGGCGCTCACGATCTCTTTGGGCGCGGCGCTCGGGGTGCTGGTGACCATTTCTTCCGTCGGCGCCGGCGCCATCGGCGTCACCGTGCTGCTGATGCTCTATCCGCGCATGCCCACTTTGCGCATCATCGCCTCCGACATTGTCCACGCGGTGCCGCTGACCCTGATCGCCGGCGCGGGCCATTGGGCCATGGGCTCGGTGGACTGGCGGATGCTGGCGTCGCTGCTGATCGGCTCGATTCCCGGCATCATGATCGCCAGTTCTTATGCCGCCAAGGCGCCGGACAGGTTTTTGCGCGGCGCGCTCGCCGGCGTGCTCGTGCTGGTCGGGGCCAAGCTGGCTCTGGCGTGACGGCGGAAGGTTGAGCATCCGTCTGGCCGGAAGGCGCAGCCTTACGGGCGCTGAAAAGCCCGTGGGCCGCCCCCGCCCTTCGAGACGCCCGCCAAGGCGGGCTCCTCAGGGTGAGGGCTTACTGTATTGTTCTTTATAGATAAAATCCTCAGGCCGCCGCGAGATCGCGCACAAAAGTCTCGACGGTGCGGGTGAGGTCGGTGGCCTGGTTCGACAGGCCGCCCGACAGGGACATCAGCTGGCTCGACGCCGCCCCCGTCATATTGGCGGCCTGGCCGACCTCGGCGATATTGTGGGTGACCTCCTCGGCCCCCGTCGCCGCCCTCTGGCAATTGCTGGCGACTTCGAGAATGGCGCCGCCCTGCTGCTCCACGGAGCCGGCGATCGACACCGACACATCCTTCACGCTCGACAGCGTGCGCACGATTTCGTTGATCGATTGGACCGTCGAGCCGGTGGCCTGCTGCATTTCCGAGACCCGGCCGGAAATGTCGTCGGTCGCCTTGGCGGTCTGCAGGGCGAGCTGCTTCACCTCGGAGGCGACCACGGCGAAGCCGCGGCCGAGCTCGCCGGCGCGGGCGGATTCGATGGTCGCGTTGAGCGCTAGCAGGTTGGTCTGGTTGGCGATGTTGCGGATGAGGTCGACCACGTCGCCGATCGCGGCGGCGTTGGCGGCCAGCGCATTGATCTGGGCGTTGGCGCCTTCCGCCTCGCGGAACGCGCTTTCCGCAATTTTTGCCGAATGATTGACCTGATTGGTGATTTCCTTCACCGAGACCGCGAGTTGCTCGGAGGCGGCGGCGACGGTCTGCACGCTGTTCGAAGCGGAGGCGGCGGAGGTCGCGACCACATCCGCCTGCCGCGAGGTTTCCTCCGCGGTGGCGGCGAGGCTGCGCGCGGCGTCGGCCACTTCCGTCGACGACTTGCCGAAGCCGCCGGCGAGCTCGCGCATATGGGCGACGAACCCATTGGCGAGCGTTTCGCGCTGCTGCAGGCGCTTGCGCGAGGCCTCTTGCCTCGCGGCCTCCTGCTGGCGCTGGCTTTCGGCCTCCCGCAAGCCCTGGCGCATGCCGACGAGCGTGCGCGCCATCGAGCCGATTTCGTCCTGGCGGTCGCCGCCGGCGACCTCGGCGGAGAAATCGCCGCGCCCCACCGCGCTCATCGCGCCATCAAGGGCGGTCAAGGGGCGCGTGACATAGCGGCTGACCACCATCAGCGCCGCCCCCACGGTCAGGATCAATCCGGCCAAAAATCCGAGCGCGGTCCAGAGCATGGTGGAATTGACCGAAGCGGTGAGATCGTCGGACGCTTTCTCGGTCGTCTTCATGGCCCGATCCGTCAATTCGGTTTGCACGTCGATCATCTTGAGCAATGAGGGCTCGCATTCGGCGCGCATGGATACGGAAGCCCTGGCGATGCCTTCGGGATCGGTGGCGTTTGCGTCGCGAAGGGTCTTGGCGCAGGCGTTTTCCAGAATGTCATGGAGGTTGCGCGCGGCGGCGTCGAGATCCGCCGCAAAGGCCGGCAGGCCGGCGCGCGCTTTCGCGATGTTTTCGTCGTAGCGCTGCAGGGCGCTCTCGCGATTCTCTATCGCTCTGCGATTGCCCTCGGCATTGGTCGCCGAGATGTTTTCGTAGATTGCGGAGACCACGGCTTGCACGCGGCGATTGGCGCGCGCCAACTGGATTGTTGCGCTCGCGGGCCCGTCGATCAGATTGGAATAGGCGGTGTCGACGCCTTTCAACTGGGAGAGGGCGACGCCCAGACCGACCACGGCGATGCCGCCGAGAACGAGCATCAGGCTCGCGACCTTCCTGCCCAGGCCCCAATCAATATAGCGCATCCGTGTTTCCCCGCTGAATAATCTCGATGATTCATGCAGGTTTACTCTCTTAAGGAATGGTTATCAGACCGTTTACAATCCGTGTCGTCTGCTCATTCTTTGGTATTGATGACGTATCGTGATGATGTTTACTGCTGTTTTTGCTCGCGCGTCCGGCGCCGGTAGGTTATCACGTTTCATTATTTGTCCGGCGCGCATGTCTTTGGCGCAACAGGCGCCGCCTGCTGCTGTTTTATTTGCAGATGAACTGCGCGGATGTCGGCTTTGACGCCAATGGGCGCGGGCGGGCCGGGAGGCTGCTGGAGGACGGTGGCTTCAACCGTCCGGTTGTAATCGGCGGTTCGAAACCGTGGAAAACAGGTGAAATTCTGCGAAATTCGCACGAATTCTTGTCAAAAACCGCGCGATTTTCACCGATGCAACCTTGCGATTGCGTACGAGATGCGGTGCGCTCCGCGGCGGAGGGTGCGCCGGGGCGGCGGGCTTCTCGGCTAAATTATCTCTGCAAAACAGAGTGTTGCGAGGCGAGGCGGCGCCGAAATGTTTCACGTGAAAACAAAGAGAGAACAAAATATGGCGTCGTGCGCGTTTTCACCTGCAATCGCGACCTTACCGCCGGCGAAAAAGAGCGTTCACACGCCCAATTGCGCGGCCAGGCGGCGCAGGCGCTTCGCCTCCACCGCCGCTTCGGCGCAGCGCAGGCGCAAAGCCGCGAAAGCGTCGCTCTCGTCGGGACAGAATTCGCAGGCGGGCGGCAGGTCGGCGCAGGCCGGACGCAATTGCGCCAGCACGGCGGCGCGGGTGTCGTCGAGCAGCGCCGCGCTGTCATAGGGGTCGAGCTCGTCGATGCGGTTGCGGATCAGCAGTTTGATGGTGACGATCTGGGCGGCGGTGAAATAGGCCTGGGTGATCAGCTTGCTGTAGAGCGGCCAGAATTTTTCGGCGCCTGGATTTTCGCGCGTCAGCTTTGAGGACTCGCCCAGGGCGGAAAAACTTTCGATCAGCGCCTTGCGCGCCAGGCGATAGTCCTGCACCGGCACGTTCCAGCGCAGCACGCGGTCGGCGTAGATCGCCAGTTTTTCGACGAAGGCGCGCGCCAGCTTCGCCGCGCCATGGCGCTCGTAATTGGGCAGCAGCAGGTTGAACACATAGGCGAGGGCGGCGCCGATCGCGGTGTCGATCAGCCGCGAGCCCACCGGCGCGACTTCGCCGGGGTCGAGCAGGTGCAGGCCGAGCAGGGCCATCACCGAGGCGGCGACCGAGGTGAGGCGGTAGTCGACGCGGGTGAAGGCGTGGGCGATGCCGACGGCGGAGAGTTGCGCGGCCATCAGCAGCGGGGTGGAGTCGAGCCAGAGCAGGGCGCCGGCGATGCCGCAGCCGACCACCGAGCCGAACAGCCGCTGGTCGCGGCGCTGCGTCGTCGCGCTGTAACTCGCGCGCAAAATGACGGCGATGGTGAGCAGGATCCAGTTGCCGTGGCGCAGCCCGGGCGTCAGCTCGATCAGCGCATAGCCGCAGCCGAGCGCCGCCGACAGCCGCAGCGCGTGGCGAAAAATGTGCGAGTCCCAGCGCAGCTCCTTGACGAGCGGCTTCAGCGACACCCGCAGCGGCGGGGCGAATTTTTTCAGGTCGAGCCCGGACAGCGCCTTTTCCGCCTCGGCGAGGCTCGCGACCACGGCGGGAATGCGGGCAAGCGCATTGAGCACGAAGGCGAGCCGCGCCCGGGTCATGCGCGCGGCCCGCAACAGCCGGGGGTCGTCGGTCTCCAGATGGGCGATCTCTTCGGAAAACGCGTCCAGCGCGGCGGCATGCTCTGTGGGAAACGTGGGCGTGCGTCCGGCGATCAGCAGGTCGAGCGACAGGGCGTCGAGATCGTCGGCGAGCTTGCGCAGCAGGGATTCCACGCGTTCCGCGAGGTCGGAGGGGGCGCTGACCAGCCGCAGCGGCGCATGGTCGGCCATGGTGGCGATCATGCCGTCGAAGGCTTCGAGCAGGACCGCGAGCGCCGCGATCAGCCGGGCGCCGGATTCCGGGTCGGTGGCGTGGACGCTGAGGCTGCGCGCCGCCTGCAGCTGGTCGGAAAAACTCGCCTGCTGCTCCACCACTTTCAAGCAGGCGGCGCCCTCGTCGGCGCCGGGGCGGTAGAATTCGGCCATGCGGCGCAGGAACGTGGCGAATTCGCGGATCAGCTCCGCCAGCATCACCCGCCGTCCCGAGGAATCCGAGGCCCGGGTCAGGGCGAGCGCGATCGGGATATAGAGCGCGCCGCCGAGCGCGATGCTCTCGCAGAAGGCGAATTTGTCGCCGGGCGCGCCCATGGTGAACACCATGGCCAGCAGGGTGAGGATCGACAGCGGGATCGCCCAGCGGCCCCAGGCGATCTGAATGCCCGCGACAAAGCCGATGACGAGCACGGTGACGCCCTGAAGCGCCGGAACGCCATCGGTGAGCGCGGTGAGCAGGGCGCTCGCCACCGCGCTGCACCAGCACAGCGGCAGGATGCGGATTTTCGCCGAAAGCGGGGAGGGGGTGTCGCCGACGGAGACGCAGAGCGCGCCGGAGGCGGCGGTGAGCCCGGCTTCGAAACCGGCGAGCGCGCCGACGGCGAGGCCGACCAGCAGCACGCCCAGGGCGACGGCGTAGCCGTTGAGAATATGTTGGCCGAGCAGATATTTGAACAGGGAGGGGGGAATGCGCATCAAGCCGTCTGGCGTCCGCCTTTGGTTGGGCGGCGAGGATAGGCGCTTCGCGGGGGCGGGAGCAAGCCGGGCGGTCTCGCCGGTCGGTCCTTGGCTTATTTTTCGCTCAAGCGTTCCTTGCGACAAGGTGTTTCTTTGCGCCAAAGCCCCCGCTCGCCCCAGTCCCGCCAGGATTATGCCCCATGGTGGCCAAAGCCTGTCGGATTCGGCTGTAAAGGTTGACGAGCTTAATCCCGCGTGACCGCACTTGCGCCTTGATGGGTTTTTGTGCAGTTTCTGAGAAACTAAGAAACAGTTTACCATCAAGCAATCAAGGCGTCTCCGTGGCGTCGAGGAAAAGGGCATGGTGAATCAAATCGATCAGGAAATTGGCGGCCGATTGCGGCGCAGGCGGGAAGGTCTGGGCTTGAGTTGCGCCACGGTTGCGAAGGCGCTCGACATCGATGTCGCCCTTATTGAGTCCTTTGAATCCGGCGAGCGGCGCATGAGCGCCCGCCAGTTACAGCAATTGTGCGGCGTGCTTGATGCGCCGCCCTCCTATTTCCTGGTGTCGGACAGTGATTTCTGCGCCCCGGGCGGAAGACCCGGCGAGCGCGACGCCCTGCTGAGCGACGCGCACCGTTTGTATCGCGCCTTTTTTCAGATCCAGAGCCCGGAACTGCGCGGCGTGCTCGCCGATCTTGCCGAGGCTTTCGCCAAGGGCGGCCAATCGCCCGCGCTGGTGCAGGCCGCGCAATTGTTGCGGCCCGAAAGCGAGCTCGAGGACAATATCGCGCAATTGCGCGCCTTCCGCAGCGGTCCCTGGTCCAACTGAGGACGGTATTTCGCGCGAGGCGGATGCCGGTCCGCGCGAGGAAAACGCGTAAAGACGGAGTTCGTGTTCGGTGAACTGGCGTTCGCCGGACGCGACGGGGCGTTACAGGCCTGGACCCTATTTCAGTTTCAGCGGCAGGCCGGCGGCGACGAGGACAACGGTGTCGCAGGCCCGCGCGATCCGCTGGTTGAGCAGGCCCTGGGCGTCGCGAAAATCATTGCCGATCTGGGTCGGCGGCGAGACGCCCAGGCCGATCTCGTTGGAAATCGCCACAATTGGCCCCTCGGCGCCGGCCAGAGCGGCGGCGAGGCGATCGGCTTCCCGCGCCAAATCCGTGTCCTGAAAGAACAGGTTCGACAGCCAAAGAGTCAGGCAGTCGATCACCACGACCCGGTCGGGCCGGGCGATGCGGCGCGCCAGCCGGGCCACGTCGGTCTGCTCCTCGAACACCGTCCAGGACTCGTTGGCGCGTTCCGCGCGGTGGCGGGCGATGCGCGTCGCCATGGACTCGTCGACCGCCGGGGCGGTGACGATCATGAATTTTTTCAAGCCGGAGGCGCGCGCCAGCTCCAGCGCATGGCCGGTTTTGCCCGAGCGCGCCCCGCCCAGGACCAGGGTGGCGGTCATCCGTTGCCGCTCTTGAGTTCGCGGTAATAGGAGGAGATCTGTTCGAACCAGACGTGGCGCGCTTCGAGATAATTGGCGCCGGCGACGCGCGAGGGCAGACGTAATTCGCCGATCAGGGATTCGATCTCCCGGCGCGCGGTCTGCTGCGAGGGGGTGAGCTGGTGGTTGGCCTCCTCGATCGCGTCGAGCGCGGTGAGGCCGATCGGGAAGAGTTCGCGGAAGATGACGCGGTCGCGCAGGCCCTCGGCGACGCGGAACTGCAATTCCACCGCGAGCTTGCGCAGCGCCTGGTCGACCTGCCGGGCGTTGTTGGATTGGAGCGCGGCGATGCGGTTGCGCACCAGCACCCAGTCGATCATGCCATTGTCGACCAGGCGGCGCTTGCGGCGCGCCTCCAGCACGATCTCGGCATATTGCGCCACCTGGCCGCGATGGGCGCGGTCGTGGTGCACGCGCGACATCACGTCGACGTCGACGAAACTGTCGTTCATCGGCGAAATCAGCGTGTCCGCCAGCGAATGGGCGAGGCGCATCAGATAGGTGTCGCTCGCCGGGGTGTCGATCACCACGAATTCATAGGCGTGCTCGACCTCGCCGATCGCTTCGGCGAAGGCGGCGAATTCGGCGGATTCGTTCTCCTGCGCATTGGCGCCGCGCACATGGTCCATGGCGAAATGGCGCGGCAGCTCCACGTCCCAGGGGGCGGTGCGGGCGAAGGAGGCGCGGTTCTCGTAGAAACGCGTCAGGCTGCGCTGGCGGGTGTCGAGGTCGATGGTGGCGACGCGATAGCCGGCCTTGAGCAGCGCCACGGAGAGGTGGATCGACATGGTGGACTTGCCGACGCCGCCCTTTTCATTGGCGATGACGATCACGTGAGCTGGGCGCAAGTCCGGCAGTTCGGCGTCAGTGCTCATGGTGTGCTCTTAAGGCGCTCTCAGGGGCGGAGCCTCGGACCGACTCAACGCACAGTTAACCACGTTACGCTGATTAGCCCACAGGATCGCGTCGCTCAAGCCGAATATATCCAGTTCTGGCGGGCCATCAGCCGCGCGGACGGGGTGAGGCGCAACACGAGATCGCGGGCGAAGGCCGGCGCGCCGGCCATGTGGTAGATTTTTCCCTGTTGGCGCGAGGCTTGCTGGATCTGGCTGGCGCGGGGCAGGCGGGCGGCGGAATATTGGCCGAGCGCCTTGACCGGGTCGCGCGCGCCATATTCGAGCATGGCCAGCGACAGCGCCGCCGAATCCTCGATGGCTTGCGCCGCCCCCTGGGCGAGATAGGGCAGCATGGGATGGGCGGCGTCGCCGAGCAGGGCGGTGCGGCCGCGCGCGTAAGCGGCGAGCGGCGGACGGTCGAACAGCGGCCAGCGCAGCCAGGTTTGCGGCGCCGACAACAGCTCCAGCGCCTCGGGCGCCCAATCGCCGAAACGGTCGAGCAGGAAGCTGCGGTCGCCCGCCTGGTCCCAGAACTGGGCGCCGTCGCGCGCCCGCTCGCCGTCGCCGCGCCAGTCGTCCTCGACCAGGGCGACGATGTTGACGAGCGCGCCGCCGCGCAGCGGGTAATGGACGATATGGGCCTTTTCGCCGAGCCAGAGGTTAGAGGCGGGCGCGCTGAAGGCGGGGGGGAGGTCGGACGCCGGGATCACGGCGCGCCAGGCGGTGTGGCCGGTGTAATTGGGCTTGTCGGTCTGGGGATCGCTCAGCCGTCCGCGCACGATCGAGCGCACGCCATCGGCGCCGATCAGCGCCTCGCCGCCGGCGCGATGGGTCTCGTCCTGGCTGCGATAGCTGACGGCCACGCCCTGCTCGTCCTGGACGAAGCCGGTGAGCGTCGCGTCATTGCGGATTTCGATCAGCTCGTTGCCGCGCGCCTGCTCGAGCAGGGCGGAGAGCAGGTCGGCGCGATGGACGTTGAGATAGGGCGCGCCCCAGCGCTTTTCGGCGTCGCGCAGAGACAGATTGGCCAGTCGGGCGCCGTCGCGGCCGCGGCGGATGCGCACATGAGTCGGCGCGACCGCCAGACCTTCGAGCGCCTCGAGGGCGCCATAGTCGCGCAGGATTCGCGTGGCGTTGGGCGCAAGTTGCAGGCCCGCGCCGACCTCGCGGAATGCGGGCGCGCGCTCCAGCACGAGCGTGCGGCGGCCGACCCGCGCCAGCGCCAGGGCCGCGCTCAGGCCGCCGACGCCGCCGCCGGCGATGAGGATGGGCAGGGAGTCCACGTTCGCTTGCTCAGGCGGCCTTCACTTCGCATTCCGCCGGCTCGGCATGGCCGTGCAGGGCGGGATCATAGACGTAGCGCGTCGAGCAATAGGGGCACAGGGCCTCGGATTCGGCGCCCATGTCGATATAGATGTGGGGGTGGTCGAAGGGCGGCAGCGCGCCGATGCACATGAACTCCTTCGCGCCGATGCGGATCGTCGCCAGCCCGGGCTGGTTGTGGAAATGCGGAATGGCGTGCTCGGACATCGATATCCCTAGGTTTGCGCGCGTAAAAAAGCGCGGCGCTTGCGGCGCACCATACTGAAAGCGGCGCGCTTTGGGTAGGGGGCGGCGTCAGACGTTGGACGGGACGTTAGAGGGGGTTGCGCGCCTCGCGCTTGCGCAGGATGTGCGCGGCGAGCCCGAGGGTGACATTGGCCAGCGCGGCGAAGGACGTGTCCTGCACGCGCTTGGCGTGTTTGAGGACGACGTCGCGGTAGCCGCGGCCCTCGCTCGCCCGCTTGTTGCCGTACCAGACATAGCGCTGGAGGTCGCGCAGCTCCGATCCGATCAGCTCCGGCGCCGCGGCCGGGATGTTCACGGTTTCCGTCAGATAGGCGAAGGCGTCGTCGGGGAGGTTGGCGGCGCCGATCTGATGGCCGATCTCCCTGCGCACCACGTAACAGAACTCGTTGCGCTCCGTGTAAACAGCGTAAATAACCGCCGCCTTCACCTGATAGGGAAAGCGCCGGCGAGAATCATAGACCAGGAAATGGACGTCGATGACATGCTGGGAGAGCGCGTTCCGGACGATGTCGCGCTGCCGGCTGGTGAAGCGAATGTCGTAATCGAGATATTTCGCCCGGTTTTTCGAAAGCTCCTCGCGCAGCGCCGTCATATATTCGGTGCACTGGTCCTGGACGCCGGGCGCGATCGCCCGGCCGGTGGTGAAGGACTGAAAAATGCTGGATGTTTTTTGAGCTTCGGCGATCTCGGTTGTCATTTTTCCATCCTAAGCAAACAAGCAAATTCCCTGCTTCCCCATGCGCGCGTCCCGGTCGCGGACCGCCAGGGATTTCAAGCGTGACGGCGGGCTGGCGCGCGCCGCCATGTTACTCCCAAACTTGGCCGTCACAACATTTGCGCGCGGACTGCGACAGCGAACCGCAACCGTTTTCGGGCGCCGCGGCCGACTCGCCACGAGCGGCGGCGCTGATTATGGTGCGCCGCGACGTTGCGCCTCAGGGCGGCGCGGGCAATTTCACGGGGAAGACCTTGGGCATGCAGGAATTTTTGTCGGATGGCGTGCGGATCGCCTATCTCGACTTCCCGGCGGAGCGCGAAGATCGGGGCGCGCCGATCCTGCTGGTCCATGGCTTCGCCTCCAACCACGGCGTCAACTGGATGTTTCCGCAATGGGTCAAGACGCTGACCGGCGCGGGACGGCGGACCCTCGTGTTCGACAATCGCGGCCATGGCCGCAGCGGAAAGCCCCATGAGCCCCAGGCCTACACGCCGCAGGCCATGGCCGGCGACGCCGCCCGCCTGCTCGATCATATCGGCGTCGCGCGCGCCGATGTGATGGGCTATTCGATGGGGGCGCGCATCGCCGCGCATCTGGCGCTCACCCAGCCCGAAAAAGTCCGCGGCCTGATCCTGGCGGGGCTCGGCATCCATCTGGTCGACGATGAAGGCTTGCCCTCCGGCATCGCCGACGCCATGGAGGCGCCGTCGCTCGACGCGCTCACCGATCCGAAGCAGCGGATGTTTCGCGCCTTCGCCGATTCCACGCGCAGCGACTTGCGGGCGCTCGCCGCCTGCATCCGCGGCTCGCGCCGGGCGCTGAGCGCGCAGGAGGTCGGGCGGATCACGGCGCCGACCCTGATCTGCGTCGGCTCCGAGGATGATGTGGCCGGCGACCCCCTCGCCTTGGCCTCACTGATGCCCAACGCCCGCGCGCTGGTCATTCCCGGCCGCGACCACAATCGCGCCGTCGGCGACAAGGTTTTTAAGGAGGGGGTCCTCGCCTTCCTCGAGAGTTTGCAACCCGCCGTTTAGCTCCTATGTGTAAAGGAAAGTTCGGGGCTGCGGCTCCGCAGGAGAGCGCCATGATCGCCGCGAATGTGCTGGCCTTGAAATCCCCCGCCGATCCCGTTTTCGCGCAAATCCGCGCCGAAGCCGAGGAAGCGGCGCGCCGGGAGCCCGATCTCGGCGGTTTTCTGGCTGTCTCCGTGCTCAACGCGCCCAATGTCGAACATGCCGTCGCGCATCGGATCGCCGCGCGCCTGTCCCATCTCGATTTTCCCGGCGATCTCATCGAGCAGAATTTTCTCGAAATGGCGGGGCGCGATCCCGCGATCGGCGAGGCGATCCGCGCCGACCTGCGCGCCGTCGCCGAGCGCGATCCCGCCTGCACCCGGCTGATGGAGCCCTTGCTCTATTTCAAGGGGTTTCACGCGCTGCAGACCCACAGGCTGGCGCACGCCCTTTGGAACGCCGGGCGAAAGGATTTCGCGCTCTATCTGCAAAGCCGCGCCTCCGCGGTGTTCCAGACCGACATCAACCCGGCCGCCCGCATCGGCAAAGGGGTCTTTCTCGATCACGCCACCGGACTGGTGGTCGGCGCCACCGCGGTGATCGAGGACGACGTGTCGATCCTGCACAGCGTGACGCTGGGAGGCACCGGGCACGAGCGCGGCGACCGGCACCCAAAAATCCGCCGGGGCGTCCTCATTGGCGCCGGCGCGAAAATCATCGGCAATATCGAGGTCGGCTGCTGCTCGCGCGTCGCGGCGGGTTCGGTGGTCTTGAAACCGGTGCCGCCGGGGGTGACCGTCGCCGGCGTGCCGGCGCGAATCGTGGGCGCGTCGGGCTGCAAGGAGCCGGCGCTGGAAATGGATCAGATTCTCTCGGGGAAGACCGAAGAGGATTAGCAAGCTTCCGTCCATCTTTTTGTGGCCTCATCTTGGTGCGAGCGAGAAGGCTCGAGCAGAGGAGGCCCACATGATCGCATTTTCTCGCGTTCTGAAGCGGCAGGCCGGCGCGACCGTCGGCGAACTCACCGCTCTGGCGGCCGTATGCGTATTTTCGCTGGCCTCCCTGGTCGGCTATGGCGTCTACGTCACCAGCGCGGCCTTCTTCTAGCGGCGTCGCCCAGGCGCGTGACGCGCGGCCCACTTGCGCGGGGCCCCGCTTTTTGGCAAGCCTTCGGGCCACGAAGCAGGGAGTCGGCGTGTTGAACAAGACCGAATTGCGGAAATTGCAGGAGTTTCTGCGCCAGTCGTTTGGCGCGCCCGGCATCAAGGTGGGGCTTGATCCCAAGAACGAGGATGCGGCTGTCGCGTCCTTTGGCGAGCGGGTGCTCGGGCCGATCAGCGTCGACGACGAGGATGGCGACCGCTCGTTCTCCTTCGCCATGAAGATCCCGGTGGAGCGCCCGGTGTTGCAGGACTATCTGCGCCGTCTGTTTGACAATGACGACCTCAAGATTGTCGCGCGCGGCCGGAAAACCGATTCCGTCGAGCTGAACCGGGGCGATGATTTTCTCGCGGTGATTTCCGCCGACGACCCCAAAGGCAAGACGTTTACCCTGCAAATGGCGATCCTCGACATCGACCTCGACGATTTGTGAGTGCGGCCCCGGGCTTGACGGTTGGTCCGCTCGAGGAACATTATCCTTTTCTAAGCATTACGGCTTGGGCGGCCCTTTTCGAGGGCGGGGCGGCTTAAGCCTTCGGCAAGTTTCCGCGCGCAGGCTGTGGATCAAAGACGTCGTTAACAAGACGTCGATTCAGGGGGTCGCGCAGTGGAGTCGAGCCATGTTCGGACTGAACTGGAGAAATTACGAGCGTCCGCAGGAATCCCTTTCCGCCGCGAGCGGAGGCGCGGTCGCCGGCAAGACCGAGCGCCGCCCGCGCATCGGCCTGGCGCTCGGCGCGGGCGCGGCCCGGGGCTGGTCGCATATCGGGGTGTTGCAGGAGCTTGAAGCCCGGAAAATCCCCATCGATGTCATCGCGGGCTCCTCGATCGGCGCTGTGGTCGGCGGCTGCTACGCCGCCGGCAAGCTCGACGCCATCGAGGCTTTCGCCCGCTCGCTGACCAAGCGCCGCGTGCTCTCCCTTCTGGACCTGTCATTCTCCGGCGCCGGCATGCTGGCGGGGTCGCGGCTGCGCGACGAACTCTCCCGCGCCCTGACTGGCCAGCGCATCGAGGATTTGCGCCTGCGCTTTGGCGCGGTGGCGACCGAAATCGGCCTCGGCCATGAGGTTTGGCTGCGGCGCGGCGATCTGGTGCAGGCGATCCGGGCCTCCTATGCGCTGCCCGGCATTTTCGAGCCGGTGCGCTTCGACGATCGCTGGCTGTTCGACGGCGCGCTGGTCAATCCGGTTCCCGTCACGCTCTGCCGGGCCATGGGGGCGGAGATTGTGATTGCGGTCAATCTGGTCGGCGACGCCGCCTATCGCGGCTCGCTGATCGCCGACCCCGGCGTGGGCGCCGGCGCCGAAGCGCCAGCCCCGCAAAAGGAGCAGGAACGCGCCGCCGACGCTCCCGCGCCGGTGAAGGAGGCGCGATGGCTGCGCCGCCAGTTCGCGCCAGGCGCGGATGGCGCGCCGGGCATCGCCACGGCGCTGCTCGAAGCCTTCAACATCACACAAGACCGCATTGCGCGGTCCCGGCTCGCCGGCGACCCGCCGGACGTGCTGATCAATGCGCGGCTGGCGAAGATCGGGTTTTTCGAGTTCCACCGCGCCGACGAACTGATTGCGCTCGGGCGCGAAGCGGCGCGCCGCGCCCTCAACGACATCGCCGAAATGGCCGCGCTGGAGCGCAAGCTGCACGAAACCACGTGAGGCGCGGGCGGGAATATTGTGGCGCGGTCGGGGACATGAACGAATTGCGCGGATGGACCGGCCCCCTCTCGGGAAGGGAGACAGCGTAAGTCGATCAAGTCCCCTCGGTCGCTAAGCGGTGGCGATGTAGTCGCGCATGGCGCGGTATTCCCACTCGATGGAATCGAGCCTGAACTTGACGACGTCGCCGATCGAGACGACGCCGACGAGCCGGTTGTGCTCCATGACCGGAATGTGGCGGAACCGTCCGCTGGTCATCATGTCCATCACATGGTCGACGGCTTCGCCGGGATCGGTCGTCACCACCTTGCTGGTCATGTGCTTGGACACGGGATCGCCCAGGACGCCGGCGCCGTAGCGGCCGATGGCGCGCACGACGTCGCGCTCGGAGATGATTCCCACCACGGCGCCGGCGCCGTCGGCGACGATCGCCGCGCCAATGCCCCTCTCGGCGAGCAGGGCGGCGGCCTCCTGAAGGGTGCGATGCGGCTGAGTCGTGATCACATCGCGGCTCTTTCCCGCGAGAATCATGGCGACGGTCATGCGGTTTCCTCCTGTTAACTTGTTGAGATACGGCTTTTTTCTTCTAACGCCGCGCTTGCTCAGCAAGTTCCCGCCGCGTGAACCACACCGCTTCGTGAGGAATCATCGACCTGTTCGCCGGCGCGCGCAAGCGCCGGCGCTCTCAAGGGCGCGCACGATTTCGTGGGGTCGCGGGGTCGGTCAGGCCTTGCGGCGCAGGTCGAACAAAGGCGCCGCCAGCAGGCCGAACAGGAAGCCGCCAAGATGGGCCTGCCAGGCGACGGGCGCTTCGGCGAGCCCGGCCCCCTGGCCGGCGAGGCCGGTGAACAGGTTCAACAGGAACCAGAAGCCGACAAAGGAGAGGATTTGGCGATTGCGCACCATCTCGCCAAAGCTGGCGAGCGGCGGCGGCGCGCCCTGGGCGCGCGGATCGCGCGCGAAAGCGCCGGGCAGGAACACGAAGCGGGCGGCGGCGCCGAAACAGGCGGATATGGCGGCGGAGGCGCCAACCATCGGATTGAGCTCGAAAGGATTGTAGGCAAATTGCGCCAGAGCGCCGGCGACGGCGCCGGCCAGGTTCAGCGCCAGGAAGCGGAACGCCCCGAAACGACGCGCCACCGGCGCGCCGAAGGCTGTGAGCCAGACCGCATTGAGCAGCAGATGCGTCCACGAACCGTGCAGCAGCGCGTAGGACACTGGGGTCAGCCAGAGCAGCGACGGCGGCGCATAGGTGAGGAAGAACTGGGCGAGTTGCGCCTGGTCGGCGGAGCTGCGCGCGACATCGTTGAGCTGGGCGACCACGCCGCTTGCGTCCACAAGCATGCCAAAGCGCGCGGGCGTGAAGGCGAAGGTCGCCAGCACCTGAATGTCGATCTCGCCGGGCAGCAGAACGCGGAAAAAATGGACCAGGAACAGCACGGCCAACGTCAAGGTGACCACGCCCGGGAGATTGAAAATCTTTTCGCGCATGGACCTTCCTTCAAGACAACGAAGGGGGAGAGCGCAGGCTCTCCCCCTTTGACGGCAGTGCGGCGGCGTTAACCATCAACGGCCGCGCGGTCAAGATGCTTCAGGCGCCATGGCTCGGCGCGGTAACGATTTCTCGACCTTTTCATCTTCCCCGAGCAGAGACGACCAAAGGAAAAATCATTGAAATCCAGCATCCTGCATTTCTTGTCTTCCGCCGCCTCATCCGGGTCGCTGTCCGTTTCGGCCGCGTGCGATGACAAGAGATTGCCAAAGTCCTAACGCTCTTACAACGTCAACCATAAATTAATGTTAACGCACCGCCCGCGACTGGCCCGTGCTTCGCACATTGCTGATCCGTAATGTTTTTTTTGGCGATTTCCGTCCTTCCACCGGACGGAACCGTCCCGGAACGGATCAAGAGCAAGAAAATGAGACAAGCCGCGACGCAGGAGCTCTATTCGTACTGGAACCAATTGCGGGGCGCGCGGCTGTCGCCGGAGCGCGAGGAAATCGATCCGACCGCCATCCGTCATATTCTCGCCGACACCATGATTCTCGAGGCGGACGAGGAGCGGCAATTTCCCATCCGCATTTCCGGAACTCGTCTCAATGCTCTGTTTTGCAACGAACAAAAGGGCGCGCCGCTGGTCGCCCTGTTCGCGCCGGAGGATCGCGCCAGCATCAGCGCCATGGTCGAGGCGGTGCTCGACAACCAGCGCCCGGCCGTCGCGGGGCTGCTGGCGGAATCGGATGTGGGCGAGGACGCGCCGCTGGAACTGCTGCTGCTACCCTTGCGGCATCGCGGAAAGACCCACGCGCGGCTGCTGGCGTCGCTGACGCCGCAGGCGCTGCCGAGCTGGTTCGGTCTGCGCGCGGCGCGGGCGCTGCGCCTTGTCGCCATGCGTTTTCTCGACAGCAGCGCGGCCGTGTCGCCATCGGAATTGATCCTGCGGCGGGAGCCGACGAAACGGCCCGCGGAGCTGGCGGCCCGCAGCCGATTGCGGCGCTTTTCTTTCTTCGTCATCCCCGGCGGGCGCGACCGCGACGCCGACAAGCCGCTCTAGATTCTCATTTGCTCCATTTTCTTCGCGGACCGGCCTCCACATTGCTCGAAAATGCGGCGCATCGAGTCGACCGCGCGTAACACCGGGTTAACCGAGGCGCTCCTACAATGCCGCCAATTGTTTAAGCTCATGGCGGTCCTATGAATCTCCGGCCCAAGATTAGCGCCACGCCGATGGAGCGGCGTCGGCACGCGCGCGTGAAATTGGCGCTGCTGGGGCGCTACATGCTTGAAGATCGTCGCGAATTTCCCTGCCAGACCAATGACGTCTCGGTGGGCGGCATTTCCGTGACCGCTCCCGTGCGCGGCGCCATCGGCGAACGCATCGTCGCCTATTTCGACGCGCTCGGCCGGATCGAGGGCACGATCATCCGGCACATCGATTTCGGCTTCGTCATGACCGCGAACATGCCGGCGTCAAAGCGCGAAAAGCTGGTGAACCAGCTGACTTGGCTCGCCAATCGCAAGGCGCTGGGGCTTCCGGAAGATCGGCGCCATGAGCGCATCGTGCCGATCGCCGCCAACACCACCTTGCGTTTCCAGGATGGCGGAACGGCCCCGGCGCGGATCGTCGACATTTCGGTGTCCGGCGCGGCGGTGTCCTGCACCGCGCAGGCGCCAATGGGAGCGATGATTCATGTCGGCCGCCGCCCGGCGCGGGTGGTGCGCGTGTTCGAGCACGGCCTGGGACTGGAATTCGCCTTGCCGCTCTCCTTCGACGAGTTCGACGAAAACGTCATCCTTTAATGCCGGTGCAGCGCTTCTAATCTTTGTCCCAGCCAGCGCCGCCAGGCCGGCGGCGGGTCGTGACGGAACGGGGGCGCGGCCAGCGTTTCCGCGCGCGGTTCGAGCGGCGCGAAGGTGCTGGTCAGGCGCGTTGGCGCGCCGGCGACGCCAGCCGCCTGAATCGCGAAGGTCAGTTCGGCGAGATGCAGGGAAAAATCCGGCGGCGGAAAGGCCGGGCGGTTTTCTGTGATCGCCTCCGCCAGTTCGGCTACGCCCAAAACCTTGTCCTGGTCGTTGATCTCGCGGCGTTTCAACGCCGCCACCGAGACGTCGTCGCGCTTGCGCCCGAGCAAGGGCAGCGGGCGGCCGCCGACGCCGAACAGGCTTCGCAAAAAACTGCTGCGCCGCACGCTCATGAATTTGCGCGCATTCAGACCGACGGCGTCGAAGGTCTCAAGAAAGACGGGGCAGCGGTAGTGCCGGTAGCTGTCGATGCTCAGCATGCCGCGCGCGCCGATCACCCGGATGGAATGATCGATCGGCGCACAAATGCTGAAAGTCAGGCGCGCCACCATGCCGGAGGCGAAGTTGAGGCAGGCGACGGAAAAATCGGGCGTGTCCATCGGCTCCGGCGTTTTGTCTGGCGCCACGACGCGCGAAAAGGCGGTGACGCTTTCAACCGGCCCAAAAATCGCGCAGAGCCAGGACAGGTGATAGCCGGCATGCTCCCAGGTGCAGCCGCTCAAACATTCGTCGCGCCAGGGCCAGGGGGCGCCGCTGCGGCTGCGCCAGGTTTCAGGCCGCATCAGCGGGATGACATTGTCGTCGAATTCGGCATAGGCGAGGCGGGGCGCGCCGATCGCGCCTTCGCGCAGAGCCTTCCACAGCGTCTGGATGCTGTCGCTCAGCACATTGCAAGGCGCGCAGGACAGTTTTAACCCGCGCGCGTCCGCCAGGGCGAGCAAGGCGCGCGAGGACTCGAAATCGTCGGTCAGCGGCTTTTCCGAATAGACATGTTTGCCGGCGTCGAGCGCGGCGCGCGTCACCTCGAAATGGCTGGCGATGCTGGTGAGATTGACCACGAGTCCGATCTCGGGATCGGCGAGCAGGGCGTCGTTGGACGGATAGGCGCGCAGTCCGTAAAACAGAGCCGGCTGTCGCAGCCGCGTGGGGTCGCGGTCGGCGATGCCTGCGATTTCGAGGCGCGGATGGCGAGGCCATGTCGCCATGTAATGGTCGAAGACATAGCCGGCGCCGATGATCCCGATTTTCATTCCGCGGGCTCCCGGTAAAAACGCTCGGGACGGCCGGTCTCGCCGCGCAGGCCCGCCGCCCAGCCCGCCAGCGCGGCCTCGAAATTCCGAAAGGCGCCGACGGCCAGGAATTCAAAGGTGCGCGCCAGCACCACGAGCGCGGTCCAGCGCAGGCGGTCCGGAAACATCCGCCGGACGAAATGCAGGCGGTTGCGGTGGTCGAGATAGACGGCGAGCGCCGACCGCTTTCCCCGCGCGCCGGCCGAGCCGATGGTGGCGCCGACCACGTGGCGCACGGTCGAATCCTCCGCCAGCGCCAGCCCGCATAGGGTTTTCGCGCGCAAACCCCATTCGAGATCCTCGTAGAAGAGGAAATAGCTTTCCTCCATCGGCCCGATCTCTTGCAGCGCCACGCGGGTGACGTAGAACGAGGCGCCGGAGGGGGCCTCGAGCAGCGTCGCCAGTTGGGCGCTGGGTTTATCCCGCGACGGCCTTGACCGCTCCAGGGCAAGCGGGCGGCAGACCAGCGGCCGCCAGCGCATGCCGCGCATCAACACCCGCTCGGGCCAGGCTGTGGAGACGAGCTGGCTGGCGACCATGCCATAGCCGCCGCGCTCGGCGCGCGCGATCAGCGCCGACAGCGCGCCCGGCTCCGGCTGGGTGTCGGGGTTGAGAATCCAGTAGCCTTGCACGCGCCGGTCCGGCTCCAGGCGCCGCAGCCACAGATTGACGCCGCCGGCATAGCCGAGGTTTTCCGGCGCCAGCCCCACCCAGACGGCCGCGCCATGGGGGCCGCCGGCGAAATGGACCAGGCGGGCGAACGGACTGGCGGAGCCGCGCGGCGCCTTGAAGATCAGCCCTTCCTCCGCGAGCAGGGCGACCAGGACGGCAAAGGCGTGGGCGCCGCCGTTTTCGACCAGGCAGATGTCGAAGGTCTCGCCGGGGTCGGCCGCGCGCAGCGCGCGCAGGCAGCGGCGGATGTCTTCGGGATTGCGATAGGCGACGATGATCACCGCTGTGGTCATGTGCGCAGCAACTCCATGAACCAGGAGAGACGACGCCAGCGCAGCCGGAACAGCAGCGCAATGGCCTCAAGTTTCAGGCGAAAGCCGGAAATTTTCCGCGACGACGCCAGTTTGATCGCGTGGACGAAGGGCGAGGCTGCGAGCGCGACGAGATAGAAGGCCCAGGCCAGAGCCCCCTGGCCGCGGCGCAGGTGGTGCAGTTCGCCCGCCACCCGGCGGTTTTTTCGCAAGAGTTCGGGCCAATCGCGCCGCGCGGGATGGCCGACCACGACGCTGTCATCGTAAACGAGCTTCAGGCCGAGGCGGACGGCGCGCCGGCTCCAGTCGAGGTCCTCGGGCGCGCCGGTGCGAAAAGGGCCGACGCGATCCAAATCGGCGCGGCGCGCGAACATGTTGCAGCCCAGGCAGAAGTCCTGGCGGACATAGCGCCGGTTGTCGAAGGCGAACACGGCTTCATAGGCCTCCGCCGCAGTCGGCCGCGGCGGATTGGCGAACAGAACCTCGACCTTGCCCGCGACCACGACGCCATCACGCAAGGTTTTCAGGCCGCGCTCCAGCCAGGTTTCGGCGGGGCGGCAGTCGGAATCGATGAAGGCGAGGTTTGGGCCGATCGCGGCCGCCAGCGCGGCGTTGCGGGCATGGGCCGCGCCCTCAAGCGGCGCCGGAACGACGCGCGCGCGGGCGCCGCAGACCTCCAAGACCTTGGCGAAGCCACAGGCCGAATTGTTGTCGGCGACGACAATCTCGAAATCTCGAAACGTCTGGCGCTCCAGCAGAGCGAGACACAGGACCAGGTTTTCGCAATCGTCGCGATGCGGAATGATCACGGAGACACAGGTCATTTGCGCGCTCCGAACAGGCCGCGCGGCGGCGCGAAGTCGAGCGACACGCCCAGCAGCGGCGCGCCCGCGGCTTCCGAAATGTCCTGCGCGCGGCGGATGCGGCGATCCAGCGTCTCGGCGATCAGCGCGCCCAACACGGCGACGCCGAGGCCGGCGACGCAGGCCAGCGCCAGGGCGGGCAGGGGCTTGGGGAAGATCGGGCTCGACGGCGGGGCCGCGACGTCGATCACGGCGATGTTGGAGAAGGACAATTGGCTTTGCAGCCGCGCCTGGACGGCGGCCCGCTGCAGCCTGTCATATTCGTCCTGCTGGAACTGGGCCTCGGCGCGCAACTGCGCGAGGCGGTCGCGCTGGCCCTGCACGCCGACCATGTCGCGGACATGAGCGGCATAGGTTTTTTCCAGTTCGGCGACCTTGACCAGCTGCGCGGCGACGCGGTCGCCGAGCTTGGTTCTGTAGGCGTCGACCGCCTGACCGATCTGACCGCGCAGCGAGTCGCGGGCGGCTTGCCGCTCCAGCATTTTGGGATGGTTGGGGCCGGCGTCGGCCTGCAGGCGCGCGATATCCGCCTCGGCCGTGGCCTGCGCCGTGCGCAGGGCGATCAGCGTTTGTACATCGGGGTTTTGGGCGTCGCTGGGGCCGCCGCCCGGGGTCGCCAATTGGCTTTGCAGGGCGACGAGCTCGGTCTTGGCGAGCGACAGCGCATTGCCGATCTGCAGCAGACGGTCGGATTCCGCGTCGCCCGCGCCCGGCGCAAGCAGACGCGCCTCCGTTTGAAAGGTTTCCAGTCGCGCGCGCGCTTCGGCGAGTCGGATCGCGACCTTCTCGATCTGGGGGGCGAACCAGTCGGCGGCTTTTTGCGCCGTCTGTCCCTTGAGCGCGATGGCCGCTTCGATGAAAGCGGCCATGACGCCATTGGCGAGGCGCGCGGCGTTTTCGGGCGAGCGGTCGCGCATCGAGAGACTGAGGACGTTGGAGCCCGGCAGGAATTTGGCGTCGAGCCTGTCTAGCAAGCGCTCCGCAGCGAACTGGCGGATGTTGTCGGGCTTGCGCCACAGCCCGGCATAGGCGGCGCGAATCTCTGGGTCGCCGTCGAGGCCCAGGCGATCCACGACATCGAGCGCGATCTGGTTGCTCTTCGCCAGCGCCGCCAGATTGCCCTGGACGATCAGCAGGCTGCCCGGCGTCGGGCCGAGGCCGCTCACCGGATCGGCTGAACTTGGATCGATGCTGGCGACGGCCGTGGCCTCGAAACGCTGCGGCGCGAGCGCCAGAGTCGCGGCCGCGCCGAGCAGCGCGCCGGCGAACAGCAGCGCGGCGAGGGCGATGCGCTTGCGCAGGACGAGGAGAAACAGCGGCAGGCTCATGTTCTTGGCTTTGGTTTCGCGTCATCGCTGACGCGGCCCCCTTCGGGTGTTGACGGGCTCAGAACAGGCGTTCGTTGACGATGACGGTGTCGTCGGCCTCGACCGGCTGGTCGATGTCGGCGGCATATTCGACGCCCGCCCGGCGCAGTTTCAGGCCCCAGCCGTCCGAGCCGAGCGGCGTGAGCCCACCCGCCAGCGCGATGGCCTGTCGGATGGTGAGCCCGGGGCGGTTGAGCGCGAACTGGCCGGGCTTGTTGACATAGCCGGTGACGTAGATGATCCGCCCCTGTTCGACGAACAGCGTGTCGTTGTTGGCGAGAAGAATTTTGGCGCCCTCCCGGCCCTCGAGCACGGCGCGAGCGGAAAAGCGAAGGACGCGGCTTCCGCGATGCACCACAAGCGTCGACTCCGCTGCGTCCTCCTGCAGGCCGCCGGCCCGGGCGAGCGCCTGCGCCAGGGTGATGGGACGGTCGAGCGTGAAGGCGCCGGGCTCGCGGACTTCGCCGAGCACGGAGACCTGCAGTCCAAAACTCTGCACCTCCACGGACACCTGCGCCGCCTTGACCAGGCCCTTGTCCCTGAGCAGCGCCGCGATTTGCGCGGCGAGCGCGCCGGTCGTGCGTCCGGCGGCGCGCAGGCGCCCGACATAGCTCAGCGCCAGCGTGCCGTCGGGCTCGACCCGCGCGCTGGCCGAGAAATCCGGCTGGCCGAGCACGCCGACCTGCACCACGTCATTAGTGGTGAGCGTGCGCCCGCCCGATTCAGCGGCGCGCGCGACATCGGCGCCGCAGACCAGCGCCAGCAGAATGGTGAGAACGAGGAGCAGAGGGCGGCTTTTCATGGGTCTCAATAGGGTTTGAAGTCGACGCCGATCATGGCGAGGGTGGTTTGGGTTTGGCCCGCCGCCACGCTGCGAATCCCGCGCAGAAAACTCGCGGTCAGGCTGGTGAACGGGGTCATCTGGTAGACGGCGCGGCCCGAAACGGTGTTCAGAGTCGTGCCGCCGTAAAGGCCGGGGGTCGTGGGGCCGTTCTCGAGGCGCAGGCGGCCGAGGCCGGCGGTGAAGCTGAGTTTTGGCGTGGGACGCCAGGTCAGCGACAGATTGAGCGTCTGCGCGATCTGGGAATTGGCCACGATCGAGATGGGGGCGTTGAGCGTGCGGCTGGCGCTGAACGAGGCGCGCCAGAGTTCGGACGGGGTCCACAGGAGTTCGGCGTCGTACACGGCGATCTGGTTCGGCGCGGCGCCGGGGGTGGTGGGAGCGGCGCTGGCGCCGATCATCGCCCTGGCCTCCCACAGCGGCGAAAACGCTCGCCTGTAGGACGCCTGGAGGTCGGTGAGGGTCGAGTCCGGGCTCAGGGTTCCCGTGGCCTGCGGAAAGCGCAGGCCGGTGAGTTTGATGAAGAGTTCGGCGTGGTCGCGGTTGCGCCCCTCATAGTCCAGGCCGAGCTTGCCATAGGCCTTGTCGTTGTCCAGCGCCTGCGCGCTGACGGTCGAATGGCGCAGGCTGGAGGCGCCGCCGCCGACAAGCGCGCCGAAGGGACCGGAGACGGCGCAGCGCCCCTCGTCGTCCAGTTTGCGCGTGCGCAAAATGTCCTGGCCCGGCCCCGAGGCCTGATCGAAATCGGACTGCTTGTCGCTGGCTTCGGCGGCGAGCCTCCCCTTGCACGGCTCTCCCAGGCGTTGGTCCCAGCCGAGGCGCAGGGCGCGGTCGTGAAGCGAGGCCGAGGGATCATCGAGGTAATCCGTGGCCGTGAGAGTCGCTGAGGCGGTGAAGGCCTGTTGTCCCAGGCGCAGCCGCGCGGTGGCGCCAACGCCGGTCTGGGACAGGGCGCTGGCTTTCGGCTGGACGCCCGGGGGGCTGTTCAGGATGTTGTCGTTGAAGCCGCCGTATTGATGCAGATCGAGCAGGACGGGCGAGTCCGACCAGTTGAAGGTTTGCGGCCAGCTTATGGGCCAGTCCTGGGGGAGCGCCGCGGCGGGCGCGGCCAGCGCCAGGGCAAGGGCGAGCGCGACCGCCGCCACCGCCTTCCCCTGCGCATGCCCGCCGGCGCGGTCCGCCCGTCTCATCTGCGCGTTCTCCAGCCTCCCGGACGCAGCGGGCCGCGCGGTGTGAAAGCCAAGGCGAGGTTAATGCAGGCTTGCGCCGTCAAATGGCTGGAGCGTGACATTGCACGGCCTCGCTTTCCGCCGCTTGCGCGAAAACCTGCACGCGCGCCATCTTGCTGGTGCTGACCACCAGCGCGCCCTCGGGGTTGCGCCTGAGCGCCTGTTCCAGGATTTCTGCTATGCCGAGTCTGGGCTGGCGTTGGCGCGCCGCCGCGACATATCCGTAGGTGAGTTGCGGCGCCCGCCCGCGCGCGACCAGCGCGTCGGCCTCGCGCAGGTCGAGGCTGTCGGGATGCTGAATGATTTCGGCCAGGGGCGGCGCGTGGTCGAGGAAGGCGAGCGCGCTCTCGGCGCTCGTGACCGCGACGCCATAGGCGCCGATGCGGCCCTGCGCGCGCAGACTGTCCAGCCAGGACCGCCATTCGTCGGCGGCGAGAAGGTCGAGGCGCGGCGCATGCAGCAGGAAAAGGTCGATGTGGTCTCGGCCGAGCCGTCGCAGGCTGCCGGAAAGCGACTCCCTCGCCCGCGACAGGGAAAAGTCCACCTGCGCCCGCGACAGCGCCGGCGCTAGTTTTCCCGCGGCCTTGCGCAGGAAGATCGCGGAGGCGGGGCTGTCCTCGCCCGCCGGCGCGTAAAGGCCGACCTTGCTGGTCACGGTGAGGCCAGGCCTGGATTTAAGCAAGGGCGCGAGGTCGCGCTCCGCCATGCCGAACCCGTAGGAGGGCGCGACATCGAAATGCGTGAAGCCCGCATCCGCCGCCTCCGCCAGCAATCTTGCGCGCGCCAGATCTGCGCCCGCATTGAACAGGCGGGCGCAGCCGAACACGAATCGCGATAGGCGCAGGTTGCAGCCGGGTAGGGGCAGGGTGCGGATCATGCACAATCATGACGCGCAATTTTCTCCCCACACAACCAACCGCCCGCTTGCATTGCGCCCGCCGCGCGACGTGATCCCGGCCCAAGCCGCAGCTGGTCGTCCCCTGGATGGCGAGCGCGGGGCTCTGAGTCGGCTTTTGGCGTCGGGGCTGCGCCAACCCCTTGGATGCGCAGATCGATTCCGATCCTGGCCCTGCTTGGTCCTGGCGGCGCTGGCGACGCGCGTTGGCGCCGCGTGGCGGCAAAAAACATTTTTCTTACCTTAGGTTAGATTGATTTATGCATAAATGCAAGAAAAGAGCGTGAGTTTTGCATGCGTTGCTGCGCCTAGAGCTTTCTCGTCGAAAAGCTATACAACCGAATGCGTGTATACCCAGAATTTTGCTTTTGAATTGACCTGATCGCCGGGTTCATTCCTTCTAATTGCACATGACATGACGGCGCGCCGTCACCCGAAGCCAGATAGCGTGGAGAAAACAACGTGTCTTCGACGCGAACGGGGAAGTCGTGCGTGATCGTGGTGGAAAACCTGCCGGTTCCACTCGACCGCCGCGTGTGGCAGGAAGCCCAGGCGCTGCGCCGCGCCGGCTTGCAGGTTTCTGTGATCTGCCCGGCCACAGTGGATTATCCCGCGCGTTTCGAAATTCTCGACGGCGTCGAAATTCATCGGCATCCCCTGCCTTTGCAGGCGCGGGGACGCTGCGGCTTCGTGATCGAATATGCCGCCGCGCTCTATCACGAGGCGCGGCTCCTGCTCCGCATCCATCGGCGGCGCGGCGTCGACGTCATCCAGGCCTGCAATCCGCCCGATCTCATCGTCTTGGCCGCCCTGCCGCTGCTGGCGATGGGCGCGCGATTCATCTTCGACCAGCACGATCTCTGCCCCGAACTTTATGAAGCCAAGTTCAGCCGGCGCGGCCCGTTTTACTGGCTGTTGCGCGCGGCGGAGCGGTTCACCTACGCCTGCGCCGATCAGGTGGTGACCGCCAATGATGCGTTTCGCGAGGTCGCGCTGGCCCGGGGCGCCAAGGGGGGGCGGGTTGCTTCGGTCTATTCCTACCCCGACACGACATGGCTGCGGGCGCGAAAAAAACCGCAGGCGGTGAAGGACAAACCCGTGCTCGGCTATCTCGGCGTGATCGGCGATCAGGATGGGGTGGACGGGCTGGTGCGCGCCGTCGACCATCTGGTGCATGTCGACGCTTTCACCGATTTTCGTGCGCTTGTCGTCGGCGACGGGCCGGCGCTGGGTGGCGTCGCCGCGCTGGCCCATGACTTGCGTGTCGACGACTACATCACCTTCACCGGGTTCCTCACCGGGGAAAAACTTGCGGCTCAGCTCGCCGCCTTCGACATCGGCCTCATTCCGGACCCGCTCAATCCCAGCAACGACCGGATGAGCATGAACAAGGTTTTTGAATATTGCGCGCTCGGCGTGCCGACCGTCGCCTTTCCGCTGGTCGAGACCCGGCGGCTGCTCGGCGACGCCGGCGTTTACGCGAAGGGCGGGAGGCCGCAGGACTTGGCGGAGGCCACGCTGCCGCTGCTGCGCGACAACGCGCTGCGGGCCGCGCTGGCGGAAGGCGCGCGGCGGAGGTCCGCGCGGTTCGATTGGGCGCGCGAGGCGCAAAAATATCTGCGGGTCTATGACAGATGTCTGGGCCTGCCGCAGCCGCTGGCGTTCGAGGAGCGCCGGGGCGCGGGCGTGCTGCTTCCGGGGGAGTGAGCGCAGGGGGCTTCGCGTCGCGCGCTACTCTTGCCATTTTCATGAGACGACGGGCGCGTTCCTGTCCCCGCGAAGGAGGTCGACCGGTGATGGGGTGGACGGCGCCCCGAAGCGGCATCGATGTGCCATGATGGTCGTCGGTGAAACTCCCGTCAGATGAGGCGCCGTCCATGGGCAA
>NZ_JAOQNX010000008.1 GCF_025961575.1 Rhodoblastus acidophilus | reverse complement strand
CATGGGATTCCTCCTCGAAATCACGCGGGAAGAATCGCATCGTTCAAGCCAATTGGGAATCCCCTATCGAATCGGAACTCGCCGAACGCGCTCTAACGTCGGCCAAACGGCATGGGGGTTAACAAAGTACTTCAAGCTTTCGCCTATCTACAGCTTTGAACCCGTTTCCCAAAGCTTTGCGATGCTTGAGGATCGCTACGGGCAACGCGTCAAATGTTTCCGTCTAGCTTTCGGATGCGAACGGGCTGAACTCGCCATTCAGCTTCACGCCGACTCCGAACTTAACAGCTTCAAGCCAACGCGCGAAAGCGCGCGGCAGACCGGCCAGGAAATCGTAAAGGTTCGCACTTTGGACGACTTCTGCACGGAACATGACATCCGAGAGATTGCCGTACTGAAAATGGACGTCCAAGGGTGGGAGGACCGAGTGCTGGAAGGCGCAAGGGACTTGATCGGGCGTCGCGCCATTCGGTTTATCTTTGCCGAGGTTGGTTTTCGGTCTCGAGACACCGATATGCAAGACTTCGCCGCTCTGAACGCCATGATGGATAGCTTAGGCTTTGAATTTTGTGGACTATATGAGCCGTTCCGGTGGGGGCCGGCCAAGCTCTATTGCGGTTTCGCAAATGCGCTTTACGCATTGCCCGCATAGCAGACGCCTGTATTGAAAGATGGAACTGCGAGCGACCGATCACGCCTGCGGTTCAACAGAAGGCGAGACCTTTGATGGATTTGAAGGGGCCCGGCAGATCCTCTGGGATTTCGTGGCCGGTTCCGGCAAATGCATACATATTGTATCTCAACTCAGAAGCACAGTGTCTTCATCGGATAAGGACGCGGCAGTGAAGATTTGGCAGAGAGTATTTGTTGCGGGAGGCGGCTACCCGCTTCTGATCAGCTTCGCGGCGCTCATGGACGTGCGTCGCACCGCAGCTTTCGCCCTCAATCGGTTCTATGACTTTGGTCAGGCGCTGTCGCTCGTCGAGGGCGTCAATTACCTGCTGCTCGCGGAATGGATCTACATCGTTTCAGCCGCCTGGAAGGCAGACTGGAGCGCTGTAAAGCCGGGGTGGGTCGAACGCGGGCTGGGATTGTTTGTTACCCTCGTGGCGCTGTTTGGCGTCGCAGCCGCCGCGCATTGGCCGACCATCGCAGTTTGCATTCTAATCGCGGCGCGCCTGAGCTTCCAGCCCAACTTGCGGTGGCTGGGCTTTTGCCTCGTCGCGGTCGCTGTCCAGAACTTGTTTGTGCGTCCGGAACTCGACTCGATCCACGGCGCCTTTGCCCACCTCGACGCGTGGATAACGCATCATTTTCTTGCCGCGACCGGCTTTGCCAACGATCTACGTGGCGTGGTCCTGCAATTGCAGGGGGCGAATTTTGCAATCGAGGTCCAGCCGGCCTGCGCGACCAGTGGCATCATTCCGGCGGTGCTGATCGCGTTCTTCATATTCACCCTCGGCAGGCGCATTTCGGCGTCAAGCCTTGCGCTCGGCGCGGTGGTTGCGGTCGGGGCATGTTTTGTCCTGAATATCCTGAGACTTTCTCTAATGGCGCAGTCGGAGGCGTACGCGCACTACTGGCACGAGGGCGAGGGAACGTCGATCTTGAGCCTTGCGATGTGCGTCATCGCCTACTGGACGGCCTCGGCCGTCGCCCACTATGATGAACGCCGGCAGGACGCTCAAGTCATCGGTCCGCCGGAGAACCTTCACGTCTGAGAAGGCCGCGAACAGATGTCCAAGATATTCCAATTCATCCCGCTGTTCTTTTGGGCCGCTGTAGGTTTTGGCGCGCTTTACACGCTGCTGGAAACGACGGCCAAGCCCATTAGCGTGCTGCTCAGCAGCATTGGCGCCGTGTTTCGAATCCTCACCCGACATTGGAAGGTAGCCGCGGCGCTACTTGTAGTTTTCGTAGGAGCTCCCGTCGTCGAGGTTGCGGTCGTTTTCGGTCTGAAGCTTTCTGGGCAAGCGCTAGTCCTTTCGGGCTTTTTGTGGCAGGCCGTCACGGCGGCTTCGATAGCGTGGATCGCAACCTACATCCACGATCTGACCATTACTCTTCCCCAACGAGACCAGCGCTCAATGCATCGCTATCGGATTGTTTCGATGGTGACGGGACTCGGGATCTTTTTGACGATCGTCGGGTTTTCGATCGTTTCGTCCTTCACCATCCAGAAGATTGGGCTTGAGGGCCGCTACGGGGCGGAGTTTTGGGCAAGCTTGCTGCAAACTTTGGTGTTCGTCCCTCTTTCTTTGATAAGGCCGGCGATTTCATTGGGTGAAAAAAATCCAGTGAGGGTGGCATTCTTGACTGCGGCGCGCTCGCCAATCGTGCTTGGAGTTTGGGTGACCGTCCTGGCGCTGCCTGTCATCCTTTTCGATATGGTCGGCGGCGATATCTTGCGCGCGCATCATTCTCTGCGAGCTGCAGTCGTCGTCGCGCTTGCCAAAGCCGTCTTCAATGTCGCCGCCTGTGCATTCTTTGAAGCCACAACGCTGCTGCTTTTTGCTCGTGCGACCAATAGGCTGAATTTCGATATGCATGCGTCCATGAAAGACATCATTTTGGGGACTGGCGCGGAGGCAAGGCATGCGTGATGGAGCATTGCCGTACTGACAAACGTCATGCCGCTTGAGCCACACAAATTCAGGGCAACCCCACGGTTCTTTGCTGCGCAGAGTCGTGGCAGATTCGCGACATCGTCTTGCAATATCAAAGACGAGAGATTTCGGGCTTGCACGAAATCTTCGTTAAGGCGTTGCGGCGGGCCGAACGCATGCAGCGGCAGAACCAGCGCGCAGAAAGGTCGGGTAATACCTGCATGCGACCGCGGCCGAATGCATCGGCAAGGCGCATGGTCCCTACGACTTCGGGGTGAAGTTCTCCGTCGCAACCACGCTTCGCCGCGGTTTGCCGCCCATGTGGCGGCGCCGCCGAGCAATTCCTGCTCCGGCAAAGGTTGGAAAACGGCGGTCCCCGTCATCAAGCGCCAGATCGGCGCGAACCTCAAGAGCATCGTCGCGGACTGCGGTTATCGCGGCCGCAAAGTTCTGTCGAAGCACAAGTTCAAGCGTCCAATCCACGCTCAGATCAATTCGTAGCCTGAAAAGCGTCCTTAACAGGCATAAAGAAGGTTGAACTGAAAAAGCGGCGCTATAGCGCCGCTCTCAGGAAATGACTGATCTGTCGCCGTGAGTTAAGCCGCGGCCTCAACGCGACTACGCTTCAGAGCCGCCCCGATGAAAGTCTTCGCACGGGTCCTTGCACCAACAAAACCGAGGAACAGGAAGGAAAGAACGCCGGCACCGGGCACAGGAAGCGGTGCCTGCACTCGGCTGAACGTGAGTGCGGTGTTGTGTGGACCGGTGCCAGTACCATTATAAAGAGACACAGACAGGTTAGCAGCGGAAGCCGTCTTGAAAGTCATATCGACGTCGAAGACGGATGTCGATGTATACCCGTTCAGGTAGTTGGTTCCGGCTTTGGTTAACAGGGCGGCGCCATTGTAAGTACCGCTGTTAATCGTCACATTGGTCATATCGCCAGTGACGCTCGGCGTGCTGCCCGCAACCTCAAAGGTTCCGCTCACGTTCGCGAAGCCGGCGCCATAAAAGCTGAAGCTGAACAGCTCTGCCTTGGCGGCCGTGGAACCAATCATTAAGGCGGCCGTGGCGGCCAAAAGAACGTGTTTGCGCAATGTAACCCCCAATTGCTGACCCAGTCCGACCGGCACATGCACCGCCTGTGCCAACCGCGTTTCACTTAGTTCTATTAAAAGGTCAACGAAACAAAGAAGCAAGCAAAAAAGCTGTATCGCGCCGTCAAACAGTCTGTATGTTGCCATCGCGCCACACTGTTTAACAAATTAGTAAGAGATTGCGTTAGGTCATTCCCAAAAAGATCCAATCAACCTATTGATCCGCATCGGTGTTCATAATTGTGCCGTCATGTCGGCACCTTGCGTTTGAGCAGAAGTCTGGAAAAACCGACGCTTGGTCGTTCCAGCGTGCTTCGTCGATCGCGGCGTGATTCCGTGCTTGATCATCGGCCGAGAAACATATTCAGAAGAGCAACCCTCACAAGAACGGCAAGCGGAGAGGCGAGTTGGCGGAACGGAAATGCGCGCTCATCACCGGGGCGACCGGGCAGGATGGGACTTATCTGGCGGAGCTTCTGCTGTCTCACGGCTACGAAGTCCACGGCGTCAAGCGCCGGTCATCGAGCTTCAACACCCAGCGTATCGATCACATCTACCAGGACCGCCATGAAGGTCCGGCGCGCTTTGCCCTGCACTACGGCGACCTCACCGACGCCACCAATCTGATCCGGATCGTTCAGGAGGTGCAACCCGACGAAATCTACAATCTCGGCGCGCAAAGCCATGTCGCCGTCAGTTTCGAGACGCCGGAATATACTGCCAATTCTGACGCGATCGGCGCGCTTCGATTGCTTGAGGCGATCCGCATTCTCGGGCTGGAACGCAAGACACGCTTCTATCAGGCTTCGACCTCCGAACTTTACGGCAAGGTGCAGGCCGTGCCCCAGGACGAATCGACGCCGTTTTACCCGCGTTCGCCCTATGCCGCAGCCAAACTCTATGCCTATTGGATCACCGTCAACTACCGGGAGGCCTATGGCATCCACGCCTCCAACGGCATCCTGTTCAACCACGAAAGCCCCATCCGCGGCGAAACGTTCGTCACCCGAAAAATCACGCGCGGCGTCGCCGCGATCCATCTCGGCAAGCAGGATTGTCTTTATCTCGGCAATCTGGACGCGCAGCGCGATTGGGGCCATGCGCGCGACTATGTCGAGGGCATGTGGCGCATCGTCCAGCAGGACGAGGGTGACGACTACGTGCTCGCGACCGGCGAAACCCATTCCGTGCGCAAGTTCGTCGAGCTGGCGTTTTCGGAAGTGGGCGTCGCGATCGCCTGGTCCGGCGCCGGCGTGGACGAAGTGGGCCGATGCGATCGCACCGGGCGCGTCGTGGTCCGCATTGATCCGCGCTATTTCCGGCCGACGGAAGTCGATCTGCTCATCGGCAATCCCGCCAAGGCGCGGAAAAAGCTCGGATGGTCCCACAAGATCGGGCTTGAGCAGCTTTGTCGTGAGATGGTGGCGTCAGATCTGGTCGAAGCGAAGGGCGGGCGTCCTCGCGAATCGGAAGTCGCCGCCTTTCTTGAGGATTTCGCATGACGGATTTTGTGCTTGAAGGTCGGCGCGTTTTCGTCGCCGGCCACCGCGGCATGGTCGGGTCGGCCTGCGTGCGGCGGTTGCAACGTGAGAATTGCGAGGTTCTCGTTGCTGGCCGAGAGGAAGTCGATCTGACCCGCCAGGCGGATGTCGAGTCGTGGATGGAGCGCAACAAGCCGGATGTCGTGATCGTCGCGGCCGCGAAGGTGGGCGGCATTTTGGCCAATGACAGTTTTCCGGCGGAGTTTCTCTATCAGAACCTGATGATCGAGAGCCATCTCATCCACGCCGCCTACAAGGTCGGCGTTGCGAAACTGTTGTTCCTTGGGTCCTCGTGCATCTATCCGCGCGAGGCGGCGCAACCGATTCGCGAGGACGCCTTGCTGACGGGGCCGCTGGAGAAGACCAACGAGTGGTACGCCATAGCCAAGATCGCAGGCATCAAACTGTGCCAAGCCTATCGGAAGCAGTACGGCTGCGATTTCATTTCCGCCATGCCTTGCAATTTGTATGGTCCGGGCGACAATTTTCACCCGACTGGCAGCCATGTCATCCCGGGTTTGTTGCGGCGGTTTCACGAGGCGAAGCTCGCCGGAGCCGAGTCAGTGACGTGCTGGGGGACGGGCGCGCCGCGGCGCGAGTTCTTGTATGTGGACGATCTCGCCGACGCCTGTGTGTTTCTGCTGAAGACCTATTCCGAGAGCGAGCATATCAATGTCGGAACCGGGGACGACATCACGATCAAGGAGCTGGCGGAGGAAATCAGGCGCGTGACCGGCTTTGAAGGGTCTCTTGTCTGGGACGCTTCAAAGCCGGACGGAACCATGCTCAAGCGCATGGATGTTTCGCGCCTCGGCGAACTCGGGTGGCGCGCCAGCACGCCGTTCACGGAAGGTGTGCGAAAGGCTTATGACTGTTTCGTGGGCGCACAATGCTAACGGTCACCGCTTGCCGCCGAATCGTCGCGGATTCAGGAAGCGCAAGAACCAGAACTGTTAGTGCAGCACTGCGACAACTTCGACGAGCCGGCAGGGCTATAAGGGTACTGGGCCGGGCATGCCGTTTTCGATCCGTGTGTGCCGCCTGGGCAATAATAATTTCCCGGGCAGGTTTCGGGGGATCCATTGTTGGTAGGGCACCATTGCCCCGGGTCAGCTTTGCAGGAATCAGCCCAGACCGGACCAGATGCAAAAAGCAAAAAGCCCAAAATGCTCGCCGCTCGGGCGGTCACTGCGTGACGTTTGATGCGCATCCAATGGCTCCTAGATTAGTCTTTCAGTTTTACGCAATGTACACAACCAGCAAACCTCCAACACAGCCCAGGGAGCAAAAAAGACCCCGTGTTGCCAAAATGAAACGTGTATTCTACGGTAACGATATGCCATTGGGGTTGCTAGCGTTTTCCTTAACAGTGACGTCTCTGCGAGAGACGGGCGCATTGCAGTTAATGAGCTGGTGTAGCGCGATTTCTGGCGAAGTTAGAATATCATTCCAACTTTTTTTACAAAGTGAACTGCTGAAAGTGCGATCGAGCATCGCGCGCGCGTTTCTCCCCATTGCTTCGCAGAGCGCCTCTTTCTGTGTGCAGCGTTGGATTGCCGTTGCTAGGACGGCGCTATCTTCGGGTTGAACTGTCTCGCCGCAACCAAAATTTTCGATGAGCCCGCCGACCTCGCCTAATGGTTCCGTCACGGCGACGGTCGCGCGCCCTGCGGCCGCAATACCATAGAATTTGCTCGGCACGATCAAGCCTTCCATCTCTGGCCGCAGCGAAATCCAGTGCAGATCCGGAACGCACAGCGATTGCGGCAGCAGGCTCGCGTCCTGATAGGGGAAAAACCGGAACATGTGCGACAGCGCGCGGCGCTCGACCTCCGCCTTCAATCCGGGCATCAGCGCCCCGCCGCCGATGAAAAGAAATACGATGTTCGGCTCGTCGCGCAAAATTTCCGCCGCGCCGACCAGCGTGTCGTACTCGTGGGCGCGGCCGAGATTTCCGGAGTAGCCCACCACGAATTTATCCATTAGCCCCCACTGCCGGCGCAGCGGATTTTCTTCCTTGGACAAGGGTTTGATGGCCTCGTCGTCGCACCAGTTCGGAATGACGACGGTGCGCTCCGGCGGCGCGCCCTCGCGCAAAAGGTGCTCCCGCATCCTTTCGCCGATGGCCACATTGCACTCGGCGATGCGCAGGCTGTAGTTGCGCGCAGCCTTCAGTAGTGGAGCGATAGGCCGCAGGGCGTGAAGACCCAGACCGAGGGCGACTTCCGGGTAGACATCCTGAAGCCAATTGACGAGGCGCAGCCCCTTTGCCTGGGCGACGGGCGCGATTGCGGCCGAGAGCAGGGGAGGGTCGGTCTTCGCGACGATCCAATCGCCTTTGCGGGCATAGCGGCCGACTGCGGCGGCAAACGCGACGTAAAGACCGGCGTAATCCACCGCCCTGCCGGCCAGATTGTTGCGCCCGAAGCGCGAACGCCCGACGCGCCGGATTTCGACGCCTCTCACCGTTTCGAATGCGGGCAATTCCACAGCGGGATCGTCATAAACCCCACGACTGGTGATTATGCCCACCCTTCTGCCCTGTGAAGCAAGATGAAAAGCGAGATCCGAGAGAATCTGGCTCGTCGCCGAGTGATCGGGAAAGAAAAACCTGTTTATGAACCAGATTGTGGGGCAGGCAGTCATGGCGCTCGTCGGAAAAGAAAAACGGCGGCTTCTAACACGCTTTGCTTCCGCGCCAATGCCTGCCTCGCAATCCAAGCGATTGTTTTTTTTAGAGTCAAGCAGGCGCCGCGACGACGCGCGCGGCTTCAAAGCGAGGCGCCCGATGGCGAGGCGCCCTCGTCAAAATTGTCGCTCTTACACGCTGAGTTGGACCTTGCGCCTTTGACATTGACGCGGTCGCCCAACAATTGATGTTCCATTTGGCGCGTAGCCTTCCGCCAGCGCACAGCGGTCGAGATATCTTCGTCGTTCTTGCGTTCGCCTCGGAAGACGACTTGCAGAGTGCGGAAGAGGATTTTGATGTCGAGCGCCGGCGAGGCGTGGTGGATGTACCAAACGTCGAGCGCATCCTTTTCTTCCGCCGAAACCGCCGTGCCGCCGACCACTTGCGCCCATCCGGTGACGCCGGGGCGAACCAGTAGGCGTAGGCGTGGGTCTTCGGGCTGATCCACCGGAAGCAGCGGGCGAGGCCCGATCAGCGTCATGTCGCCGCGCAGGATATTGAACAGCTGGGGAATCTCATCAAGGCGTGTCGCGCGTATCGCTTTTCCGATGGGCGAAAGGCGCGCCTCGCTGTCGACGCGGTCACCGTTCTTGCGATAGGGAGCCTGATAGGTGCGAAACTTGAACAGGTAGAAATCGCGGCCGCGGTGTCCCAAGCGCTGTTGCCAGAAAATGACGGGGCTGCCGACGTCCAGATAGGTAAGGGCAGCAATGAACAGCGCGATGGGCGCCGTCAGAACGATCAGCGTCACGGCGACCAGGACGTCGATCGCGCGTTTGAAGCGGAAATATCCCCTATGTGGCGCCGCAAGTTGCGGCTCCCTTTGCGCCGAACGGAACACCGGCGCAGACGCCGGTCCGAGGTTGAGCGCGCGGGAGATTGAAAGCGCCTTTACGCCGAGGTTCCGGCATGTGCTTTCAAGACTGATGAATTCCGCGCGGGTAAACGCGTCATCCGCGATCCAGACCTCGTCCACGTCCACGCCGTGGACCGTGTATTCATCGAGAATGGCTTCGAGGTCGTTGGGGTGGCCGACGATCTTGACGCCGTTCACCGTGCGACCATGCAGGCGCTCGCGTGGGTCGACGGCGGCGACGATCTGGGTTGTGCGCGGGTTCTGACAATCGGTGAGCTTGATGACGATCTCGACGAAACGATCGATGCCAACGAGCACCACGCGACGAAGATGGTGGCGCTCCGGTTTGACGGATGAACTGGGGACGCGGAACGGCGAGTGGCGGGACAGCCCCCGGCCGCCGAGAAGGCCGGCGGCAAGAACCAGCCCGTAAATAAGGGGCGTGGAGCGTGGTACGCCTTCAAGACGATTGGCTAGAAACAGCGCCATAGCACTGAGCGCAACGGTGCAGAATGTTGCCGCCAGAACCATTTTGAGGTCGTTGACGGAGAAGTATCGCGTCAGCCCATCGCTAATTCGGAAGAAAAGGAACGGCGGGATGGCGCAGATGATGGTGAAAAGGGCGTACTGGTAACCGTGAGGAATGTAGTCGAACTGGCTGTCAAAATAAAGAAGGCCGGGATCACGCAGTGCGATGGCAATGAACGGAGATATGACCACCCATGCCGCATCGAATGGAGACAGTTTCCAGGCGAACCGGCTTTTTGACGTTGGCGCTCCGACCCGCATTTCTTAGCACCTATGATTGTTATATATTGGAAATATCCAGTTAAACATTTGGATGCGAAACCCAACGCTGCGGCATATTTAAGTTCCAAATGGCCGACTGGGTTCGTATACATCGTTTGGGGGCGGAGATCCACCCCACAAAGCTCAAGCAAGATTTGTGCACAATTGCTGAGCCTTTGTTACGGCCTGAAACCGCCTGCCTGAAATGCCGATCTCATGACTTCGAAGCTGGTTAATGAACCGCTGAGCAAGCCTGAAATATCTGTTTTGGCTTGACGGCAGGGATCAATGTAGGGAGGCTCTCACCCAAGGTGATAGCTGATCGGAATGATCCATGCCAATTTCTCGGATAGCGGGCTTCTTCGCAAAGAAGGAAGCCGCGCCTCCCCGTGTGCCCGAGAATGCCAGGCTTTACGTGATTGGCGACGTGCACGGTCGCCTGGACCTGTTGCATGATTTGGAGTTGCGGATCGAGGCCGATCTGGCGACCGCTCCAGAACGGGTCTTGACTATATTCGTGGGAGACTATGTCGACCGGGGGGGGGATTCGGCGGGTGTTCTCGATCGCTTGAGCGCAGGGGAATTCTGCACCGATATCGCCTGCCTGCGGGGAAACCATGAAGAGGTGATGCTGCAGTTCCTGAGTGACGAGTCTGTGCTCGACTCCTGGCGCAAGTTCGGCGGTCTCGAGACTCTGCACTCATATGGCGTCAATGTCGCGGACGTGATGCGGGGCGCAGGATATGATCGCGCCCAGGTCGATCTGTTACGCGTTCTCCCGACGCGCCACCGAGAATTTCTGGAAAAGACACGGTTGTCCCTGACGGTCGGCGACTATTTTTTCTGCCATGCCGGCGTGCGCCCCGGCGTCCCGCTTGAGAATCAGTCCCCCCACGACCTTTTGTGGATTCGCGAGGAGTTCATCCGGAACGAGGCCAGTTTTGGCAAGGTGGTCGTCCACGGACACACGCCGACGGCTGCACCGGAAGTCAAGAGCAACCGCATCAATGTCGACACCGGCGCCTATGCCTCGTCGATTCTGACGGCTCTTGTGCTGGAAGGGGACGCCAAACGTTTTCTCGCCACCGGAGTCAGGCGCGCGGATCTGAGTAGAATGTGAGCTTTATCTTCGTGCTCCAGTTGGGTAAGACTGCCACGTCGATGAGGATGCGCGATGGAAGTTTCGGGCCGGCCAGAACACGAGGTTGCGGAGACCTCTGTCTTCCGAAACGGGAAAACCGCCGGCTTGTTCATGATCGTCTTCCTGTGCGCCGCTTATTTCGTCTCCCGGCAGGGCGTGATGGGTTATCTGGCCCTTCTGGTCGCGCTGTATTGCCTTTGGGCGGCCCTGATGGTCGTGCTCGGCGTGGTTCTGGCGAAAGGCTGCATCTTCTTGCCCCGGTCCGCGTCAACGTCGCTGCCGTTCCTGGTTTTCGGACGCAGGCGGCGCGCGATCGCGGAGCTCGAGGAAATCACATATCTCGGCAAGTTATTGGGGACCGAGTGGGTTGTCTTTCGATTTTCCGACGAGCGTTATCCTGCGCCGTTTGGATCGAGGGACAAGAGGCTTGCGTTCTTCGAGTCGATCCGCGCGCAAAAGCCCAGCATTCGGATCTATCGGGCCCACTAGCCAGGCGGATGCCTCCCGGGAAGCCGCCTTCCGCCATGAGCATGGAGCGCAATGCGACGTCGAAGCCTGATGTCATCGCCCGCCAAAGCGTGTGATCGCATGAAGAGGGCGAGGCATGGCCCGAACGTGATCGCAGCCGGCATCACTGTCGGGCTGGTTGCTGTCCTGGTCGCGACAACGGCTCAGGCGGCACAGAAAAAAACTTACGCGACGCAGGCGAGCTGTCAGGCTGACGTCGCCTTCACGGCTGACGAATGCAGGAATGCGTTCGCCAATGCTCAGACGGAAATCGACGAGGCGGCGCCAAGGTTTTCCAAGCGGGACGAATGCGAAAGGCATTTTCGTCGTTGCATGATCGCCGGATTCCAAGGACGGGTGGAATTTGCGCCGGCCCTGAAGGCGGTGGAAATCACGGTGGTGTCGAGCAGCGAGAAAACCGTGACGCCGGTCCTGCAAACCGAGGCGCCAGGAATCGTTCTTTCATCGCGGACCGTTTTGCGCCCGGACAACCATATCTCGGCGGCAAAGAGGAAGAAGAACCAGGAGAACTGGACAAATTGGCTGAAAGCTCGCTCCGCGCCTCCGGAGAACCCAACCGAAGTCGCGCCCGCCGCCAACGATATCAACGAGCCCAGCTTTCGAAATCCGCCAGAACCGGAAAAGATATATCCAGGCGATTCGGAGCGCGAACGGCGTCGCCGCGAGGAGATCAAGAATGCGCCATTGGTTCGCTGATCGACGAACTTCCCAAGGGCGGGACTTGGGGGAGATGTTCTGTTCGTCCGTTAAAAACGACGGCATGCGGTGAATGAAGGCTGGCGGGCGACGGCGCCCGCCAATGACGCCACGAACGCGGCGCCTCAACAAGGGCGAACGCCCATTGCGATGGCTTGGCGGCCGGACAGGCCGGTCAGCGCCGAACTATTCAGCGCGCCGTTGCGCATGACCCAGTGGCGGATGCGCGAAGGATAAGACGACAGCATCATCCGCGTGGCGATTTCCGAACGAACCCCATTGTAGCTCGCCTGGTGAAACAGCAAGGTTGCGTCCGGCTCGACGCAAACGTTCTGGCTGGCGAGCTTCATCGTGCAGGCGGATGCGCAGACCCCGGCGATGACCGTCCGAGCATAACTGACGCGGGCGCGTCCGTAGTATGAGAATACGTTGCCGCCGCCATCAAACGGCCGGACCGTGAAGCGGCGCTGCGCGGCAGGGGACTGGGAGGCCGAGTCGAACCCAAAAAGGCTGAAGGCGGAAGCTGGAGCGCCGGCGCCGATCACAAGCGCGCTCGTAAGCGCAGCGGTCGCAAGAGCTTTCTTGGCAATCTGGACGAACATGACGACATTCCTTGCATGAGGTCAGCGAGGGTTGTGGTATCCCGCTATTCACACGCAAAGGTTGCTTCCGTTCAGCTTCTGAGAGTGCTGCCGAATTGATTCGAATTTTATCGAAAGGGCGAATTGGCGAATGGTGCCCTAACGTCATGCTCTAGCCATGATTTACGGAGTACTAAGAAAGCGTCCATAATTTTTTTGAATTGGCTGGGGATTCCCTCACGTTTTAAGGGCTTTTAGAATCAAAGGATGATTGATCGGCTGCGATCAAGATGCGGTTCGCCGCCCTCTCGCCGCTGCTGGACGAGCGCGGGCGTCGGCGGTTCGGCCGGGCAAATCCGCGCTGAACGCCGTGGGGGAGTGACTGCGCTCGGCCTACGGCCTCACTCCGTCACGCCCTCACGGCGATTCTCATCCTGATTGACGCGCCGTTCTCAGCTTGATCGTCGCGGGACACCACGCGCTTATCGGAAGGCCATGGAGAAGCATCTGGAGTGCAAGTGGGTGAGATGACGTTGCCCCCAACTTTTATCCAGCTTTGAGTTCGCTCGGGCGGTTTGAATTGCCTGTTTCTGTGTGACGGATGTTGTGGGCCGGCGCGAAGCCATCGGCTTTGCGCAGCGCCGGCCCACGCCGCGGGAACGTTTCGGTGAACTCGGCTGGCGTGCGCCATCCAAGCCGCGAGTGCGGGCGGTTCACCTCCTTGTTGAGACGCTCGATTGGATTGGTGGAGTGCAGCTTCGGCCAATGCGCGCGCGGAAACGCCATGAAGGCGAGCACGTCGGCCTCGGCGGCGTCGAGCAGGTCGGCCAGCCTTGAAAATCGCGCTCGCAACTGGTCCGCGACTTGGCGCCAGGTTTTTGAAGCGGCGGCCTGATCCTCCTGAGCAAAGACGGAGCGGATCGCCGCCGACACCATGCCGTGGTGCGCCTTGGAGACATGGGCGAGCGCGTTGCGCATGAAATGCACGCGGGGGCCGTTGAAAAAGCCAAGATTCGGCGTTGGACAGACGAAAGTCATTGTGCGGCTGGCGCAATGCCTCGGTGCCAGCCAATGCCCGCGAGGATTGCCTCAATTTGCAGGATACGGCCGTACGAGGGACGAATTAGATCCAGAATGGCGGCGGCAAGCCGCTTGAGATTGATCGCCACAGCGGTGAGATAGGCTTGGATTTTCATGTTGGCGAGCCCGCGTCGGACGGCGCGCGCCAGGCCGTGCCACGCCTTCGCCTCGCCGTGGAATCCTTCCGACCGCCAGCGATGGCGCTGGTACAAACGCCGGTCTTCCTCCGACCATTTCTCGCGACGGCGGCGGGCGCGCAGCAGCGCAGGGTGTTCGTCGCTGACCACGACCGCCTTGTTGGCGCGGCCTTTGGACAGGCAAAGACAGGCAAGGTCGCAGTGCGCGCAGTCGGCGGCGCGAGAATAGAAGAAACGTCCGTGCTCGATCCGCCGCGTCGGCCGCAGCACCCGGCCGCGCGGACATTTTAAGATGTCGTGACGCGCGTCGTAGCGAAATCTGCGCAGCGGGACCTTGCTCCGGATTGGCTCGGCTTTCGCCGGAATGACGGGATCGATGCCGCGTCGCTCCAGCGCGCCGAACACCTTGCCATACGCATATCCCGCGTCGGCGGTGGCGGTCGCTATTGCGGTTCCGGTCACGGCTATCGTCGCATCAAGGCGCTCGACGATCACCTGGCCTTCATTGACCTCGCCCGTCGTCACCTCGACGTCGAGCACGACGCCGCGCATATCGTCGACAACGGCATGCTGCTTGTAGGCAGGCTCGAGCCGCCGGTTGCGCCCGTTCGTCGCCATGCTGGCGTCGGGGTCGGTCGTGCATACCTTCTTGAACTTACCGGTCGATCGGCTGGCCTTGGCCGTTTGAACTTGCTCGGTGTTGGCTTCGTCGACAGCGTCCACATGCCGGGCGACTAGACTTTCCCAGCTGACATTGGCGCGGATCAGCGAAGCGTCGACATGGACGATCTCGCCTTTCGCGATCCTGGCGGCGACACAGGCCTGCACGGTGCGTTCGAAGATCCGCCGAAATCGTTGTGCGCCCCACCTCTGGCGAATGCGCGTCAGGGTAGAATGGTCGGGCAGCGTCTCATGCAAGGCATAGCCGGCGAACCAGCGGATCGCGAGATTGACCTGCGCCTCCCGCATCAAGCGCCGGTCGTGGACAATGCCGAGCAGGAAGCCGGCGAGCATCAGTCTGACGGCGGCTTCCGGGTCGATCCCCGGTCGGCCGTTGTCGGCGCAGTAGAGATCGGCGACCTCCTGGGGAAGCCAGTCCAGGTCGAGAACCCGGTCGACGCGCGCCAACATGTGATCGTCGGGGACAAGCTCGCGCAGCGAGCCGGTGATGAAGAGTTCGAGTTGGCTTCGTTCCTTGCGGCCCAACATCGCCGGTGCCCCACGAATCAAATGAACTACTGAACGAAGCCATGGAATCAGCGAACCGAGCCTTTTTCAACAGCCCCACGCGGCATCTTTGCCAACTCTCCTTGAACACTTGGGCGATCGCCGCCTTCATCCGAACGCTCGTAACGTCCGGCGCCGATCAAGTTGTCGACGTCGAAATCCATCAGTTTCCGCAATACCGCTTCGGCGAGGTCCTTCAGAAGGTCCTCCCCGCCGCGCTCGCGCAGTTGATGAAGAAATGCCATTGTGTCGTCGGTCATCATGTCCTCGGGTCGGTGGGGTCAAGCTTCAGCAACTCGACCATAACCGAAGAGGGCGCGGTGACCGCCCCGGCCCGCCGGCGGGCTCCGCTAAGCGGAGCTCCGCCCGCCGGCTCTCAGAAAATCTCCACCACATCCGTGGACGCTACCGACCGGATCGCTCGGCGTGCCAAGACACAACGGCTCCATTTTCGCCCATTGGGCCCCAGTCAAAACGACTCTGTCCAACTTAAGCTTGAATCTCCGCCAAGCGCGAAAAGGGATCCCGATTTCCAGCAGAACCTAGCCCCGAATGGACCTTCCTTCAGTAAGGTTAACACGCATCATAACCTAGGGGATTATCGAAAAAGTCATAAACTTACGAGTAAACCAAAAAGCGCATCATATCAGTGGGTTTTCGATGAATATCACTGTCATTGATCTTATGAAAGACACTTGCGCCCGGTTTCCGGAGCGAATGGCGGTTCTCTGCGAAGAAAAAAGACTAAGTTATCAAGATCTTGATCGCGCGTCCAATAAAGCCGCTCATTTCTTATTGAAAAAGGGCGTCCGAAAGGGCGATCGTGTGGTTCTGGTCACAAATCGATCTCTCGAAGCCGTCATTGTCATCGCCGCTATATTGAAGGCGGGCGCATCTTATGTTCCGCTCGAACCGGGCGCGGCCGATGAGACCCATCGATTTGCGCTACGGGATTCCGCTCCGTCACTCGTCATTGTCGAGGACGAAACCGACGCCTTCGACGGCGTCTCCTGTGTTGGCGTCGATGACGTGATGGCGAAGTCCCAGTCCGAGTCCGATGAACCCTTGGAGATTGGCGTTTCCGCGTCAGATCCTGCCTATATCATGTACACCTCAGGCTCGACCGGCCGGTCGAAGGGCGTGATCGTCCCTCACCGCGGCATTGTGCGCTTGGTGCAGAATCCAAATTTCATGCAATTGGATCCGTCTGTCGTCATGCTCCATGCGGCTCCGCTCGCGTTCGACGCAAGCACGCTCGAGGTTTGGGGGCCGCTGTCGAACGGAGGATGCGTCACTGTCCTGGCGGGGGCGGCTCCCTCGATCGACCAGATCGCCAGGGCCATACGTGACTACAAAGTCGACACCCTGTGGCTGACCGCAGGTTTGTTTCATCTCTTCATCGACGAGCGACCTGAAGCGCTGCGCCCGCTCAAGCAAATGTTGGCCGGGGGCGACGTTCTCTCGCCAAGTCATCTGCAAAGGGCTCTTGCGCTTCTGCCGGACTGCACAATCATCAACGGATATGGTCCCACCGAGAACACGACATTCAGCTGTTGCTATCCAGTGCCGCGCGGCGGTTGGGGACCTGGCGCCGTTCCGATCGGATATCCGATCTCGGGAACAAGCGTTCACATCCTGACTGACACATTGGAGCCCGTCTCCGATGGCGAAGAGGGACAGCTGTGTGTTGGCGGTGACGGCGTCGCGCTCGGCTACCTGAATCTGCCGGAGTTGACGGTCGCCAAATTTGTTGCGGACCCATTCTCAAGTCAAACCGGGGCAAAGCTTTATTTGACGGGCGATTTCGGCCGACGCCGGTCCGACGGCGCCATCGAGTTCCTCGGTCGGCGCGACCGTCAGGTCAAGATCAATGGCATGCGCGTCGAGCTTGACGGAATTGAACAGGCTCTGCGCGACGATCCTCGTATCGCCGACGCAGCCGTCGTCATCACCGATGCCAATGGGTTCAAGCGCGTCGTCGCTTTCATCAAACCGGTTGACCCGACCAATTCCCAAAATCTCTCCTCGAATGTGCTTCACGACCTGAAGGCGCGTTTGCCATCGCAGATGGTTCCCTCGGAAGCGGTCATTGTTCCTGAACTGCCGCTCAACGCCAACGGCAAAGTGGATCGCATCCGCCTGATCGACGAACGCATGAAAGCGGCGGCCGAATTTATCCGCCCTGACGCCGCCGCGCGGGAGGAGCCTTCCGAATCCGTTGTTTATTCGATCTGGCGGGAGTTGTTGCGCGGCGCCTTCGACCACAGGGCGAACCTGTTCGATCTCGGCGCGACGTCCCTGCAAATGATCGCCGCGCACGAACGCATCCAGGCGGCGACGGGCGTTCGGTTTCCCCTGACCGCCATGTTCGCTCATCCGAACGTCGCGGCCTTCGAGGCATTTCTCGCCGGAAAGAAACAGGGTGAAAATTGTGATTCAGCCTCAGACAGAGGGCAGCGTCAGCGTGCGGCCATGATGCCATTGGCCCGCAGGGTGGCGCGCGCCCGGCCTTGAAGAACCAAGCAATTTGGATGTGCAGCCATGACTTCTGAAGACCTTATGGGATTTGCCATCGTCGGCTTGTCGGGACGCTTCCCGGGGGCGCGGACGGTCAAGAAATTTTGGGAAAATGTTTTGGCTGGCCGCTCGTCGGTCACGCGTTTCGCCTCCGACGAGCTTGAAGATGCTTTCGACGAGGCGACCCGCAAGGATCCCGACTACGTTCCAGCGCGGCCGATCCTCGACGATGTCGAGCTTTTCGACGCCGACTATTTCGGCATGTCTCCCCGCGAAGCCGACCTGACGGATCCGCAGCAGCGCGTTTTCCTCGAAATCTGCAGCGAAGCTTTGGAAAGCGCCGGCTACGACCCGGCGCGCTACGCGGGGCTGATCGGCGTGTTCGCCGGCAGTTCTCTCAACACCTACTTCCTGCGCCATGTCTGCCCGGACCGCGCGGCGATCGACCGCTTCACCTCCGAATACCAGGTCGGCTGCTATTCCGAGTTGCTCGGCGCGCTGAATGATTTCGTCGCCACGCGCGTGGCCTACAAGCTCAACCTGCGCGGACCCGCGGTCGCCGTGCAAAGCGCCTGCTCGACCTCGCTGCTGGCGGTGGCGCAGGCGTGCCAGAGCTTGGCGATGTTTCAGTGCGATATGGCGCTCGCGGGAGGCGTGTCGATCACCTTGCCGCAGAAGCGCGGCTATCTCCACCAGGCCGGCGGCATGGCCTCGCCGGACGGCGACTGCCGTCCGTTCGACGCCCAAGCGGCGGGCACTGTGTTCGGCTCCGGCGCCGGTGTGGTTCTGATCAAGCGGCTGGCCGACGCCATCGCCGACCGCGACAGCATCTATGCCGTGATCAAGGGCTTTGGCGTCAACAATGATGGCGCCGAAAAGGTCGGCTTCACCGCGCCGAGCGTCGGCGGTCAGGCCGCCTGCATCACCTCCGCCATGGCCATGGCCGATTTCGACGCCGAGAGCGTGGACTATGTCGAATGCCATGGCACGGCGACCCCGCTCGGCGATCCGATCGAGATCGAAGGTTTGACCCAGGCCTTTTCCGAATTGGCGCGCGGTGATCTCGAAGCCCGCCCGCAGCCGTGTGTGCTGGGGTCCGTCAAGGCCAATGTCGGTCATCTCGATGTCGCCGCCGGCGTGGTCGGACTGATCAAGACAACGCTGATGCTCAGCAATCGGGTCATTCCGCCGCAGATCCATTTCGATCAGCCCAATCCCAGGCTCGATTTCACGCGCGGACGCTTCCGGGTCGCTGCCGGCCGTGAAAATTGGGAGGCCGGCGCCGGCCCGCGCCGCGCCGGCGTCAGCGCGTTTGGAGTCGGCGGCACCAACGTCCATCTCTGCCTGGAAGAGGCGCCGGAGCCGCCGGTCTCGAACGATTGCGATGACGGCCGGCCGCTCGTGCTCCCGCTCTCGGCGCGCAACACGGCAGCGCTGAAGGCGATGTCCGAGCAACTCGCGGAGGCTCTCGAGGCGAGCGTCACGGACGGCGCGCCGCCGTTGCGCGACATCGCCCATACCCTGCAGACCGGTCGGCGCGTGTTCGATCACCGCGCCGCCATTGTCGCGACCAGCGTGAACGAGGCCGTCGAACAGCTCAGGCGGCTGCGCGTGGACGCGCCTCCGGTCGGCGCGGCGGCGCCGCGCATTGTCTTCATGTTTCCCGGCCAGGGCGCGCAATATCCGGGCATGGGCCGCGCCCTCTATGACAGCGACCCCGCTTTCCGCGCCGACGTGGACGCGGGCGCCGCCATTGTCCTGCAGCATCTTGGCCAGGACCTGCGTCAGATCATGTTCGCCGATCAGAACATCGACGAAGAATCCGCGCATCCCATTCGCTCCACCACGCTGGCGCAGCCGGCGCTGTTCCTGCATGAATATGCGATGGCGCGGCGGCTGATGCGGCTCGGGCTCGAACCCTTCGCCCTGATCGGCCACAGCCTGGGCGAGCTGGTCGCGGCTGTCCTGGCCGGCGTGATGTCCTACGATGACGCCCTGCGTTTCGTCGTCAATCGCGGCCGCATCATGCAGGCGCAGCCGGCCGGCGCCATGCTGAGCGTCCGCCTGGCGAAGCGGGACTTGCAAGGCTATCTGCCGGAAGGGGCCGAGATCGCCTCCGACAACGCCCCGAATCTGTGTGTCGCGAGCGGCCCCTTCGAGGCGATCGCCGAGCTGGAGACGCGCCTTTCAAAGGCGGGAGTCGCGCACCGGCGCCTGCACACATCACATGCGTTTCATTCCGCCATGATGGAGCCGGTGGTTCAGGAACTCGAAGCGATCGCCGCCACGCTCGACTTGCGCGCGCCCCGGAGAAGGCTGGCTTCGACGGTCACCGGCCGCTGGCTCACCGACGCGGAGGCGGTCTCGCCCTCCTATTGGGCGCGTCAATGCCGCGAGCCCGTGGCCTTCCGGGATTCGCTCGAGGCTTTGCTCAAAGACGCCGCAGACGTCGAAACCGTGTTGGTGGAGGTCGGACCGGGCCGCACCCTTTCGACCTTCGCCCAGAGCGCGCAAGCGCGCGCCCGCGCCGTCGTGTCGACCGCGCCCGACTTCCTCGACCGGGGGGAGGAGGAGCTCATCTTCGCCGAAGCGCTCGGCGCGCTCTGGACGCATGGCGTTGCGCTCAAGCCGTTTTGCGAGGCCGCGGCCGGCGCGCCACGCGCTCTTCTGCCGACCTATCCGTTTCAGCGCAAACGTCACTGGATCGAGCGTCCGCCGGTCAACGCCGCTTCAGATCTCGCAACCCCCGCTGTCTTGGCGCAAGTCCCCGGCGCCGCAGCGACCTCCCTGTCCCGCAGCGAGCCGGCCGCGTCGCACAAAGCTTCGAATGAGGATGGAATGTCTCAAGCCATTGTGACGTCTTTGAAGACCATCTTGTCGGAGATTTCCGGCCGGGCGCTGTCGGATGGCGACCATGCCGCCTCGTTTCTGGCGCTCGGATTCGACTCCCTTCTGCTGGGGCAGGTCGCCCAGCGCGTGAACAAGACGTTCGGCGTCAAGGTCACGTTCCGCCAGCTCATGCGCGATTTGAACACTGTCGACGCGCTGGCCGCGATGCTGAAGGCTTCCGCGCCGCCGGATCGATTGCCCGCGGTCGCCGCGCCCCAGCCGCCGACAGCCGCGCCCGCTCTCGACGGGCCGCCGGCGTCGTCGCCGCGCCCGATCGCCGCGCCTGTGACCGAGGGCGCCTCGGGCGCCCTCCAGGCCGTCGTGCGCGAGCAGTTGCAGACGATGGAGCGGCTGTTCGCGGCGCAGATCGCCGCCGCCCGCGGATCCGCGGTCGACGCGCCCCCCGCCCAAGCTCCGGCCGGCGCCGCGCCGCCCGCGCCCGAATTGCTCATGCCGGCGAGCGAGGCGGCCCCGTCGAGATTCCGGATGTATCGCCCCGGAGGAGGCGATGGGGATCACGCGCTGACGCCACGCCAGCGCCGCTTCATCGATGACCTGGTCCGGCGCTACACAGCCAAGACCGCGGGGTCGAAAGCGCGCACGCAAGCGTCGCGCGGCGTGCTGGCCGATCCGCGCACGGCGAGCGGCTTCCACGCCGATTGGAAGGAGATCATCTATCCGCTGGTGTGTTCTCGCTCGAAGGGGTCCTTGATCTGGGACGTCGATGGCAATGAATATATCGATCTCGTGAACGGCTACGGCCAGACCATGTTCGGCCACGCCCCCGACTTCGTGCTGGATGCGTTGCGGGCTCAGCTGGACCAGGGCTTCGCCATCGGGCCGCAGACGCCGCTGGCCGGCGAGGTCGCCGCCCGCATCAGCGCGATGACGGGCAACGAGCGTGTGGCGTTCTGCAACACCGGCTCGGAGGCGGTGATGGCGGCGATGCGCGTCGCGCGCGCCGTCACGGGTCGCGACAAGGTGATCATGTTGAGCGGCGCCTATCATGGCCAGTTCGACGAGGTGCTGATCAAGGCGCGCCCGGCGGGCGCGCCGGTGGGGGCGTCGCCGATCGCGCCGGGGATACCGGGCGAGAACGTCGGCAATATGATCGTCCTGCCCAACAACAATCCGCGAAGCCTCGAGGTCGTGCGCCGCATGGCTGACGATCTCGCCGCGGTCATTGTCGAGCCGGTCCAGAGCCGGCGTCCCGGATTGCAGCCGCGCGCGTTTCTGCTCGAATTGCGCGACATCACCGCGAAAAGCGGCGCCGCTCTGGTGTTTGATGAAGTCGTCACCGGGTTCCGCGTGCATCCCGGCGGCATGCAGCATGTGTTTGGCATCCGCGCCGACCTCGCCACTTACGGAAAGGTGCTCGGCGGCGGCATGCCGATCGGCGTGGTCGCGGGGCGCGCCGAGTTCATGGATGCGCTCGACGGCGGGACCTGGCGCTACGGCGACGACAGCGCGCCCGAGGTTGCGCCGACCTTCTTCGCCGGCACTTTCGTGCGCCATCCCCTGGTGCTTGCGGCCGCGCGCGCCGTGCTCGATCACATCGAGACCCATCAGGAGGCGATCTATCAGCCCCTGGGCGAGCACACGCGTCAGTTGGTCGACCGCATCAATGCCGATCTCGCCCGCCGCGGTGTGCCGGAGCGGGCGGAGAGCTATGCGAGCTGGTTCTATTTGGACGTGTCGCATCATGGCGCGTTGGCGAGCCTGCTCTATCCCGCACTCAGATTGGCCGGCATCCACATCCACGAAGGATTCCCATGCTTCCTGACGACCGAGCATAGCGCCGCGCAGCGCCAAGCCATCGGCGACGCCTTCGCGCGCGCCTATGATGCGCTGGAAGAGGCGGGCATTATCGAGAGCGCCGGCGCTCGCGCGGCGGCGAGCGGGGACGCCGGCGCCGGGGCGGCGCAGGTCGCGCCGCTGACCGAACCGCAGGTCGAGATCCTGCTGGCCGCGCAAATGGGCGACGCCGCCTCCATGGCTTTCAACGAGTCGCTGACCGTGCGTTTCGAGGGCCCCTTCGACGCCGCGGCGATGACGGGCGCCTTGCAGGACGTCATCCGGCGTCACGACGCCTTGCGCGGTCGTATCGGCGCGCGCGGCGAGACCCTGGAGATTGTCTCCGAACTTGCGCTCGAGATTCCGCAGATCGATCTGAGCGGGGGCGACGCCGACGCGCGCCTGGCGGCGTTGCTTGCAAAGGATGCGCGCACGCCGTTCGATCTCTTCAACGGCCCCCTGGTGCGCGCGGCCATCGTCAAATTGGCGCCCGAGCGCCACGCGCTGCTGTTCACGGCGCACCACATCATCTGCGACGGCTGGTCGATGAATGTGCTGCTGGAGGAGCTTGCCGCCCTTTACAATGCATCGCTCGGCGGATCTCAAGCCGAATTGCCGCCAGCGCCGAGTTTCGGCGCCTATGCGGCGCATGAGGTCCGCAAGCCGAACGCCGAAACGGTCGCGTTCTGGAAAAACCTGTTCGTCGCATTGCCCAAGCCGACCGAATTGCCGCTCGATCGGCCTCGGCCGGCGGTGAAGACCTTTGCCGGCGCCTCGGTGCGCGAGACCCTGGGCGAGGAGCTGTGCGCGCAGGCGCGGGCGCTGGCGCGGCGCGAGGGCGTCAGCCTGTTTGTCGTGCTGTTCGCCGTCGCGCAGGCGATGTTCGCCCGCCTCAGCCGCAATGAGAACGTGGTGCTCATCGTGCCCATGGGCGGCCAGGCGTTGCTCGACGACCAAAATCTGGTCGGCCATTGTGTCAACTTCCTGCCGGTCCCGGCGCCGCTGTCCTTCGCCGAACCGATCGCCGACCACATCAAGGCGGTGGACGCCCGGCTGAATGAGGTTCTCGACCATCGCGACTACACGCTCGGCTCGCTGGTGGCCGATCTGCGCGTGCCCCGCTCGCCCGACCGCACGCCGCTGTCCGACATCCAGTTCAACCTGGAGCGGTTGGGGTCGCGGCTGGTGTTCGAGGGCCTGGCGAGCGAGGTTCGCGCCAACCCCAAGGCTTTCGTCAATTTCGATCTGTTCCTCAACCTGATCGAAGGCGAGCGCGATATCGCCGTCGAGGTCGATTTCGCCACCGACCTGTTCGATGAAGCCACCATTTCGGCCTGGATTGATTATCTGCGCGCCATACTGGCCGAAGTGACGCGCGCGCCGGGCGTCGCCGTGGGCGAGTTGCCGTCGCTGCTCCTGAGCGCGCCAAGCGCGTCAAGCCTGCCGGCGCCCGTCAACGTCGCGCCGGGAGACGGCGAAACGCTGCCAACCCTGTTCGAGCGCTGGTGCGACGCCACGCCCGAGGCGACGGCGGTCGTCTTCGGCGCTGAAGCCTTGAGCTACCGCGAGGCCGAGGCGCGGGCCAATCGTCTGGCGGCCCGCCTCGCCGAACGTCTCCCGGCTCCTGGCGCGCGGATCGCCGTGGCGGTCGAGCGGTCGCTCGACCTGCCCTTGGCGCTGCTCGCGGTGGCGAAGGCCGGTCACGCCTATGTGCCGATCGATCCCAGGCTGCCGGCGGCGCGGGTGCGCCAAATGATTGAGGCGGCGGGGATTGCCGCGTTCGTCACCTCCGGCGCGCTGCCGGCCGCGGAGGAGGCGGGGCTCCCGATCCTGAATTTAAGCCGCGACGCCGCATCTATCGCCGCCGCTTCGCCGGCGCGCGCCGCCCGGACGGCGACGGCGGACGACCCGACCGCCTACGTCATCTTCACCTCCGGTTCGACCGGCGCGCCGAAAGGCGTCGAAATCGGCCATGCCGCGTTGACGAATTTCTTGCGTTCGATGGCGGCTACGCCGGGATTCGCCTGGAACGACCGCATTGTCGCGATGACCACGGTGTCGTTCGACATCGCCGTGCTCGAATTGCTGCTTCCGCTCTGCTGCGGCGCAAGCACGGTGGTCGCCGGCGACGACACCCTGGCCAACCCGCCCGAACTGATCGGGTTGATCGCCTCGAGCGGCGCCACTGTGCTGCAAGCGACCCCGACGATGTGGCGCGTCCTGCTTCAAACCGGGTTCAAGCCGACGCCGGGGCTCAAGGCCCTGTGCGGCGGAGAGCCGCTGCCGTCTGATCTCGCCGACATGCTGATCGCCTCGGGCGTCGCGCTTTGGAACATGTACGGCCCGACCGAGACCACCATCTGGTCGGCCTGCGGCCGCATCACTGACGCAAGGCAGCCGATCGCCATCGGCGCGCCGATCGCCAACACGGAGCTGCATATTCTGGATGAGTCCGAGTCGCTCGCCCCGATCGGCGTGACCGGCGAGCTCTACATCGGCGGGCTGGGACTGGCGAAAGGCTATATTGGTCGACCCGACCTCACCGAAAATTCGTTCCGCTTGGTGAGCCTCGGCGGCGCCGCGCCTCGGCGGCTCTACCGCACCGGCGACCTCGCGGTTCGCCATGCGAACGGCGCCATTCAGCTTCTGGGTCGACGCGACCAGCAGATCAAGTTGCGTGGTTTCCGCATCGAGGTGGAGGAGATCGAGACGGTGCTGCGCGGCCAGGCGGGCGTTCGCGACGTCGCGGTGGTGGTGGAGCGCGCCGGCACGCAGGACGCGATCCTGACGGCCGCCTATGTGACGGCCGAGGGGATCAGCGTGACGCCCGAGGCGCTGCGCCGCGCCGTGGCCGACCGGTTGCCGGCCTATATGGCGCCGGGACGGTTCGTCAGCGTCGCGGATTTGCCGCGCACGACCAATGGCAAGCTGGACCGCGAGGCGCTGGTCGCTCGCCTGGACCAGCAAGGGGCTCCGGCGGTGAGGCCCGAGACGGTCGCCGCGGCGGCCCCGACGCCGGCGGTCGATCCCGTCCTGCTCCGCAACGTCACGGCGGTGATCGAGACGGTGCTGGGCCGGGAGGGCGTCCAGCCGGGCGAGCGCATTTTCTCTCTGGGGGCGACCAGCTTGCACATTTTCCGCATGGTGGCGCGCTTCGGCGAGGCGGGACTGCCCCTGCGGGCCCAAAACCTGATGACCAATCCCAGCGTCGAGGAGATCGCGCGTTGCGCCGCCAGCCTCGGCGCCAGTCAGCCCAATTCCGGGCCTTCCTTGATCGACTTCAAACGCGGACGTACCAATGCATAACGACATCCAAGCCGCCGTCGGGCGTGAGCCCGAGCCGCAGATCGTCATGCCTTGCACGGCGATCCAGCAGCACGTCCTCGAGCTGCAAACGCGCAGTCCCGACAGCTCGATCGCCAACATCGCCATGCGGTGGCGTCTTCTGGGCGCCGTGCGCGACACCTCGGTCAAGGCGGCGCTGCAGGTTCTGGCGAGCCGTCACGAAAGCCTCAGGACCCGGTTCGCGCGCGGGGAGAACGGCTTTCAGCAAGTCGTCAGCCCAAGCTGCGACATCAAGCTGTCGCGGATCGACCTGTCGCTGCAGCCGGATCTTTACGAGGCCGAAGCTGACCGCATCGCCAGGCTCGACGCCCGCACCGCTTTCGATCCGACCAAGGCGCCGCCGTGGCGCGTGACGCTGCTGCGCCGGTCCGCCCGCGAGGCCATCCTGCTCGCGACATTCCATCACGCCATCGCCGACGGCTGGTCGATCGGGGTGTTCGCCCGCGAACTCGCCGCTGTGATCGACGCTTTGGAACAGGGCCGCGCGCCAGACTTGCCGGAGCTCGACCTGCAATATGGCGATTACGCGCGCTGGCGGCAGGCGCTCCTGGCCAGCGACGCCTTGACCGGCGAGCGCGCGTACTGGCGCAGGCAGATGGCCGGCGTCGTCCCGCTCGACGTGACGCCGACCCGCGATCCGCCGGCGACGGGGCGGCGCGAGGGGGAAATCCGCAGCGTCCTGCTGCCGCGCGCGCTGACCGACGCCCTGCAAGCTGTGGCCCGGCGGGAAGGCTACACCTTGTTCGCGCTTGCCGGCGCATGCCTCGGAGCCGCGCTCGGCGAGGCGTGGCGCTCGAAGCAGCTGTTGATCGGAACGCAAGTCGGCGGCCGCGACGATCCGCTTCTGTTTGGCGTCATCGGCCCGGTGGTCAACACGGTCGTGCTGCGACTGGATGCGACGCTCGCGTCCGACAGCTGGGCGTTCGCGGATCACGTCCGCGCCGTGGTGAACGATGCGCTCGCCAACAAGGCGCTGCCGTTCGAGGACATCGTCGCCGGCGTCCAGCTGTCCTCCCAGCCCGACCTGCCGTTCGGCTACAACGTCAATTTCACGCTGCAATCCGTCAATATCGACGCCGACAGCACCGACACGATCCGAAGCGGCGACGTCGAGCTGGCTTCAATCCCCTCGGTCAGCGCGGGCAGCCTTTATGACCTCAGTTTCTTCATGGTGGGGCGCGACGAAGGGTGGCGCATCTCCTGCGAGGTCAACACCGATCGGCACACGGCGGAGGCCGCCGAAACGCTCCTCGCGGCTTGGCGCGGCAAGATGGAAATGCTGGTCGCGGCCCCGAGGGTCGAGCGGCCCGTTGGCGGTCCGACCGCCGCCGTACAGCCGCTGCTGCGAAAGCCCTCCAAAAACTATTTCGAGCCCTGCAAGCTGTTCAGCGCGGGCAAGCTGCCGCCCGTGTTCGCGCTCAGCAACCGATCCATCTACTATCCGGTCGCGCGGCGGCTTGCCGACGATCGCCCATTCATCGACTTGCAGTGGCGATCGGACGCGACTCCGCCCCCTGCCAACTCGGACGTCATGTCGGACATTGCCGCCGACGCCGCCCGACAGATCCGCGCCGTCGACCCGGTCGGGCCGTACCATCTGGTGAGCTATTGCGTGATGGGCAATGTCGCGCTTGAGACCGCCCGGCAACTGCGGGCCGCTGGCTCGCAAGTGTTATCGCTCTGCCTGCTCGACACCGTCGCCTCTGGCTATGTCGAGAACATGAGCTGGCCGGACAGGCTGCTGCGCCGCGCCTTGGTCTCCACCGCGCTTCCCAATCTGCGCGACCGGCTCTTGAAGGTTTGGGCTGGAGAGCTGAGCATCGCCGGCATGCTGTCGTACTACTTTCATCGCGTCACGCGGCCGCCCGAAACCCTGCAGCCCGGCGACGACACTGAAAATATCTGGCTCAAGCTGATGGAGGCGCGCGCTCACCACCGCATCGAGCCTTACGAGGGCGACGTCGTGCTCTTCAGATCCGCCGAAGCGCGCGTTGGCAGGCTGTTCGCGCGAAGTCTGGGCTGGAGCCAATTCGTGAAAGGCGATCTGCGGATTTATGACGTCCCGGGGCGGCACGACGACATGCTGAAAGAGCCTGCGGCGGAGGTCATCTCCGAGTACATGGCGTGGACGATCGACAAGGCGGAAGGGCGCTGGAAGACGCCGCCCGCGCAGACATGAGGGGCCACGCGGGTTTCATCGCCCGGACCGCTGTCGCGCTTGGCGTCGTCGCCGGGCTCGCGGTCTTCGCGGCGCTGCTTCGTGAGATGGCCTCGCTCCGCGCCGACCGGCCCCCTGAACCGCCAGGCGTCGTGACGCGGGACTTGTCCCTCCGGGATCCCCGGGGCATGGGACGACCGGCCATTGCGGTGAAGGTCTGGGCGCCGCAGGACGCCACAAAACCGTGTCCGATGATCGTTTATGTCCCCAGCTGGGGCGGACGTCGCGACGAGAACCAGGTCATGCTGGCTGAGCTCGCCCATAACGGGTTTATCGTGGCGGCCGCGGACGATGTCAGCCACGATCCTCCCGATCCCGCGGTCGACGCCGCTGATGAGGCGGTTCGCAAGGCGCCGTTCAGGGCTTTCTCGGCGGAAGATCTTGCCGCCTTCCCGGACGTGAGCGCACGTCGAACGAAGCTCGGTTTTGAAAAACTGGATCGCGTGGTCGAGGCCTTGATGCGGCTGCCCGCCGACGCGCTCCCGGCGACCATTGACGCCTCCCGGATCGGCGTGGTCGGTTTCTCCTTCGGCGGAGCTGTCGCCGCCACGGCGCTGGCGCGCGATCCCCGAATTGCGGCGGCGATCAATCTCGACGGGTGGTTGATCCATACGGCCGCCGCGCCCGGGGTTTCGCGACCCTTGCTCGCGCTCTATGCGATGCCGGATTTCAATCCGCGCCGATTCTGGACGTCGACGGCGAATTTTTTCGTGACCAAGCTGACGCTCGAGGATCTCCGCGCGGCGCTTTCCTTGCAGCGAACATCGCAAATCGAGGTTTTCCTGATCGCCGGCGTCCAGCATGGCGACTTTTCCGACGCGGTCTATTCTGCCGATCGCTGGCGCCGGTGGCGGCCGTGGCGGACAGACGTGATCAGGTCCGAGCGCATGCGAGAGATCGTCACAGCTTTCGTGACGCCATTTCTGCAGCAGCATGTGGCGGGCCGCGCCACCTTGGGGCAACGGCCCTCGTTTATCGAGGTCGCGCCGCTCGAAGCCTTCGAGGCCCGTCTGCAATGACCTTTGATCTGACCGGCGAGGTGGCGGTCTGGCGGATCGATTTTCGAACGAGCGCTCCGCCGGACTGGTCGCTGCTCGACGCGCGCGAGCGCGCCGTCGCCGACGCCTTCATCCATGCTGAGGATCGAGACCGTTATGGCCATTCTCACTGTGCAGTGCGCAGGCTGCTCGCGTGCTTTCTCGACATGGAGCCCGGCGCCGTGCCGGTCGCCGTCGCGCCCTTTGGCAAGCCGTTCATAGCTGGCGCCTCGCGAGGCTTGACGTTCAACCTGTCGCACAGCAAGCGGACGGCTCTGGTCGCCATCGCGCGGGGTTCAGCAGTCGGCGTCGATGTCGAAGATGACGACGGATTGATGGATTACGACGAGATGATCGACGCGGTGTTCGGCGAAACGGATTCTGAACATCTGCGGCGCGAATCGCCGTCGCGGAGGCGTCAGTCCTTTCTGCGCGGCTGGACCCGCAAGGAAGCCGTCGTGAAGGCGCTGGGATTGGGATTCCAGCTCGATCCCAAGCAATTTCGGGTTCCGCTCGAAGATGCCGGCTTGTGGGAGGTCGTGGTCGGCGAAAACGACAATGCACAGATCGGATTGAGTGATTTGAGCGAGGGTGAGGTGATCGCCGCCATAGCGGCGGAAGGCCTTCGGCATCGGCCTCGCGTGCGGCCATATGAAGGAGGCCTGGACGCCATCCTGTGAACGTGTCGGATCAAGCGGCGGCGCCGTCGCGCGCGCCGGCCCGCGAGAGGAGATGGTTGCAACAATCGTCGAATGCTGAGAAGTTAACCATACGTAAAAAAATCGATTCGCAATGTGATCCTGTTTTCGGCTGGTGTTGAAAGGCGGCGTCATTGATCATCGGCGTGCTGAATCAAAAAGGCGGTGTCGGAAAGACGACGATTGCGGTCAATCTGGCGTCCTGCTTCAGTCATGCCGGTCGGAGCGTGCTTCTTGTCGACGCCGATCCGCAGGGAAGCGCTTTGTCGTGGTCCAGCGTTCGAGCCGCCGAGCCAGCCTTCGCCGTGGTCGGCATGGCCAAACCGACATTGCATCGCGAACTCCCGGCTCTGGCGAAAAATTACGACGTGGTCCTGATCGACGGGGCGCCGCGGGTCAATGAACTCGCAAGGGCGGCCATTTTGGCGAGCGATCTCGTTCTGATCCCCGTGCAGCCTTCGCCCTATGACATCTGGGCCGCCTCGGACACCGTGAAACTGATCCGCGAAGCGCGGATTTACAAAGAAGATTTGCAGGCAAGGTTCGCCATCAATCGCAAGATCACCAATACGGCGATCGGACGAGATTTTTCCGTGGCTCTCGATCAGTTCCCGGATACGCCCGTGCTTGATGTTCCCCTGATCCAACGCGTTGTCTACGCGGAAAGCGCGGCGCGGGGCCTTTCGGTGCTTGAAGCGGCGCCTCAAAGCGAAGCGGCCAAGGAGCTGAAAAGGCTGGCCGCGCTGATTTTTCCCAATCCTGAAAGGCAAGCGGCATGAGCCGGAAGACCATTCCGTTCCGAATCCCGCAAGACGCGGCGCGGGGGACAGGGGCGGAGTCCGTCGCAGCGGTCTCGTCGCCAGGGACAGAGGCCGATCAATGGGTTTCTCAACCTGAAGGGCGAGCGGAAGACGCCGCCGCCGAACCGGTCGCGGCGGAAAAAGGCGCGCGCGCATTGACGATCACGATTTCCGCGGAGCCTGACTGGTACGACGCCTGGAAGGTCGCCGTATTTCTCCCCTATGCGGTGGCTTGCTACTGGACGCTGGGCGCGGCGCGCATCGGTGGGCGCGAAGGGAAAGCCCGGGCCTAAACTTCGCCTGGGTGGATTGCGGCGGGTTTCGCGCTGAGCTACATCCGGCGCGCGAGCCGCCCCCTAGGTGATCCCATGAAAATCCTGAGAACGCGGATCGAGTTCGAGACCGTCGAGCCGATCCAGATCATCGATGTGACCGAACAGGTCCGCGATTGGCTGAAAACGACCGGAGTCCGAGACGGTCTTCTCACCGTGACCTCGCTTCACACGACCGCGCGGGTCAATGTGAACGAGCGCGAGCCGCAGCTGCAAAAGGACATGGCGACCTGGCTGAAGCGATTTGTGCCCCGCGATGGCGACTGGCTGCACAATGAAGTCGCCATCGACGGACGCGACAACGCCCATTCCCATATCCTCGGGCTGTTCATGAATTCCTCCGAGAGCATTGCGGTGGCCGACGGCGAAATGGTCCTCGGCAGTTGGCAGGCCATCTTTTTCATTGAGCTCGATGGCCCAAGGGACCGTCGCGCGCTTGAACTTCACATCATGGGAGCGGCTTGATCCATGACGCCGGACGATTTTTCGGGTTTTTACGCCAAGCGCGGCGAGCTCAACGCCCAAGACTATATCGAGCTTGATTTCACCTTCGAATGCGCGGGCGATCCGCGCGAAGCCGCCGCGCATCTGTGCAGCGAGCAGTCCACGGCGCAATGGCGCCGCGTCGGCGTGGACGAAGATTTTCGCCCGCGCTTCGCGGCCAAGGTCCTGGATTTGGAATCGGCTCCACAGCCTTCCGGATTCAGCATCCCGGTGACCTGCGCGGCCCAGGGTCCGGTTCATGCGGTGCGGGTCACCATCGCCCACCCGCACGGCAATTTCGGGCCGCGCATCCCCAATCTGCTGTCCGCCGTCTGCGGCGAAGGCGTGTTCTTCTCGCCCGGCATTCCCCTGATCCGGCTGCAGGACATCCGCTTCCCCGACTCCTATCTTGCGGAATTCCAGGGGCCGCAATTCGGCGTCGCCGGTTTGCGCGAGCGCCTTAACGCTTTTGGCCGCCCGATCTTTTTCGGCGTGATCAAGCCGAACATCGGGCTTCCCCCGGAGCCTTTCGCCGAACTTGCCTATCAAAGCTGGCTGGGCGGCCTCGACATCGCCAAGGATGACGAGATGCTGGCCGACATCGACTGGAGCCCGCTCGGCGCGCGCGCCGCGGCTTTGGGCGAGGCCCGCCTGCGGGCGGAGCGCGAGACCGGCGCGCCAAAAATCTATCTGGCCAATATCACCGATGAGGTGGACCGGCTGGTGGAAAACCACGATCTCGCGGTGGCGAAAGGCGCGAATGCGCTGCTCGTCAACGCCATGCCGGTGGGATTGAGCGGCGTTCGAATGCTGCGCAAGCACGCCAGCGTGCCCCTGATCGCGCATTTCCCCTTCATCGCCGCCTTCAGCCGGCTGGCGGGCTACGGCATTCATTCCCGGGTGCTGACCCGGCTGCAGCGGCTCGCCGGGTTTGATACGGTCATCATGCCGGGCTTCGGCAGCCGCATGATGATGCCGGAGCACGAAGTTCTGGATTGCGTCCGCGCCTGCCTGGAGCCCATGGGCCACCTAAAACCCTGCCTGCCCGTGCCCGGCGGCAGCGATTCGGCTGTCACCCTGGAAGGCGTCTACCGGAAGGTTGGCGGCGTCGACTTCGGCTTCGTGCCGGGACGCGGCGTTTTCGGACATCCGATGGGACCGCGCGGCGGCGCCGCAAGCATAAGGCAGGCCTGGGACGCCATTTCGCAGGGCGTCCCCCTCGCGCAACATGCCGCAACCCATGCCGAGCTTCACGCTGCGCTAGAGGCTTTTGGCCGGCGCGCCTGAGCGGGCGCGCGCGGCCTCGCCGACAACGACACAAACGGACAAACGAGGCGGCCTGCTGCGAGCGCAGGTGCGCCAAGGTCTGCGCGCTGATTCTCATATCGACAATTCAGGCCGTCCTGTGATGGCGATGAGCGCCGTCGGCGCCGCATGAACGCAAATCGGCCGCCCCGTGGGGCGGCCGACTGAATTCACGCGAGGGTGAGGCGTTCCCGCCTTACACCTGCTCTTGCGGCGCCTCGCCTTCGGCCTTGGCTTCCGCCTTGGCCTTGGCTTCGAGGTCTTCGCCGGTCTGCTGGTCCACGGCGCGCATGGACAGGCGCACCTTGCCGCGGTCATCAAAGCCCAGCAGCTTGACCTTCACCTTATCCCCTTCCTTGACCACGTCGGTGGTCTTGGCGACGCGCGCGGCGGCGAGCTGCGAGATATGGACGAGGCCGTCCTTGGCGCCGAAGAAGTTGACGAAGGCGCCGAAATCCGTGGTCTTCACCACAGTGCCCTCATAGATCTGGCCGACTTCCGGATCGGAGGCGATCGACTTGATCCAGTTGATGGCGGCCTTGATCGAATTGCCGTCGCTGGACGCGATCTTCACCGTGCCGTCGTCCTCGATGTTGATCTTGGCGCCGGTCTTTTCCACGATCTCGCGGATCACCTTGCCGCCGGAGCCGATGACTTCGCGGATCTTGTCGACCGCGATCTTCATGGTCTCGATGCGCGGGGCGAATTCGCCGAGTTCCGCGCGGGCGTCGGTGATCGCCTTGGACATTTCGCCGAGGATGTGCAGGCGGCCGTCCTTGGCCTGGGCCAGCGCCACCTTCATGATCTCCTCGGTGATGCCGGCGATCTTGATGTCCATCTGCAAGGAGGTGACGCCGTGCTCGGTGCCGGCCACCTTGAAGTCCATGTCGCCGAGGTGGTCCTCGTCACCCAGAATGTCGGAGAGAACCGCGAAACGGTCGCCTTCCAGGATCAGGCCCATGGCGATGCCGGCGGTCGGGCGCTTCAGCGGCACGCCCGCGTCCATCAGCGCCAGCGACGAGCCGCAGACGGTGGCCATCGACGATGAGCCGTTGGATTCGGTGATCTCCGAGACGACGCGGATCGTGTAGGGGAATTCGCCCGGCGCCGGCAGCATCGGATGGATGGCGCGCCACGCCAGCTTGCCGTGGCCGATTTCGCGGCGGCCCGGCGAACCGATACGGCCGGTCTCGCCCACGGAATAGGGCGGGAAGTTGTAATGCAGCAGGAAGTTCTCTTTATACGTCCCTTCCAGCGAATCGATGAACTGCTCGTCCTCGCCGGTGCCGAGCGTGGCTACCACCAGAGCCTGGGTTTCGCCGCGGGTGAAGACGGCGGAGCCGTGGGTGCGCGGCAGCACGCCGACCTGCGCCAGGATCGGGCGCACAGTGGTCAGGTCGCGGCCGTCGATGCGGATCTTGTGGTCCAGAATGTTCCAGCGGACCACCTTGGCCTGCAATTCATGGAACACGTCAGCGATCAGCTGCTTGTCGAATTTTGCCGCCTCGCCTTCCGGCAGCAGGGCGGCGTTGACCTTGGCCTTGACGGCGTCGATGGCCTTGTAGCGGTCTTGCTTGACGGTGATCTTGTAGGCTTCGCGCAGATCGGCCTCGGCGATCTCGGCGACGGCCTTCTCCACATCGCCCTTTTCGGCGGGGGCGAAATCGCGCGGGTCCTTGGCGGCGCGCTCGGCGAGGCGGATGATGGCCTCGATCACCGGCTGGAAGCCGGCATGACCCGCCATGACCGCGGCCAGCATGGTCTCTTCCGAGAGTTCCTTGGCCTCGGATTCGACCATCAGGACGGCGTCGGCGGTGCCGGCGACGACCAGGTCGAGGTCGGAATTCTTGGCCTCGTCAATGGTGGGGTTCACCTTGATCTCGCCATTGATATAAGCGACGCGGGCGCCGCCGACCGGCCCCATGAAGGGCACGCCGGACAGGGTCAGCGCGGCGGAAACCGCGACCATGGCCAGAATGTCCGGATCGTTCTCCATGTCATGGCTGAGCACGGTGACGATCACCTGGGTGTCGAAATAATAGCCGTCCGGGAACAGCGGGCGGATCGGACGGTCGATCAGGCGGGAGATCAGGGTCTCGCGCTCGGAGGGACGGCCTTCGCGCTTGAAATAGCCGCCGGGAATGCGGCCGGCCGCAAAAGCCTTTTCCTGATAGTTGACGGTGAGCGGGAAGAAGTCCTGGCCGGGCTTGGCGGTCTTCGCGGAAACCACGGTGGCGAGGACGGTGGTCTCGCCATAGCTGGCGAGCACGGCGCCGTCGGCCTGGCGGGCGATGCGTCCGGTCTCCAGCGTCAGCTTGCGGCCGAACCAGTCGATCTGTTCGCGGTGCATTTCAAACATGCGTGTCTCTCTCATGGGTTTGGGTCGCGCCAACCATGTGCAAGACGACGAGAAGCCGATTTTTCGGCGTCCGGTTATCCTGCCATGGTCCGGTCGGACTTTGGTGATGCGGGCGGCCCCTGCCGCCGGCGATCAGGCCGCATCTCTTCGGGCGAAACGCCTTGAGCGCGGCTTTAAGGAAAAGCGGCCGGCGTGAGCCGGCCGCAGGAAGCGTTTAGCGGCGGATGCCGAGGCGCTCGATGAGCGTCTTGTAGCGCCCCTCGTCATTCTTCTTGAGATAGTCGAGAAGCTGACGACGCAGCGACACCAGCTTGAGCAGACCGCGACGCGAATGGTTGTCCTTCGCATGGGTCTTGAAATGCCCGGTGAGATTGGCGATGCGTTCGGTCAGGATGGCGACCTGAACCTCCGGCGAGCCGGTATCGCCCTGCTTGGTGGCGTATTCCTGAATGAGCGCGGTCTTGCGCTCGGCTGTGATCGACATCGGGTGATCCTTCTTCTGATTCGGAAATGCCGAGGCCGCTCCGGGATGTCGTCCAGCGCGGTCGCGAATCTCCGTTCCCGCGAAGAGTTTCGCGCGGATGGCGCGCTTATACACCAAATGCGCGCAGGCGCCAGCACAAAGCGCCTTTGCGGCCTGACCCGCCGAAAGTTTTGCTTCACCTAGCGGCTAAAAAGTTTAGTCTCCGGTTCCGGTACCTGCACTTGGACTGCCCGGGAGGAGCATTGGCAATGTTGAGCATTTTATCCCACTATTGGGGTTGGTTGGTTCTTTTCTTCATCATCGGGTTTTTGGCCGCGCTGATGGCCTTCTCCGATGCTGAGGATGAGGAGGCCGAAGGAGAGGTCAAGCTCTCCGACGAAGCGAATCGCCGGCGCATCCCCCTGTGGTTCCTCCCGCTCGCCGTCCTCGCGGTTCTGGGCGTCGGTGCCAGCCTGTTCGGCTTTGTCGAGAATGTCACGGCCGCCTGGATCACCACGGGCGCGCTCGCCTTCTTCGCTTTCTCCGGCGGCGCGCTCGCCGGCGCGTTCGGCGGCATGAGCGGCCTGCGCTGGGGCCCGCTGGTGGTTTCCGGCCTGGTCTGGGCCTGCTCGCTGTTCATCACCCCGCCGGCGGCGTGGTTCCCTGCCGAGAAGCCAGCCGAAGCCACGGCCGCCGCGCCTGCAGCCAAGCCTGACGACGCCGCCGCCAAGGCCGCCGCCGCCAAGGCCGAAGAAGAGGCCAAGGCCGCTGCGGCCGCCGCCGCCGTGAAGGCCAAGGCTGAAGCGGAGGCCAAGGCCGCCGCCGCCGCCGCCGCCAAGGCCGAGGAAGACGCCAAGGCCGCCGCCGCTGCGAAGGCTGAGGAAGAGGCCAAGGCCGCCGCCGCCGCGAAGGCTGAGGAAGAGGCCAAAGCCGCCGCCGCCGCCAAGGCTGAAGAAGAGGCGAAGGCCGCTGAGGAAGCCAAGGCCGCCGCTGCTGCGGCCGCCGCCGCCGCTGCGCCGAAGACGGTGAAGCAGGTCGCCGAATTGAAGGCCGCCGCCATCGCCGCCGCCAAGGCGCTGCCCGCGACCGGCCCGCTCGACCTCGGCCAGTGCCAGACCGCCCTGTCCGGCATTGTCGCCAAGGAGTCGATCAAGTTCGACGCCGGCAGCGCCAAGGTCGCCAAGGGCTCGGAAGCGCTGATCGGCAAGATCGGCGCGACGCTCGCCCGCTGCCCTGGCGGGATCAGCGTCGAAGTCGCCGGCCACACCGACGCCACCGGCGACGCCGCGAAGAACAAGGCGCTGTCGCAAAGCCGCGCCGACGCCGTCGTCGCCCTGCTGAAGAAGAAGGGCGCCAAGGCGGACCAGCTCACTGCGGTCGGCTATGGCTCGGAGAAGCCGCTGGCCGTCAACGATTCCGACGCCGGCAAGGCCGCTAACCGCCGCATCGACTTCGCGGTGAAGTAAGCCTTTAAATTTGGAGGGCGCCGGCGCAAGCGCGAGCTTGCTCCGGCGCTCTTGCTTTTTGCGGGCCGTCCGATGTTTTCAGGAGGCTCGACGATTTGGGGACAGCTCTTTGACCAACATTCTCGCCATCGAGCGCCTGACCAAGACATATGACAATGGGTTTGTGGCGCTGAAGGGCGTCGATCTCGCGATTGCGCAGGGCGAGATTTTCGCGCTGCTCGGCCCCAACGGCGCCGGCAAGACCACGCTGATCGGCATTGTCTGCGGCCTCGTGCGCGCGACCTCCGGCAAGGTGACGGTGGACGGCTGCGATATCGCCGCCGACTATCGCCGCGCCCGCCAGAAAATCGGCCTGGTGCCGCAGGAGCTGGCGACCAACCAGTTCGAGACCGTGCTGGAGGCGGTGCGTTTTTCCCGCGGCCTGTTCGGCAAGGCGCCGGACCCCGTCCATTTCGAGCGCGTGCTGCGCGACCTCTCGCTGTGGGATAAGAAGGACCAGCGCATCGGCGCGCTCTCCGGCGGCATGAAGCGCCGCGTGCTGATCGCCAAGGCGCTCGCCCACGAGCCGCAAATCCTGTTCCTCGACGAACCCACCGCCGGCGTCGACGTCGAATTGCGCCGCGACATGTGGGAAATGGTGCGCCGCCTCCGCGAAAAGGGGGTGACGGTGATCCTGACCACGCATTACCTCGAGGAGGCCGAGGACATGGCCGACCGGGTCGGCGTGATCAACCAGGGCGAACTCATCCTGGTCGAGGAGAAACACGCTTTGATGCGCCGCATGGGCCAGATCCGCGTCACCATTGGCCTCGCGCAAAAGCTCGAGGCGCCGCCCGAGGGCCTCTCCGACCTGCCGCTCGATCTGTCCGCGGACGGAACGACCCTGTCGTTCACGCAAAAGGGCGAGGATTGCGACGACCGTCTCGGCGCCTTGCTCAAAACCCTGGTGGCGCGCGGGATTGAATTCCGCAGCGTCAATTCGGAACGGTCCTCGCTGGAGGACATTTTTATCGATCTGGTGGGACGACGCCGATGAATGTTTACGCCATCCGCGCCATCTACATCAACGAACTGAGCCGCACCTGGCGCACGCTCTACCAGAGCATCGCCTCGCCGGTGATTTCGACGGCGCTCTATTTCGTCGTGTTCGGCTCGGCGATCGGCTCGCGCATGCAGGCGATCGACGGGGTGTCCTATGGCGCCTTCATCGTCCCGGGCCTCATCCTGCTGACGGTTTTGACCGAAAGCGTCTCCAACGCCTCGTTCGGCATCTATCTGCCGCGTTTCCTCGGCACGATCTACGAACTGCTGTCGGCGCCGATTTCGGCTGTCGAGGTGGTGATCGGCTTCGTCGGCGCCGCCGCGACCAAATCGGTGATCCTCGGCCTGATCATTTTTACCACCGCGCGGCTGTTCGTACCCTTCGAGGTGGTTCACCCCGTCCTGGCGTTCCTCTATCTGGTGCTGCTGTCGATGACCTTCGCTTTGTTCGGCTTCATCCTGGGGCTGTGGGCGGATGGCTTTGAAAAGCTGAACCTGATCCCGATGATGGTGATCTCGCCGCTGACGTTTTTGGGAGGCACGTTCTATTCCATCGACATGCTACCGGGCGTGTGGCGGCAGATCGCGCTGTTCAACCCGATCGTCTATCTGATCGAAGGGTTTCGCTGGACGTTCTACGACATAGCGACGCTGGCGCCGCTGATCAGCCTGGGGCTGACCGTTGCGATGCTGGCGGCGTGTTTTGCGGTGGTGGTGTGGATTTTCCGGACGGGATACCGGCTTCGGAACTGAGAACGGGCGCCCAAAGCGATTGCCGAAGGCGTTTGCATGGGTTAAACAGGGATCGAAGCACCCGTAGCTCAGCTGGATAGAGCGCTGCCCTCCGAAGGCAGAGGTCACAGGTTCGAATCCTGTCGGGTGCGCCAGCAAAATCAGTCATTTAACTGATATCTGGGCTTCCACCTGGACAACCAACTCACCAAATACTCACTTACGCCAAAGGTACCGCTCGTATGCCAAGCGTGCCAGCCGAGCAGCTTGGCGATTCGGGGAAGGCGGCGTGCATGCGCGCCATTGATCGATTGCGGGTCACTCCGGAGCACCGTTCAGGTTGCCGCTTTGCTGGCCGTCACGCCCACCCAAAAGGCATAAGTCTCACGTGCTTGCCAGCGGCTTCGTTATTACGCGTCTTAATTAAAAATTCGTAATGGTAATAGCCAGCGACATCTAGAATACATGCTGTAGAGAATAGCTTCTGACGGCGTCTTGATTAAGAATGTTGCTCGTGGGAAGGTCTTTTTATTAGGGCGCACTTATGACTTTGCTTCGCAAAGTCGCGCGGCAGGGGAGGAAGCCCCCCCCCTGCACCCCACCGGCCTTGCCGGCAGGGGCCAGCCCCAGACCCCGCCAGGAAGGCGGCGCCGCCCTCCTGGATCACCCCGGACACCGCGTGGCGATATACTCTCTCAACGTCAAATCTGTGGGCCGCACCACCCATGCGCCAGGAACGGCGGCCGCGCATGTCCGCTACATCGGGCGGCGCAAGGCGACCGAAGCGATCATCGGCGCGCGGATGCCTCTGACACCCCGGTCAGCTAGCGAGTGGCTTCTTGCCGAAGAGGTGGCCGATCGCAGGAACGCGCGCGTGATCACAAAGGTGATGATTGCTCTTCCATGCGAGCTTGGGCCAGCCGAGCGCATCGCGCTAGTGCATGAGTTCGGCGAGGCCATGTCGATGGGCCGGGTCCCGTGGATGGCAGCAATCCATAAGCCCTCATCGAGCGGGGATGATCGCAATTTCCACGCGCACATTGTCGTCCGCGATCGGGACCCTGAGACGGGCAAGACCGTCGTCGGCTTGAGCAAAGCCGATAGCGTGGAGCGACTGCGCCTCTTGTGGGAGAAGGTCGCGAATAACTCAATGGCGGCTGTCGGCCTTGCTGCGCGCATCGACCGGCGCCGCCTCGTTGATCAGGGCCTTGATCGTCAGCCCGAGATTCACGTTGGGCCGAAAGTTCGCGCAATGGAAGAACAGGGCATCCGGCCAGAAAGCCGCGACGCCATCGATGCTTGCGGGCGAGAAATTCGCTGGGCGAGCGAAATTGACCAAAACCGGACGCGATCGGAGCGGCGGTCGGAGATTCAGGCGGAAAACCTGACTCGGGCCAACTCGCCAACGAAAACCAACCTATCCTCCGCCGCCTCGGTCCGCTCCAACGATTCCAACCACATCGCAAGCCAAAACCTTGAAGAAGCGGGGCCGCCGATTCTGGCGGGCAATGAAAAGTTCCCCGCCCAAGGGGAGGCAAAATCCAAAACCTTCCCGGAGCTAAATGATGAACAGGCCAAGCGACTCCGAATTCTACTTGACACTTCTCGAGACGCAGAATTCGCGGCTCACGGCGCTGGAGAAGCGCATCGATGCCGTCGAGCGCGAATTTGGCGACGGATTGGAGACGTTGGCGCAGACATTAAAAATGCAATCGAGCGAAATATCCAATTTAAAATCTCAATTGAGCGGATCTCTGCGTACATTATCGATAAGATTGGAAGAAATATTGCAAATATAAAGTTGCATGACATGGAGTCATGGGTTCATAATCTTCATAACCCAAACGGAATAGGTGAATAATGAAGATTATACAATATCTCGTCGAGAGGTTTATTCCTGCGATCAAAGCAGAGAGACTGCACCAAGAGACGCACCCTGTGCAGGAACAATGTGAGGCCGTGGCCGAGGCATCCGCCCAACGTAGACCCGGCCACGACATACGCGAGGCAGAGCCAATTCCATTGGACAATTCACTGCCCTGGAATCTGGACTATCCGACCTACGACCATTGTATCGTCGATTTGAATAATGAAGGGGCGCTAACCCTGAAATTGGATGGGGAGATTCCGGCGGGATGGGTGAATGCGATTTTCATTTACCTGTCGGGGGCCGGCCGGACGCGGACAATGGCGTTTGTCTTGCGACGCTGGAAGCCGGACCACACGAAGGAAGAGAAAGTGGTCTTCCGTGCGAAAATTGATTTCGCTCTGGCGGCCCTTATCGAAGCTTATCCAACCATAGCCGTGGCGGTCAAAAAAGACACTGGGCGCGCGTTCCTTCGGCCCGGCGTTGTCGATCATAAACTGAACTCATCCAAAATTGCTTCGCTCGGCTCCAAGCCTGCTGCGGTCGGATTGTCGGCGCGGATAAACGCCGGCGAAAAGGTCGATATTGCCCTCGTCGACGAAGAAGGTTGGGGCGGGCACAAGCCGGCGTGGCTGTTTACCGTCGCGACCCGGCTCTGGCCGGATCAAGAAGGCGATTTTCTCGCCGTTCAGAGCGCCCAACGCCGGGCTGCCTCAAATATTTGGCGCCGGCAATTGGCGGCTCTACGCGTCCGCCCTGACGGCCTGCCCCCGCCTCCTCCTCAATTAAAAGAGCCGACCAAATCCCTCATCGTCGAATGGGCCTCATTCCCTTGGAACGGTGGCCGTCCCCCAGGATCGAAGTCATTGCTGGAAATAGCTTCAGATCAAACTTGACCAGCCCGATCTCCGAATTCGGTGCCCGGCCCTCCCTGGTCCGGGCACTGTTTCATATTTCGAAGCTTGGGCGGCGCCTCGGGCCGCTAAATTTGCTAAACTGCTAAACTCGGTGAGTATGTTTAGCAGTTTAGCAAAATTAGCGGTGAGCAGAAGGTTCGCCTCGGCGCGAACGTCCCGGAAGATGCCATCGGGATGGTCGAGCGCGCCGCACCTCCGCCCCGGATGGCCCTCGACGAGCGCTCCCGCAGCCGCCCCACTTTGACGGACACATAGGTCAAATTTAGGCTCTCTTTGACCCGCGCTTAAGAGCACTACACCCAAGCCTAGCCAATTCGTGACCGAAGCTTGACAAGCCCGCATGGCTTGTCTGCAATGGCAGAGCGCAGCCCGTTGAAGAGGAATCAGCTGATTCCAGCCGGTTACAAGACAAGAAAATATTTGGAGCAAATTTCGGAAATGCCCACGGCTGTATCCCTTTTTTCCGGTTGCGGCGGAAGCGACGCGGGCCTCATCAAATCGGGCTTCGAAATCCTGATGGCTAGCGACATCAACGACTTTGCCGGCAAGGTCTATAGCAAGAATATGCCAGAAGTTGACTTCGTCGTCTCGGACATCAAGAAAATAAAGTCGTTTCCCCGCGCAGACCTGCTGGTCGGATGCTACCCCTGCCAAGGATTCAGCAACGGTGGACTGCGCGAAGCCGAACGTGGCATTAATTACCTTTATCAAGAATTCAACCGAGCCCTGCAGATAATAAAGCCGAAGGCATTCATCGTAGAAAATGTCTCCGGCATGCGCCGCAGCAATTTCATCCACCTCTTCGACAGCCAGTTAAAAACTTTCGCGGAATCTGGCTACAAGGTTGTCTGGAAAGTGCTTGATGCACGAGAATATGGTGTGCCACAAGAACGAACGCGCCTGTTCTTTGTTGGAATCAGGTCAGACCTTGACGTCGACTACGAATTTCCGAATCCAACGCACGCTCTGCCGGGTGAACTGTCGCCGCTTCCACCTTGTCCGACGATCCGCGATGCGATCGGCGACATGGATGAATGGCCGGAAGGCGAGTTCGACGCGCAGCCATTCCACTGGTACTATATGTCGCGCAACCGCTATCGCGGCTGGAACGAAACAAGCCGAACCATAGTAGCCAACAGCCGGCACATATCGCTGCACCCCGTAAGCCCTCCGCTCAAGCGAATTACAACAGACGAATGGGTCTTCGCGCACGACGGTCCCGCGCGACGATTTTCCTATAGAGAGGCGGCTCGCCTTCAAGGCTTTTACAACGATCTCAAATTTCCCGATGAGATCGGGCTCAAGAGCCGGTATCGGGTCGTCGGCAACGCCGTACCGCCACCCCTTTTCGCGGCAGTCGCTGGCGCTCTGCCCGACATTTTCTGACCGGCGCCGCCATGGCCGGCTTTCCTGCAAAGCTCAAGGATTGGGAAGAGCTCCTTTGCAGAGCCTACCTCCAGGTCAGCGGCTCTGGAAACCTTTTGCCAATCACGTCTTTCGAAATAACGTCGCACCGGCTTGCCCAGATATCGATCGACCGGACCGACGACGAGTCTGCCAAACAAGCATTGGCTGCATTCAAAGGCGCGTTCAGTATCAATAAAATCAGGCTGGCGTTCGAGAACGGCTGGTACGAGGCCATGCCTGACCTGCCGGGATGTTTCTCATATCTTGCCCTGACCCTCCTGGTTGAAAACGCCCTGGACGACCAAAACAAAGGTGCTGGCGCATTTCGTGATAAGCTGTCCACATTTCTGGATTCCGACCACCAGTTTGTCGAAATCACCGGCATAGCTGAAATGTGGCGGCGGTTAGAGAAATGGCTCAGAGAGCGCGCCGCGACATATGACGACTACCGCGTGCTGCAACTGCCCGACGCGAAATCATGGGTCCAGATCGGATACACTAAGCGCCTGGCCTTCCCGGCGAAGAATGACATTATCTTCGGACGAAGGGTTCTCAAAAAACACGAGAAGATTCTCGATCACCCATCCAAACTGATTTCGTTGTTCGAAAACCGGTCGAAAAAAGCCCCGGCAAGCAAGGGCTTGCCGACGCATTCCGCACCTTCAAAGAAGAATATTATAGAGGAAACAGAGCGCTAGCTAATCACGACTTCTGGCGTTTCGCCAGCATCTGCGTGAAGAACGGCGAAAACGACGACGAAGACATCAAGCCGGCGCTGTTCTTGGCAGAAAAAGACGAAGACGGACGATGGACATTCGCAATTAGGGCCACCGACGAAGAAGCGCCCGAAAAAAGGTCGAGCATAATTACCGATCTTTTCAACACAGAGAATCGCGGATGGAAAACTCCACGATCAGTGATCAAAGGCTACGTCGTTTTCCTTGAAATCGGATATGGTAGATGGCAGTCCGTCGAAACAACGGAACAATGCCGAGGCAAAGTCCTGCTGGCTGTTCCGCAGCAAGTCGCGACCAGAATGAAAATCGGCCCGACACAAGGTTCGGGTTATTGGTGCATTACGGCGGAGCCCATCACCGTCGCATCGGCAGAGCTGGCGCTGACAGCGTCAGGGATTATTCAAGAAACGCCCGATTGCATCGCAGAAATCGAATTCAGCGACGGCGTAAGAAGCAAAGGATCATGGCTGGGGCGGAAAAACCTTCTGCCGACAATTTGCGGCATAGAAGGCGCAACAAACGTTAGACCGTGCGCCGGCGCCAGGGGAGCCCTTTCAGCCCGATCAATCGAGGGAAAAAACCGGGTCGAGCTGACGACCGAGGGAAGATTGAGCGGCGATTTCGATGTCGAGATCCGCTTCGATCCCAAGGATACGATCCCAAGCTGGTCGCAACGGCTGACCTTTGTCGAAAACGCATACACCCACCAAGGTCCAGGACTAGCGCATTCCGAATGGCAGCAGCTCGAAGACTGGCACGGTCTCGCGTCGTTCGGCCAGGCCGACATCAAACCTGAAGCCCTGGCGTGGGACGAAAATCCCGGCGAAATGGATGATTTCTGCGAGGCGATTTACGCAAAAGGCAGCGCCGACCGCGCTGAAGGCGATATCGCTGAGCTCGCGCAGTTTGCCTTCCAGGGAACACAAAATCCTTGGACGATGATCAAAGTCCTTCAAGACTCGGCAATGATGCGGCCACGGCTGCGCCCTGGATGGAAGGGCCGAAACTGGGAGATCCTCGCACCAGCCCTACATTTTGCCGGATACGCTGAAAGCGCTGAGGTTTATGTTGTCAACGGAGCCATTGGCGAACGCCTCGCCAATGCCTTCAAAGACGTCGTGACCGCCAACAAAGGACGCCCGTTCCGGCGGATGCCGTTGCCCGGCGCGCCAGCCCTTTATGGCTTCTTCGGCGGAAATGCTGCAGACATCGCCCGGCGGCTTGAGTGGAACATCACAGCAGCCGCAATCGATAGCCCGGCAATAAACGGACGATTCGCGGAAACCACGCGGCGCATCAAACAGCCAGAACGCAGCTACTGGTCGTGGCAATCGAACCGGTTCAAAAACCGCCGCGACGATGAAAGCGCAGTGCAGCTTATCCATGAGCGTCATCCCGAGGACCGAGACCACGACATTTACAAGATCGAGAGTCCAAGAGGCACATTGGCGACGCTGTCGCGCACCGCAGCGTTTGCCTACGCATACCGCATCGGAAAAAAAACGGTTTTCCGTCACGGCGACGCAGTGATCGCGGCATTGGAGCCGGACGCCCGCCTGCCAGCTGAAATCGCATTGGCCTTACGGACACGGCATTTAGCGAACCCTGGAAGCGCCGACCGCTGCATTCTCTATCCCGCCAGCGGCGCCGACATTCGGCTGCTCAAGGCGGCAATGGGCCCAATTTTCGTAAACGGAGCCAAGGAAGAAAGGACGTTGACCGAGCTTAGTCTTCACGCCAGACTCCGAGGCGGTGCCCAGCGGCTCATCTGGAAAGATTCAAAAATTTCTCTGAATCCAGAAAATATCATCGAATCGAAAAATGAATATTAACGTCACGACTGAAACCGAAAGCGACGAATTTCTCGGCCGATGCACATCACGCAACGGCCAATCCGCGCTATTCGCCGTAACGCACAAAAAGAACAACAACGGAGAATTCGAACCGATCCCAGATCCAAGAAAGGTTTTTCCCAAGAAGGGCGAAGCCGAAATGATCGGGATCGACGCGATCAACGCAAACATCGGCGATGAAAGAATCTTCAACGTCAGGGCACACACCCAATTCCGGGCGCAAGCAGAAAACAAGATCGTCCATCCTCGGCAGCTTGCCAACTATCTATACTGGCCAAATGTCGCGGACTCGGCCAGCGCGCGAAAGCAAATCACCCATAATCCGCAAGCGGTCGGCCTCCATGCCGGAACGTGGGCGATCAGATTTGCCGATGACGAAATTGCGGTGATCAGCCTCGCTGACAATGGCTGCGGACAGCTTGGCATTCCGCCAGAAGAAGCTGTCGCCGTGCCGATCTATCAATATGACGCGGCAGCCGTTGTAAAACGGGTCGGCGAGACAGACGCTGGCCAGCAATATGTACCGGTACCAGAAAAACAGATCCGCCATGCGAACTGGCAGACCGACAAAGATTACCTGACGACAATCATCCAGGCCGCAAGGCGCTTGGAAGATGACGGGGGACCTGGGGGCAAAAACACGGTCGCGACCCTGCTCGAATTCGTCAGATCGACAGGAACAACGCCCGCGGGCTCGATATCGCTAATCGCGCCGCTTGATCGGCTCGCAGCCATAGACGCGATCAGAAGCGCTGAAATCTTCAAGCTGCTGGAACTCGACAAAAAGCTCCTTGACCATGTGATCGATATTCTGAAAAGCGACCCAAAATTTCAACAACTTAGAGAAGAAGCCGCGAAGCAGTTGGCGGAAACTGAAAAGCCGGCAATCGTCGAACGGATCGAAGCAAGCATCAGAACGCAGATTATAGGCACGGCCGAGGCTGAGGCCCGAAAAATCATAGAAAACGCAAAGGCGACGTCCGACCAGTTCGAAAAGGACATGCTGGCGGAGGTCGACGTAAAGACCGACACCTATGAGAAGGAAAAACTCGCGCTGATCGCCAGGCAACTTAGCAGCGAAGAGAAAAAATACGCCGCCGCCTTGGAAGAATTGAAAGGGCACCAAGAGAAAGCAGCGACCGAGTTGCAAGCGCTTGAAGAAAGACTCGGCCTGACGGTCGGCGAATTGGCGACCGCAGAACAAAAAAAATCCGAGATCATGGCCGAAATCGAGCGCCTATCCGGCGCAGCAAATTCCCTAAGGCGATCGGCTATTGCGACACCCCACCCGTTCAGGCCCGCTCCTAAAGCCGGATTGCCAAAGCGGGCAAGCCCAAGAGAATGGGCGGACAGCGTCGCCGCAAATCCGTTGCTAACTTGCGCAGGCAAGGAAGCGATGGCACGATTCGCAGCGCTCACCATTGCGGGCGAAGTGCCAGTCCTCACCGGCGCAGATGCCGACGACTTCATCAAAATAGCAGCGCGAATTACCTGCGGCGGACGCGTCGCGGCGCTAGCCGCAGACCCGACAATCATCACCGTCGACGACCTGTGGGTGCGAGCCGGCTCCGGCACGCCGACAGCGCTCGGCATTGCGCTGGGCGAGATCATCGCCGAAGAGAACTCCGATCCGGCATTGGCCGTCATTTCAAATCCCGGGCGATCGGCCAGCACCCACTGGCTGCAGCCCCTGGCCCAGCTGACTAAAGGCGGAGCGCTGAAAGGAAAGCTTCGGCCGGCGATCATCGCGCTTCAAATGGATACTGAGGTCGAGGAAGCCGCCCAAGGGTGTTTCCAAGTCGACACCGCCGGTACGATCGAGAAAGCCTCGCTGCCCGTGGCGCCGCTATTTTTCGGCGACATCTCGAATATTCAAATCCTGACGGGACCGGATGCAGGCCTGAACGCCGCCGACGTGGCTTTGGCCATCACTGAAATCGCGCCCAAGTCGCTTGCCCTTGGCATGAGGGGCGCGGAACTTCTGAGCGCCGCCAGCCTCCTAATGAAGGAAGACGACGCCAAAAAATTTACGAAGGAATTCATCGCGGCGGTCAGCCCGAAATAGGTTCAGGAGAAGCAGCAGTGCTCGACGCCCTTGGCGGTTTCAACCGCATCCGCGATTTTTTCATCACCTACGTTGAAACCGCGTTCCGGATTTCAAACCCCGCCATTCAAGACGCCCGACGCGATCTCTTGCTGACGCCCGGGGCGTTCGCCGTCGATCCATTTGTCGAGCCGGTCGTGCGGTATAGTTCGTCGAAGCAAACGCTAGAAGACCTGCTTAACCAGACGGACGTTCTGGCGCCGCTGGGACGCGAAGCCCGCAAGGCTTTTATAGAGCTCGCGCTATCCGGCCTCTTTCCCGGCGAAGACGCGCCAGCCGGCGACGAATTGCGCCGCCAATCGTTTTACGCGCCCTACGTGCATCAGATAGAGATGTTGAAGCGCGGCCTACGGGCTGGAACGCCCGGCATCGTGACCTCAGGAACCGGCTCCGGCAAAACGGAAAGCTTCATGCTTCCTGTGCTGGCTCAGATCGCAAAGGAAGCGGTGGAGTGGACGCCTCCGGCGACCGGCTACCTCCAGGGCCGCTGGTGGCGGATCAAGCAGCAGGGATACCAAGCCCAGCGCCAAGGTGAAACACGGCCGCCGGCCGTGCGCGCGCTCATACTCTATCCCATGAACGCCTTGGTGTCCGACCAGATGGTCCGCTTGCGGAAGGCGCTGGATTCGGACGCCGCCGCAGCGATCATGGAAGCGCGCTTCAACGGCAACCGAATTTTCTTCGGCCAATATAACGGCGAGACCCCGGTCCCAGGCCATCATACCCATCCGCGGCTCGACGACGAACGCGAGCGAGGCCGCACGCAGCGCAGGCGACAGCGGATGAAGGCGGCAATGGTCGCCATTGACGAAGACCAGGAGGCGGCGCGCAAGTTCGACAAGAACGCCGCGGACGAAGCCAGAAAAAGGGGACAAGAGCCGCCCGAAGAAACGCGCTTCATCTTTCCAGCGCTTGACGGTGGCGAAATGGTTTCGCGCTGGGATATGCAGCACCGCCCGCCGGATATCCTGGTCAGCAACCCGTCGATGCTCGGCGCGATGCTGTCCCGAGAGGTTGAAGACCCGATCTTCGACCAGACGCGCGCATGGATCGAATCGAACCCAGACGCATGCTTTTTCCTCGTGTTCGACGAGCTGCACCTCATGCGCGGCTCGGCTGGCACTGAAACAGCCTTCCTGATCAAAAGCCTGCTGGTCAGGCTCGGACTGGACCTGCCACAAAATATGCACAAGCTGCGGATGCTGGCGTCCAGCGCCTCGCTTCCGCTCGACGACGAGCGTGCCGCGGACAGCCTTGCGTATCTCAGAGACCTGATCGCGCCGTTTGGAACTTCGGCGACCCCGGGAGCCCCAGGCTCAAAAGAACCGGAATTTTGGCGCAAATGCATCATCGCTGGCGAGCCTGAACTTCCCAAGTCGCAGCCGAAAAAGCTGGATGCCGCTCCCTTTTTGGCGCTGCTCAAAGACAGCCGCTCGCAGCAGGACATGGTGACGGCGATCCAGCGCGACGCGGCTGAGGCCGCTCTCGTCAAAATCGCTGAACAGTTCGGAATTGACGCGACCCTGCCGGAAGCTGAGCGAAACGCGCGAATTTGCGAAAATGCTGCCGATCAGATCACGCTGGCGTGCATCACCGGCGAAAATAATGAGATCCGCGCAACGGCCGTTTCCGAAATCGCCCAAAAGATATTCGGCGGCGATCCCGACAATGACGCAGTCCGCGGGCTGCTGCTGGCGCGAGCGCTGAACGAATCCGACCTATCGTCTAGAAAGATCAGGCAGGGCACGCCATCATTCAGAATTCACACGTTCGTCCGGAACATCGAAGGCTTGTTCGGCTCCGTTTCGAGAAACGCCGGCGGCAAGACTGAAATCTCCGACCTTACGATGGACCGCGGATTATCGCACGCCAAAGCCAAGAACGGCGCGCGTGGGCGGCGACTGTTCGAACTGCTCTACTGCCAAGCCTGCGGCGACCTTTTCCTTGGCGGACAGCGCGGCAAAACTGGAAATGCGAACAGAATCGAGCTGCTGCCCACGTCGCCCGATCTTGAGAAGCTGCCGGACGAAGCTGCCGTAACGACCTTCGACAACAAGACCCTCGACGAATACGCCGTGTTCTGGCCGTCGAGAGATGTCGCACGTTTGCCAGAGCGGCCATACGACCAGTGGCAGAACGCGATCATTGATCCGGCGCTGGGCGTCGTCGAAATCAGCGCACAAGACCGCCAAGGATGCATCTCAGGCCAGATCTACTTCCAGTTAGATGGAGCCGTGCCAAGGCGGGGCGTACCCAAAACCGCGCAGCCTTACTGCTGCCCGAAATGCGGAACCGATTATTCGCTCAGGCCGGCGAGCAATTCCCAGCGCTCGCCGATCCGTGCTTTCCGCACCGGCTTTACCCAAGCCTCGCAGCTCGTTGCAACCGAGCTATTCGAGCTGCTCTACGCCACTGGCGGCGACCCGAAAACGATTGTCTTTTCCGATAGCCGTCAGGATGCGGCCAAAACAGCCGCCGAAGTCGAAAAGCTGCACCGCCGAGACCTGACCCGCGAAATCTTTGTCACGGCCGCGCGCGGCCACCTGACGGAACTCGCATCAAGGTATGTTCCGCCCGAAAAGCAAATCCAACGCATCACGGAAATCTACGCCGACCCAAAACTATCGCCGATGCTTCCGGCCATCATGAAGGAATGGAAGGAAGAAGGGCCCGGCATGCTTAACAGGAAGGTCCGCGTGGGTCGGCTCCTCCAGAGCGGCGACAGCACGACCACAGAGCTATCCATCGTTGCGGAAGAGTTCATCCGGCTCGGCATTCACCCCTCTGACGTGCGCGGGCGCGCCTACTATCACTTCCAGCCGTGGTTCAAGAGCTTCACCGAAACCAACGGCAAAATCGAGTTCGCGCCAACGCTATCCTTGAATAATAAGCTGGAAATCATCCAGCAGATTCTTCAAGGCCAACAGGAATTCGCCGCCGACATAATCTTCTCAAACACGTTTTTTGCTCTGGAAGAAACTGGTCTGGCCTATCCCTCACTAGGACCGGACCTAACAAAAGACAGCGACGAATTGGATGCATGGGTTCGCGTCTTCGCTTCGGCCTACCGCGTCAGAGAAAGCCGCTTCGCCGCCAACAACCCCAGCTGGCAAATCGCGAATGACGTCAAGAACAAGAGGGTCAGGCGATATGCTGAAGCCGTGGCTCCGAACGACCCGAATGCGTGCGTTGACAGCGTGCTGCAGCGTTTCAACGGGTTCGGCCATGACAACGGCGAGCTGCAGATCGAAAAGCTTTATCTGCGGCTGGCCTCAGCCGACGATCCATATTGGAGCTGCCGCTCCTGCGAACGCGTCCATCTGCACCGAGGTCACGGAATCTGCACACGATGTCATGTGCAACTGCCGCCCTTGCAAACCGGCCTCGCGCGCGACCTTTGGCAGCGCAACTTCCTTGGACGACGGATAGTGCGAAGCGAAATCGAGGGCATCCCACGCTTCCGAATGACCTGCGAGGAGCTTACTGGACAAACCGACGACTTCTCGGAACGTCTGCGCCGGTTCAAAGGCATTTTTGTCGACGAGATGACCCCGATCGAGCGGGCCGCGCGCGACATCGACCTCCTTTCGGTCACCACTACGATGGAAGTCGGCATCGACATCGGCTCGCTTAACACCGTATTCCAGGCGAACATGCCGCCGCAACGGTTCAACTACCAGCAGCGTGTCGGTCGGGCTGGCCGGCGCGGCCAGGCCTTCTCGTTCGTACTGACGTTCTGCCGCGGCCGCACGCACGATGAACATTATTTCCGCCATCCCAAAGCGATCACCGGCGACCCCCCGCCACCGCCGTTCCTCGCGGCAGAACATCTGCCGATACCCGAACGGCTGACCCGGAAGGTCTGGCTGCGCGCAGCGTTCGCCAGGCTCCGCGACGACTGCGAAGCGCAAGGCGAGACCTACCCCGGCGACGAGCTCACGCCGCCGGACATCCATGGCGAATTCGTTCCGACCGACGTCTACTACGACCCGGCGCTTAATTGGCAGCAGCGGCTTCGCGCCGCTCTAGCAGCAACACAGACCGACCGCGACCGATTCCTGACCGCAGCGGTGATAACCAAGGCGCAATCAGAAAATGACGCGGCCTACATTGCCTCATATTTGACTGCGGACAAGGTCGTCGAGGAGATTAAGAACGCCGCAGGAGGAACCGTTCCCGAACGCATGGGCCTTGGACAGTTCCTCGCCGAACGCGGGCTGCTGCCCATGTACGGCATGCCGACGCGAGTGCGTAATCTTTATGTCGGCTTGAGAAAAGGCGCCACGCACGGCGGCCGTGACGAACTTCCCGAATGGTCGACGATTGACCGCGACATCGACATCGCAATAGCGGAATTCGCGCCTGGCAACCTGCTGACTAAGGACAAACGAGAACATCTTGTCGTTGGATTCACCGGCCAGCTGCCCGATCCAATGAGGAAAAAAGGTCAGGGCATCGACCTCGGCGGCCCAATGACGCACTGGTGGGACGAGAAGCTGCACATCGCATTCTGCCCCACGTGCGGCTCCGCAAACACATCGCCAGAAAAGCCGGATGCCGCAACCGTCTGCGACGACTGTAAATCGCCGGTGCCGCCCGAGGCGTTCCAGCTTTTCCACACGCCCGCGGGCTTCCGCACCACCTTTCAGGACAAGAGCGACGAAAAGCCGCCGTACCGCATGAACCTGACGACCGTGGCGACCATGCTGCACGAAGGCAGCCCGGCTGACTATGCCAACCTCACCCTGAAAAAGGGCGCCAACATCACGATCATCCGGCTCAATCAGGGGCCAGAAGACGATTTGGGCGCGCCTGCCGGCTTTACCGTCACGCCAATGGAAGACGCGCGCATCTATATTCCCGGCCAAAAGGGTCAAAACGCCAGGGGCCGCCTCGAGCATCAGGCCCTGGTCGACGACCTCCTTCCTGACACGACGGACCGCTGGATCAACAAGCAGCCGCCGATCGGCCCATTCGGCCTCATGTCGCGAAAAGAAACTGACGCGCTTTACATCGAGCTCAGGGACTTCGACCCGCGCCTCGCGTTCGACCTCGTAGCAAGACGCGGCGACCGCTCACATCTCGCCGCGCGCGCCGCCGCGATCAGTGCGACCTACATGTTGATCCAACAGGCGGCGATCGAACTTGACGTCTCACCCGACGAGTTCGAAGCGCTTGAGCCGCGGCTGCGCGAAAGCCGGCCAATCCTTCAGATCGCGGACACGCTGATCAATGGTTCTGGCCTATGCCGAGCCATGGCGGCGAGCGAAGGAGGACGAACACCTAAGATCGTCACCCTGATCGACCGGATCATCAACGACAAGAAATGCCGACCGCTGGCTGAGCTGCTCGACGATAGCCACACGTCTCGGTGCAAAACCGCGTGCTACCATTGCATCCAGCAATACGGCAACCGGCGCTACCACGGCCTCCTGGACTGGAGGCTTGGATTGGCATTCATACGGGCGCTGTCGGACAGGGGCTATGCTTGCGGGCTCGACGGAGACTTTTCGCATCCGGAACTTGCCGATTGGCGCCAACAGGCGCAAGAGCTTGCCGATGAGTTGCAAGCAGTCAGACCGACGACATTGACGGTCGCAAACGACGGACCGCTGGGCCTGCCAGTGGTTATCGATAGCGGCCAAAACCAGACGCGGACAATGGTCGTCCATCCGCTATGGCGGCTAGACGCGACGGCCAATGCCCGGCTGTTTGGCGCCCTAAATGCCGGCGACCAACGCTTCGTTAACACTTTCGAGCTGCTGCGACGGCCATTGAAAGCCCTCGAAAACGCACAGCAAAAGCCGATCGAGCATCCGGCGCGATAAAGTCTGGACGGTAGGCTAACTAAGCCGCCGCCCGTCATCATTCAGGAAAAAGAGGCATTGAAAAACGCCTATGTCGGCGCGCCAAGCTAAGATCAAAAAACGAAAGGTGCGCGAACCGCTGACGCGGTCGCAGATCATGGCGCGCATTAAGTCGTCGAACACGGCACCCGAGATGAAGGTCCGCAAGCTTGTGCACAGACTTGGAATAAGATTCAGGATCAATAACAATGATTTGCCTGGAAAACCTGATCTCGCCAATAAAAGGAAGGCGTGGGCCATCTTTGTCCACGGATGCTTCTGGCATTCGCACGCCGGCTGCCGGCTTGCGTCAAAGCCAAAGACCAACACGGCTTATTGGCAGCCCAAGCTCCAAAGGAACAAGGAACGCGACGCTGCAAATGTCGAAGCCCTTAATCACTTGGGGTTTCGCGTTCTTGTAATCTGGGAGTGCACGACAAAAGACGTCGCGACACTGACGCGCGAACTTAATACCTTCTTTGTGTTGATTTCCGCCTAGAACCGACAAAGGTTCGCATGGAGCCATCGTGCGCGAGCGGTATCCGAACCTGAGCGCCGAAGATCAAGAAGCGATCCGGCAGCGCGTCGTTTTGGCGATGAACCTGACCAAAATGGGCAAGGCCGCCGCCGCGAAAATCGCCGAGGACGGCGAGCTGCGGGGCAGCGCCGCCTGTGTCGGTGGCGTGCGCCAATATGCGATGGATGGACCGCGGAAGACGACCACATCTCCGCGAAGTGACCACGCGACTGTGTTCGAGGCTGTTCCCGCGAGAAATTGGTCGCGTCGGAAAACCCGCCGGTTAGGCGGGTTTTCGGTTCTTGGACATTACCGCCTGGGAGGTTTGGCGTTCTCATTAATCGAGAATTCGACCTTCATCTTAAAATATCTATAGCCCTGTTTGGCGATATCAGCTTTATCGTCGTTGCTCAGCTTCGTTTCATCAACCGTATCCTGCTTTTTCCACTCTTCGGAGATGGCTCCGGCTGGAAACGCAGCTCCGGACCTCAAAATCAGTCCTTCCCCGCGGCGCACCACATTTTTGTAACGATCATACAATTCAGCCATTGCCGCTCCTCATGTGTTCGGTGGCATCAACATAATTGAAGTCGGAATTCCGTTTGTAAAGCACATCCATTTCTTCCAAACTGCCTCTCTCATAAACGTCGGTTTATGAGAGAGGTGCCGAAATATCTGGCTGATGCTCAAGCACAGCAATCCACTCCTCTCAAAACCGTCCCTTGAAATTACACTCGCATAAGTGGCATTATTGCTTGGCTTTTGAGAGGGATAAATGTCGATCATCGGCTATGCGCGGGTTTCTACTCGCGATCAAACGACAGCTTTGCAGATCGATGCGCTGGCCAAGATTCCTTGCGACCGAGTTTTCGAGGAAGCGGCTTCCGGCGCCCAACGCGATCGACCTCAGCTCAAGGCCGCGCTCGAATACCTTCGGCCCGGTGACACCCTTGTTGTTTGGAAGCTCGACCGCCTTGCGAGATCGCTCAAGCAGCTCATCGAGACGATCGAACTTTTGGATCAGCGCCAAGTCGGATTCCGCTCGTTGACGGAATCGATCGACACGACGACGCCAACCGGGCGCCTTATTTTTCAGATTTTCGGCGCGCTGGCGGAATTTGAGCGTGGTCTTATACGAGAGCGCACACAAGCGGGCTTGGCGTCGGCGCGCGCACAGGGCCGGTTGAGCGGCCGGCCTTTGAAAATGACGGAAAAAGACATCAACGCCGCCAAGGCCCTTCTGGCCGGAACCGACTTGACTGTCGATGAGGCGGCTCGACGGATCGGCGTTTCGGCGTCGACGCTTTATCGGCATCTGCCTTCAGCCCGAGCCGTGGCGCGCGGCGAGGCATAGGCGCATAGCGCCGAGGTTGCCGGCGTTGGCACGGCGCATTTGGCGCCGCGCATTTCATCACGAGCGGCCTGTTTGCCGCCGTCAAGGGGAAGCCGAGGGGCGCCGCCCCTCTCTCCCCACAAGCAAAATCGACACGGCCGTGGCTCCGCGCTTCGCTTGTGCGCCCGCTCCACCCGCATCGATTTGGCTTGCCCCCTCCGATCCCCGGTCTCGCCGACGGGCAGGGTTGCAGCAGCTGCTGCAACCCTGCTCCGACGCAAAGGCCGAAACCATGCCGGGACAACGCTTTGATATCCACCAGCACATTACAAACAAGCTGATTGCCGCCATCGAAAGCGGCGCGGGAGAATTTCAGCTGCCTTGGCATCGATCGACCGGCAACATTTGCCGACCCGTCAATGTCGCGTCGAAAAAAGCCTATTGCGGCGTGAACATCCTTTCCCTTTGGGCGACCGCTGACGAGCACGCCTATAGCTCTGGTTTGTGGGGCACCTATCGCCAATGGGCCGAAGCCGGCGCCCAGGTCCGGAAGGGCGAAAAAGCCGCATTCATAGTTTTTTACAAGGAATTCACGGTCGAAGCCGACGACAACAATGACGAGCCCGAAACCCGTCTTTTTGCGCGCGCCACGCCGGTCTTTGCCGCCGAGCAGGTCGACGGCTTCACCACGCCCACGATCAAAACTCCCGCCTCGATCATGACGCCGATCGACCATGCAGAAAGCTTTATCGCCAGCACCGGCGCGACGATCAGCCACGGCGGCGAGCGCGCCTTTTATCGCCGATCGACCGACAGCATCCAGTTACCGCCGCGCGAAGCTTTCAATGGCACCGCGACCAGTAGCCCCGCCGAGTCCTACTATTCGACGCTGTTGCACGAACTGACCCACTGGACGAGCGCACCTACCCGCTGCAATCGCGAGCTGGGTAGGCGCTTTGGTGATGAGGCCTACGCGATGGAAGAGTTGGTTGCCGAGCTTGGAGCGGCCTTTCTATGCGCCGACCTCGGCGTGACGGACGAGCCGCGCGCCGACCACGCGCAATACCTTAGCGATTGGCTCCGGATCATGAAGGCCGACAAGAAGGCAATTTTCGCCGCCGCTTCCAAGGCGTCCCAAGCCGCCAATTATTTGGCAGGGAAATGCGTTTGAAGGTTTTCAAGCATCTTGCACGATCGATTTTCAAAACGAAAAATAAACCCAAGGACTTTCAACTGTGGTCGCGGTCTGCGACACTTAATCAAGATTGATCAGAAAGGAGACGAAATGAAAAACATTACAATCGAGATTTCCGTCGAGGTAGCTAAAACGCTTGCTCAGCTCGCAGACCATTGCACCGAGATCGACAAGGCCTCCGATGGTCTCACGAGCCACGGCGCCTTGACGGTAGAGTCCCTTCTTCAGATGTTGGCCAACGATGCCAGTATGATCTTGACGCGGCGCGGTTCTTGGGAGGGCGACAGAATGGCCGCGCTTTTCGCCTCCCACGGGTATGATATTTGAGAAGGCCGTTACGGAGTGCCTAGGCTGCTAATGACGCTAAACTGCTAAATTCGACGGATGTGTTTAGCAGTTTAGCAGAATTAGCAAATGAGGAGGTTCACTTTGCGAACCTCCCGGAAAATGTTACTCAAAAGATGCGGCGCCGCTCACGGCGCCGCATCTACTACACGCCACTTCGACCCTTTGCGGTCACCATCGCGAACGAGCCAGCCGTGTTCCTCCAGGACCAGAAGCGCAGCGTCGGCTTCCGCTTTCTGGCGAATGCATGCCGGGCCGTATTGCATGACTTCAGAGCGCGTCACGTTCTTTTTGCGCTTTGTCTGAATCCATTCGAGAAGTTTTTGGGCGTTGCGCAAGCCTGGCGTCTGACGATAAGCGCCCGCAAGACGCAAAGATTCGAGCAGATACCAGAGCATCAATTCGCAGGCCGCCGCCATCGCTTTCGATTCGATGGCCTGAGCCTCCGGGTTTTCGACGACCGTCAACACACCGGCAATGCGCGCCGCATTTTCCGCCGCTTTGCTTGCCACGTCAGTCAAAGTCTCGAGGGGGCATTCTTTCCCCATGGCTTTTTCGATGCGATCATGGAACGCGATCCAGACCTCCTTGGCCGCGCCGTCAAGTTCGAGCACGCGAGGAGTCAGTTCGTTGCCGGCCTCATTTTCAGCCGGCGCCGGCCTTCCCAGCAGGTCGAGTACTACAGCGGAATAACGGTGGATTGCGGCCTCGATTTCCTCCGTCGACTCTTTCCACAATCGGGTCCCAGCGAGACTCTCCGGCGCCGCAATGCAAAGACGCGAAAGTAAGCCTTGGTCGCGCAGGATCGGTTCGGAGAGGAAGGTCGCTGCCGCCTCCGGTTGCACCATCATGTGCATGGCAAGGCGTCGGCCCCGCAGGTCGCTCAGAGGGTCGCCCGCGCGGAAACGACGCATGCCGCCACCATCCCAAAGCTGCGAAAGCGCCGCAGCTGTTTTCAAGCGTTGATCCACACTGAATCCGTGGCCGCCTGTCATTTGGCCACCCTCGGCGCTGAACAACCCCAGCCCTCCGGGCAAAACGGGCCAATGCTTGGCCAGAGCTTCCACCGTGGGCTCTGGCGCCGTCAGCAAGGGCTTGATGGGTTCAACCGGAGCGTCACCGAGCGCCGCAAGCTCTTCCATGCGTTGCTCCTTGTCGAGCACCTTGTCATTCTCGATTTTCTTATGCTGCGCAGTCCACGCGGCATTGGAGATTTTCCAGGCCTTAAAGGCGGCCGTGTAATCTTTTTTCAGCAACTCCTCATGCTCCCGGGCCGGCGCCAGGGCTGCGATATCGACGGTCGTCTTGCGGTCGCCCGAAGCCGCGATCGTCACAAAAAACAGGCTCAAAGGGCGCGTCTGCCCATAGGGCAGACGCACGTCCGCGAGCCGCTGCGCCGCAAGTGAGCCTACGGCGAGCACGGATTGCGCTGCCATCTCCGGTGGGCACTGAAACTTTCTGGCGATGCTCTCCGCCGCGCTCGCCATCACCTCGCCGAGCGTCGAAATCGGATAAGGCCTCGCTTTGATTTGAGGCACCCCAAGCGGTAAAGGCTCCGAAGTCCACCGCGACGCTTTAGGGGCGTCGCTGGAATCGTGCTGATTGGTGCGGCTTTCTTCGGCCCACCACGCATTGCGCTGATCTGGAGACCAGTCAGCGTAATCAACGGGAGGAATGCTCATTTGGCAATCCTCCCGGCCAGACGCACGATATCGCGTGCTTCCTCAAGCGCATCGGAAACGACACGGAGACGCGCGAACGCCTCTTCGCCGTCGCCGCGACGGGCGGCGCTTTCCGCCATCAAGCCATTAACCGCGATCATGCGGGCGGCGTCCGCGATGGCATCGCCCGCCAAGTGCAACGCCACAACTTTATCGATTTTGGGCGCTTCGCTCATTTGGACGCCTCCTTCGGACCGAGGCCCGCGAGGTGACGGACGATTTCGGCCAATTCGGCCGAGAGCCCGAAACGGCGACGCAAGTGTTGCGAAATGAGGGAGTCCGAAGTATCCTCCGAAGCGATCGCCGCCAAGCAGATCAGCATCGGAGCCCGGCCAGCATCGGCAAATGCGGCCGGGTTCTGTTTCTCTTGCTCCATTATTCGGACGCCTCCGGCGCTGCGTCGCGTTCGGAGGTGTTGCGGACCGGGCCGCTGATGCGTCCGCTGGCCCAAGCGTCCAGTGCGTCCAGGCGATAGAGCGGAGTGCGCGATCCTGCATAGCAAATTTCGGGGCCGCCGCCGACAACGGCGAGCTTGGCGAGCGTCTTGGCAGCGCCGAATCCATATTTGCTTTTGAGGTATTCGCCCGCCTGCTTGCGGCGGAGGTATTTAAGGTTGTTCATAAAATTTCCCTTGGTTAAGTGACGAGAAAACCTCGCCAACCGCAGGAACACTGAAGGAAACGTGAGAGTATTACGATTGAGCGAACTGGTTCATGCGACCACCTGAACCAGCTCGTTATAGATCAGTTGGTGACCGTTGTGACCGCCCCCCCAGGAGCGCTTGCGTTATTCAATTACAGAGGCTTTCGCTGATTTTGAAAGATCAATCATCCCGCAACGCGCAAGCATCTCCGCAAGGAGGCAGTTCGCGCAAGATGGCGCGGTTTTAGGGGTTCGACGAGCAGCCGAACCTTTCCGTTAAGTGGCTGCTCATATGGGAAAAGTACCGCATCGGGCGATGCAGTCAGCGCAAAGCTTCTACTTACACCTCAGAGGAGGTGCTGACCGCAATTAATCTCAGAAAATGAAATCATCTATATCCATAAAAAATAAAAACAACACATAGCAAAAATAATACAAATCTTACAAAATTATTCCACTCATTATAATATTTCTTAATCCTATTCCAATCCTCGAGTAAATAATTATCGTTGAGGTTATACAATTTTGATAAAAATTTGTACTCAAACCTAAACAACGTCAATGACAGCCCATAAAGAGGACGGCCAAAAATAGCGTCTATTATTGCAATAGCAAAATTATGCCTGTAGAATACCGTTCTGATGTAAAAAGCCTCAATGTTCTCATAGATTGTATTGGATCCACGAAAAACTCTCATGTTGTGAGTCATTTTTGATGAAGATATAAACAATGAATGTATGAGGGTTTTTTGAACGCTATATATGTAGCTTTCTGAAATCAGACCAGTTGAAATAGATGCGCACGTATACTCAATTATCTCGAGTATTCTCATGAGCGGTTGTCTCGTTTCGCTATCAAAAAGCGAAAATGCGCCTCTTGTGTTTACTTTTTTAGAAATGGCCTTACGGTAGTTCGCAACTTCTTCTGAACGAAGAAAGTCAACGAAAGCCATTGTGTTCTTGACGCGATCGCTTTTAATCTGGCTGAGTCTTGCAATGTACCAGCCTATTATTACCACTAAAGACGATATAACAGCTGCTTGTTGTGTTTGCAATTTGTCAAACGGCACTCCAACGACGTTAAAAAAAAGGTCTGAAAGCAAGGTGGCCCCCAACGCTAGTTGGGGGCCATATTATCGAACTTGTGCTTAAGTCCAAGGAATATCGCGATGCATCACGACCTCCGTTCTACCGTGGAAACGTAACGCAGATTTGCCAGACGTCAAGAGCATGGTGTCATCGAACATATGATGAACGATGTCTTGGCGCACTTAGGCGCACTTAACTGCGGTCCGGAAAACCTCATACTCAAGCGTGCGGTGCCGTTCAATCGACGCGCGCCGATCTGGTGAAACTGGCCTTTTGCGCTTTGCGGGAAAACAGCTTGGCCTCCCCCTGGGCTTTCGCTGCGGCGCTTACCTACGGGGCGCGCGGCCACAGTGTTGATAGCGCGCACCTCGCTCTTCCGGCGCGCCAACGTCTCGGCCAGCGCTCCCGCTACGGCGCTGTACAAAGAGATCACAATGTTGGACGCCGATCCGGGGTCAAAATTGGGAGCCGATTGACACGCATAGCGTTGTGGTCAGCGCGTGGCTTTTGGCAGCTGCCCTGTCTTTTCCATCCATGCGATATGATTAACAAGCGTGTCATGGCCTGGGCATTTTATTTCTTCTGACTTCCAAAAAACCGCAATCTCTTCTGCCAGTTTGGATTGTGAGAGAGAAGGTTGCTTCTCTCGAATCTCTCGAGCAAATTCCTCTACGATTTTGACCCAAAGGCGGTTCGCTCTCCGTCTTTCTCCACTCTTCTTTCCAGCCTCAGATGCTCGACGGCTAACTAGTTCCCGTTCGATGTCGGAGCTTTTCGAAAGACGCGGCGGGGCTGAAATTCGCCCGCTTTTTGGACCTGCTACATAAACCGACCGGAGGGCCTCGCCATCTGCTGTCGACGCTCTACCGTCATCCCAACTCGTCACCATCAATCCTCTGGTGTCATCCGGCGGGATTTCGACGAAGGCAGTGTTGGCGACTGAGCCGGTACGGGCGAAAAGCCGCGCCTGTCCGCTTTGTAGCGCATTCAGGAACTCACAGTACATCTCATGCCAGATGGACGGCATTTCCTTACGCAACCGTGCTCCGGCGGCGGCGTCCAGATCCCCGCAATCGACCATGAGGTCGAGCACATAATCTGAGTCTTGCGGTTCACACTCCCACGCGTCGATCACGAATAACCCCTCGTCGGGGTCAATTTCAGCGAAGGAGGCGCCGGATTGGTAAAGGCGTTTTTCAAAGTCGGCCAAAGGCCCAGCCTCGCCAAACCCATGTGGGTAATGCAATTTCATAGCACGAAATAAAAACGGCGCGCGGCGAAGCTCGACCCAATCAGGCTTGCGTTCAAGGATCAGCGGTTGATTTTCCTTGATGTCAAACATCTGCTTAACTCGATTTCGGTTGATGGGCTTCGTGTGCCCGGCCGTGGCGACGACGAAGCGATTTCTCAGTCGCTAACTCCCCGCTCATATAGCCAGCGATTGTTTTCGCGACGTTATCGGCAGCGGCGACGAGCACGGAATCGAGGTGATGAATATATTTGCTGGTTACTGAGCCTTTTGCATGACCCACCATCGCAGCAATCGTGGCTTCTGCGTAACCCAAATCGCCTGCTACTGAGGCGTAGGAGTGTCGTAAAGTGTGAGCGGTGACGTCCGAGAAACCGGCTCGTTGCATAATTCTTTCCACAGCACCATCCAGTCCGCCGTAGTGGCCATCCTTCTTGCGGGCTGCGGGAAGTACGAAGATGGCATCCTTGCTTCGATCAATTGTTCCGAGCAAGCTGAACACTGGCTCGCCGATCGGTCGCACTGATGCCCCCTCTTTACTGTCGTCGAGGCGGAAGCAATTCTCGCCTTCGTCAACCTCCGCCCATTTCAAGGTCTCGATATCTTCAAAGCGGGCGCCTGTGAGGGCGAGCAATTGAACGCCGAGGACGGCTTGCCAGATTTCGCCTTCTTTCTTCGCCGCGCGCAGGGCCGCGCCGAGCTTTTGAAACTCCTCGGGAGAAAGTCGGCGATCACGTTCCTTGTAAGCCGGCCGCTTTACGCCGGTCACCGGATTGTGGCTGATGACGCCGTTCTCGACGGCGTACGACATAATTCCGCCCAGCAACCCCACGGTCCGCGTTGCGGTGCCGCGACCGCCTTCCACGACCGCTTTTCCCCGCAACTTGTTGGTCTTTTCAACCACAGCGGTTTTTCCGAGTGAAACGTCTGATATAAACCTAACGATATCGGCAGGGACGACATCTTTGACGAGTTTCCGGCCTAGCAGTGGCCTTATGTGACGCTCAATCCGCCCACGGTCAGTGGCGAGCGTCGACGGCTTCTTTGGGCGTTCTTTCTTCCCAAGGATGAGGCCTTTTTCCGCTGCCGCTAAATAATCATCACACAGCTGATCGACGGTGATCGCTTTTCGGCGGGCGGTGCGGTCCTGTGCAGGGTCTTCGCCATGCACGGTCCGGCCGAGGGCGCCTATGGCCAGCTTGCGAGCCTCTTCTGTGGTTATCTTTCCGTGCCGACCTATCGTGATCCTATGACGCACGCCGTCGGCATTGCGGTAATCGACGAAATAAGTGCGCTTTCCTGTGGGTAGGATGTAAACCCCAAAGCCAGCGAGTTCGCTGCACCAAATCGTATATTGCTTTTCACGAGGCGCCGCCGCTTTGACGACCGACAGGGTGAGTTTTGGCATTTTGACGACTCCAAGCGCTTACTCACCAATATCTCACCATGAGATGGGAAAAATTGGAATACACCGGCAAACATTAGAAACCAAACGAAGGATGATAATTCGTTTAATAACAGTTATATATAGCAATGTAGAAACAGACAGCAATCTCTGGGAAACATCTAACGTCTGCCCTCCGAAGGCAGAGGTCACAGGTTCGAATCCTGTCGGGTGCGCCATCTCAAAACCCTGAAAAACCGAGATTTTGCCGAGTTCGCTCCTCGCGTTTCCTGCCTAAGCCTCAGGTTGTCACACCGGACGTGATGCCAGTTCGTTGTCACACCTCATGCCGAAGGTTAAGGTTTGCGCATTGCTTCGGAGGTTGAGGACCGGTCTGTTATGGCGCACGCGCGGCAATATGCGGTCGGGTTGGAGTTCGGGTCGCTGCAAGACTTCTCAGAGTTTGTGACTTTATTCAAGATTTTCGGTTTTCGACACTGCTAACTCATTGATTTTGCAGTGGTCGAAGGTGACCAAAATTGAAAAAGTCACAGCCTCTCAGTTCTCGATCTCTCATCGCTGTTATGGGATCTGAACCGTATTTACGTAGTTGGCTACCGAGAGGCAGTTCGTGCCGGAGTCGGTGGCTCATCCCGTAATCGAAACAGCTACCGATTGCCTGAAGACGTTCAGCTATCGGTTACCCGGATGCGATTCGAGTCGCCGCTCCTCATTGAATTGATAAACCAAGCTGGACCAGTGGCGACAAGTGCGGGCGCTTTGGCTGGTATCTGGGCGCTGGTGCAGTCCTTAGACAAGCTGATGCATATACCTGCCTCTGTGCGCTTAGCGAGGGCCAACGCCCGAAAAGCGGAGTATGAAGCAGACAAACTCGCAGCTGAGGCGAGGCAGCTAGATATTTCTCGTGCAGAAAACGCCAAAAACCTCCGAGTGGCGACCGAGGAACTACGTCGGGAAGTTGCGCTGGAGGACGCTCATGCGTTCGAGCTAATTGAACGCTCGCCCGAGATTCGTTCCGCAGTGCGACAGCTCGCCGAAAATCCACTGCAGCCCCTCAGGATAGAGGTTCGCCCCACACTGCGAGATCGCTTTTGACTGCAGAGGGGGCGGCCACGGGGGAACTTTTCCCCCCGCTTGATGGGTGTTCGCGTCTCGGATTTTGCCGTGAAGTTGAGGGCAGCGCCCTTTGCCGTCACACTGAGGTTCGCCACGGGCGATCTTGCCGGGGATTTCCGGGCAACCATAGAGCTAACGCTTCGGTTGCGCCCGGAACACCACGGGCAGCGAAAACGTCAGGCCGGCGTCGGCGAGGTCCGGCGGCGGCGGCGGAACCGGGTCGGCGCGCTTCAGCATGGCGAGCGCCGCCGCCTCGAAGGCCGGGTCCTGGCGCGTCGCCGCGGATTCCGCCATTTGCAGCCGGCCCATGCGGTCGATGCGAAAGCGCACCTTCACCGTGGCGCCGCGCCCGCCGCCCTCCGCCGGATAGCGCTTGGCGCGGTCGAGATGGGCGACCAGCTGCTTTTGCCAGGTCAAGACCGTGCGGCGCGCGGTTTCGCCGACGCCCAGAACCGGCGCGCGCGAGCGGTTCGATGGCTTCGCGGCTTCGGAGGAGGGCGCGGCGGCGGCTTCGGCCTCGACCGCGGCCTGGGTCGCCACCGTGTTCTGCTTCGCTTCTTCCGTCTTTTCGTCCGGCTTTTCCAGCGGCTTGGGCGCCGCCTGCTGCTCGGCCTCCTCGGCTTGCGTCATTTGCGCCTCGGGCAGGGCGCTGTCCGTCTTGATCTTCTGGTCGGGCGTTTCGAGCGCCGCGCGCGACTCCTGCGCCTCCTGGCCCGGCGGCAGGAAGGAGGGCTCGTTGCGCGGCGCCTCATAGTCGAGGCCGATTTCGATGGCGGCGGCGCCGACCGCGTCGTCAAGCTCGGTGTCCCGGTCCATCAGCGCGACAGCGGCCGCGCCGCCGTGCAGGGCGAGCGCGACGCCGCCGGCGATCAGCCAGGTCGCGGAGAGGCGGCGCGGCGCCGGCGTCTCGCTCCAGTTCAGCGCGAGTTCGGTCACTTCTGTCCTCCCGTCGCCGCCGGCGCGCCTTCCAGGGCCACCAGCGCGATCTTCGAAAAGCCCGCGCCCTTGATCAGATCGAGCACCGCCATCAGCTCGCCGTAAGGCGCCGTCTTGTCCGCGCGCAAAAAGATGCGGCGCTCCTTCGCTTCGGGCTCTTCGCCCAGCCGGCGCGCGAGGTCGGCGCGCTTGACCGGCGTTTCCCCGACAAACAGCTCCAGATCGCTTTTCAGGCTGACATAGACCGGCTTGTCCGGCTTTTTCTGCGGCGCGGCGTTGGCGCTGGGCAGGTCGATGGGCAGATCCACGGTCGAGAGCGGCGCCGCCACCATGAAGATGATCAGCAGCACCAGGATGACGTCGATGAACGGCGTGACATTGATGTCATGCGTCTCGGCGAAATCCTCGTCTTCGGAATTGGGCAGGGCGGCGGCCATGTCACTCTCCCGCCAGCCGGAGATTTGCGCCCGCGCCATGATGCGCCCGGTCGAGATCGCGCGACAGCAGACGCGCGGCGACGCCTGAGGCGCGCTGCACGCTTTCCAGATAGGTTTTCGCCGCGCGCGACACGGCATTGTAGAACACGACGGCCGGAATGGCGGCGACCAGGCCGATCGCGGTGGCGAGCAACGCTTCGGCAATGCCGGGCGCGACCACGGCGAGATTGGTGGTCTGCGCTTTGGAAATGCCGATGAAACTGTTCATGATGCCCCAGACCGTGCCGAGCAGGCCGACGAAGGGAGCGATCGCGCCCACCGTCGCCAGCACCGCCGTGCCGCGCCGCGCCCGCGCCGCTTCATCCTTGGCGATTTCCTGGAAATGCGAGGCGGCGCGCGCCTCGAGGTTTTTGGCGGCTTCGCCGGACAAGGCCCATTCGCGCGCCGCCGCCTGCAACAGCGCGGCGACCACGCCCGGACCCTCGCCGAGTTCGCCGCGCGCGTCGGCGAGGCTGCGCGCGCCGGCGATCCGAACCAGCGCCCCCTCCAGGTTTTTTCGCGCGCGAAACAGCTCATAAAGTTTCGCCAGGAACACCGTCCAGGTGGCGACCGAGGCGAGCGCCAAAGTGGTCATCACCGCTTTCACGAAAAGGTCGGCGTTGAGAAACATCGACCAGGGCGAGAGATCATGCATGGCCGGCTTTCCTAGACTTCCGCGTGGGCGCGGATGAGATTGTGATAGACATGGCTGAGGCGCACGGTCTCGTCGGCGTCGACGCCGAGTTTCGTGGTGACGCCCTGGATGGCCTGGTCGAGGTCGAAGATCAGCGCGCGGGCCTGCGGGTCGTGGATCATGCTCTGAATCCAGAAGAACGAGGACACGCGCGCGCCGCGCGTGACCGGCGCCACCAGATGCAGGCTATAGGCGGGATAGAGCACCATATGGCCCGCCGGCAGTTTCACCTCCTGCGCGCCATAGGCGGTCTCCACCGTCAGTTCGCCGCCGTCGTAATCCTCGGGCTCCGACAGGAACAGAGTGGCCGACAAATCGGTGCGGATGCGCAGGCCGGTGGCCGCATCGCCGCGAATGGAATTGTCGACGTGCAGGCCGAAATGCGCGCCGGGGCCGTAGCGGTTGAACAGCGGCGGGAAAATGTGCAGCGGCACGGCGGCGGAAACGAACAAGGGGTTCGCCGTGATCTTCTGGATGATGCGGGCGCCGAGCGCCCGCGCCAACTCGCCGTCGACCGGCAATTGCTCGTTGTTCTTGACAACAGCCGATTGGGCGCCGGCGGTTTTCTTGCCGTCCTCCCAGGCCGCGGCGTCCATGAGGGCGCGGAAATCCGCGACCTCCGCTTTGGTGAGGACTTCGGGGATGCAGATCAGCATGTCAGAACTTCGCCGTCACGGTGAGATAGGCGGCGCGCCCCGGCGCAACCATGGTGAAGGGCGACAGGCTGCGGTAGAAGGCGTCGTAGTAGAGCTGGTTGAAGATGTTGTTCACCGAGGCTTTCAGCGTGAGCTGCTTGGTGAGATTGGCCTCAACGAAAGCGTCGAAGCGCCAGTGGGCGGGCAGCACCGTTCCGGCATTGGCCGCCAGCGTGCCGCCGAAGATCTGTGACATATAGGTCGCCTGTCCGCCGACCTCCCAGGTCGGGTCGATCTTGTATTTGGTCAGGATATTGAAGCTCTGATGCGCGATATTGGCGAGGGGCAGGCCGACATTGGTCTTGTACATTGTGGTGTTGGCCGGCGCGGTGTGCGATTCCGTCACCTTCGAGCGCATCAGCACCAGGCCGGAAAACACGCTCCAATCCTCAGTAATGTTGCCGCCGGCGCCGAGGTCAATGCCTTCGATCTCATAGGCGGCGCCGGCGGTCGTGGTGGCGCCGACATCGCGGGCGTTGGTCTTTTCGGTGCGGAACAGCGCGGCGGTGGCGAGCAGTTTTCTATCGAACAGCTCCCATTTGGCGCCGATTTCGTAGCCGAGATTGCGCTCGGGGCCGAACACCTGATTGGTCGTCGGCGACAGGCCGCCATAGGCATAGCTGGTGGAGTCGAGTTCCGCGCCATAGGGGTTCGAGGAGGTGGCGTAGGCGCCGTAAAGGCTGAGCGTCGGCAGCGGCTTCACCAGCACGCCGGCGTTCGAGTTGAACATCAGCGCGTCCACCTCATTGCGTCCCTGCGCATTGGCCGAGGAAATGGCGTAATTGTCCATGCGGACGCCGCCATTGACGAAGAGCACATCATTGTAATTGGCGGTGTCGAGCAGATAGGCGCTCTGCGTCGCGACATTGATTCCGGTTGACGCCGGATTGAGCGCCGGCGTGGGAAAGGAAAGATAGGTGTATTGCGGATCGGCCAGATTTTGCGTGATGCTGGAGCTGGTCGAGCCGCCGCCGAACGCCTCGGAGACGAGGTTGGTATAATTCTGCACCTTGACGGATTCATGCGAGAATTCGGCGCCCGCCACCGCGATATGATTCACCGCGCCGGTCGCAAAAGTCAGTCTGGCCTCGGCCTGGTCGGCGATCACGTCGGTGATCTGGTGGCGGCTTTGCGGATTGGTGCTCACGGTCCAATTGGCGAGGGGGCCATTGGCGGTGACGCGCTGCGCCAGCGTGCCGACGTAGGCGAGCAAGGATTCCTGGACGCGCAGCTTGTTGCTGAGGGTGACGATGTCGTTGACGCGATATTCGCCGTTGAGCGTGCCGATGTTTTGCTGCGCCTGCTGGAAGTCGCGATTGGCGAAACCGTAGAATGTGTCGCGGTTGACGCCGATTTCTGTGACCGGCGAGCCCCAGACGGCGTTCGAGACGCGGTAATAGGGCACGCCGAAATCGGGGATGCCGTGCAGATTGGTGTAGATGTAATTGGCCCGCAGGGTGAAGGAGTCGAGCGGCGTCCATTTCACCGCGAGGAAGGCGCCTTCGCGGTAGTCGGTGGTCACGTCGCGGCCGGCGACGCTCGCGCCTTGCAGCAGGCCGCCGGCGCGCACCGACAGGGTCGGCGTGATCGTCTGGTTGACGTCGAAGGTGACGCGGCGCGTGCGGTCGGTGCCGGCCATGCCTTCGATCGTCTGGAAGTCGCGATCGGTCGCTTGTTTCGGCACGATGTTGATGGCGCCGCCGGCGGTGCCGCGCCCGGCATAGGCGGAGCCGGGGCCGCGCATGATCTCGACCTGTTCGGTAAAAAAGTTTTCGCGGATGCTAACGCCGGGATCGCGCACGCCGTCGATGAAAATATCGTTGCGCACATCGAAGCCGCGCACGAAAAACCGATCGCCGAAGGCGTTGCCGCCTTCGCCCGTGCCCAGCGTCACGCCGGCGGTGGTGCGGGCGACGTCGCGCAGCGAGGTGGTTCCCTTGTCGTCCAAAACTTCCTTCGACAGGACCGTGATGGTCCGCGCCGTATTGGCGATGGTTTCGGGGAATTTGAACGAACTGGAGACGCGGTTGACCTTGTAGGGCGCGCCGGGCTCGGCATAGGGATCGGCGTCGGCCGGGACATTGGCGGCGGCGGCCGTTGGGGCGCGCGCGGGCTCGCTGGGCTGGCGCGCCGCCGGCTGCGCGGCGCGGGCGCGCGCCATCTGGCGCAGGCTGGCGCGGGCGCGCTGTTGCGCCGGCGTCGGCTTGGGCGGCGCGGCGCGATGGCGCTGGGTCGGCGCGTCTACGGTCAGCGCGGGAAGGGCGGAGTCCTGCGCCTCCACCCTGTCGGAGGCGGTGACGCCGGCGAGGCAGGCGGCGGCGAATGTCGCGCCGGGCGCGGCGCCGACGCCGCGCAGCGACAGAGGCCGCCGGATGGAGAGATTGGTCGCTTCAGTCACGTGGTGCTTCCCTTCATTGATCGTTCGCTGGCGCCTTCATCAGCGAAAACATTTCGTCGGCGGCGCGCAGCGCGTGGTCGCGGACCGGACCGCCATCGGGCAGGCCGTCGATGCGCACGCCGCGGATGACGGCGCGCATTTCGTCGCGAAAGTCGCTGAGAAAGCCGAGCGGATCGCGCGCGTCATTGGCGGAGCGCGCGATCAGGCCGGTGAGCAGAATCTGGAAGGCCATCATCCGGCCGTTCAGTTCATCCATGCCTGTCCCCCGAAGGATTTTGGACAGGCTTGTTCGTTTCCGCGCGGCGGGTCGCCGCGCGAAGCGCAGATGTCATGATCAAGGTTTCCGAGAGGCGGCGAGGCCGCGGTTCCGATGCTGCCAGATTGCCAAGCTTGCCGCCATGCAGCAAAGCAATCTGCGCTTCTTAGAATTTTTCTAAATTAAGACATGGGGTTGGCGATTGTGTGCGACGCACGTCATCGCGGGCGCGCACTCGAGTTCGCGCCTGAAAAATAACGGTGACGGATGCGAACTGGCCGGGTCAGGCCAGATGGGAGACCAGGATTTTCGCGCCGATGGCGAACAGGCCGACGCCGCCGATCCGCTCGGCCCATTTGCCGGTGCGTTCGCCGATCACGCCGCCGAGGCGCAGGCCGATCAAGGTCATCATCAAGGTCACAGCGCCGATGGTGAGCAGCGTCAGCGGAATATTGTCGCTGAACAGCGCCAGGCTGACGCCGACCGCGGTGGCGTCGACGCTGGTGCCAAGCGCGGTCGCGAACACCGCGGCGACGGTCGGCAGGGCGCTGTCGACCTCTTCGGCGCCTTCCTCAAAGCTTTTCCAGATCATCCGGCCGCCTAGGAAGCCGAGGATGCCGAAGGCGATCCAGTGGTCGAACGCCTCGATCGTCCCCGCGAATTGGATGCCGAGCAGATAGCCGACCAGCGGCGCGCAGGCCTCCAGCAGTCCGAAGCTGAAGGCGATGGCGGCGATTCGGCCCGCGCCCATATTGGGGAAGCGCGCCCCTTTCGCCACGGAGGCGGCGAAAGCGTCGGTGGACAGGCTGAAGGCGAGAATAAGCGTTTGCAACATGGCGACCCCTCCTGGCGCGTGGCCGTGGAGCATTGGTCTCGCCAGAGTGTGTCCACCCGCGTCACCAGAGCCGCAGCTGATCATGTCGCCGCAGCTCATCATGTTGATGACGCTCCGCCAGGAGGCGGCGCCTACTCCCCAATGCAGGCGGGGTTTTAGCTTGACGGAGCGACAGAAGCAAACCGGCGGCGTCTCAGCTCACCCATTCGTAGATTTCGTCGGGACCCCGGCCGCAATGGCAGCCGGCGTCGCATTGCCGGCATTCCAGGAGCTTCACCCGGCCCTTGTCGAGCCAATGCCGCATGAGCTGGCGCGCCGCGTCGGGAGACGAATCAAAATGCGTTGCGATGTCGACGAGGGTGGCGCGCCGGCGCGCCACCAGATAGGCCTTGGCCTCCATCAGGGTCATGGCCATGGCTTCACTCCGCCGGCGCGGTCGCCAGCGCGCGCGCCCGCCAGCGCCCCGCCGCAATCATCGCCCCGATGGCGCCCAGCGTCAGCGTCGCGCAGGCGAGCAGCCAGGCCGAGGCCATTTCGGGATCGCGGGAGAAAGTGGCGGCCTGGTAGAATGCGACCGCCGACGTGTACCCCAGCAGCGTGTTCCAGAGCACGGCGAAAGCCGTCCAGCCCATGCCGGCTTCGTGGCGGATCGCGCCGAGCGAAGCCACGCAGGGCGAGTAGAGCAGGATGAACAGCATATAGGCGAAAGCCCCGGCGACGCCGTCGAACCGGCTGGTCATCGCGCCGAACACCCCGTTCTGCACCTTGAGCTCGGTCGCCGCCTGAGCGGCGTCGCCGGTATAGGAAACGTTCAGCCCCAGCGGATCGCCGAGCGAAGGCGCGATTTCGGCCAATTTGGCCGGCACGGTGGCGAAGGCCTCGCCGAGCTTGGCGACGACGCCGCCGGTCTCGGCCGAAGCCGCCGCGTCGCCTTCGGTTTTCGCCTTGGTCGCCGCGTCGGCCGCGCCCATATCGGCGTAAAGCGAATTCAGCGTCCCGACCACGGCCTCCTTGGCGAACACGCCGGTGAGCAGGCCGACCGCGGCGGGCCAGTTCTCCTCGGTCACGCCGAGCGGGCGGAACACCGGGGTGATGCTCTGGCTCGCCGCCGCAAGCACGGAATCGCGGGTGTTCTCCTTGCCGAACGAGCCGTCCGTTCCCATGGCGTTGAAGAAGCTGAGCACAGCGACGATGGGAACGATCACCTGGCCGGCGCGGAACACGAATTCGCGCAACCGCCGCCAGGCCTGCAGCAGCAAGGTCTGTGCGGTCGGCAGATGGTAGGGCGGCAGCTCCATCACGAAGGGCGAGGTCGCGCCCTGCAACAGCGTGGCTTTCAGCAGCAGGCCAGTCGCCACGGCGAAGGCGATGCCGAGAATATAGAGGGCGAACACGACATTCTGGCCGTTGTCGGTGAAGAAGGCGGCGGCGAACAGGGCGTAGACCGGCAGACGGGCGCCGCAGGACATGAACGGCGCCATCATGATGGTCAGCACGCGGTCGCGGCGGTTTTCCAGCGTCCGCGTCGCCATGATCGCCGGGACGTTGCAGCCGAAGCCGACGATGAGCGGCACGAAGGACTTGCCGGGCAGGCCGATGGCGCGCATGGCGCGGTCCATCACAAAGGCCGCGCGCGCCATATAGCCGGAGTCCTCGAGGAAGGACAGGAACAGGAACAGCGATCCGATGATCGGGATGAAGGTCGCGACCGTCTTGACGCCGCCGCCGACGCCGGTGGCGAGCAGCACGGTCAGCCATTCCGGGGCGTGGACGGCCTTGAGCGTCTCGCCGACGCCGTCGACGAACAAAGCCTCTGCGGTCAGGCCGAAGAAGTCGATGAAGGCGCCGCCCACCTTTATGGTGAACACGAACATCAGATACATGGCGAACAGGAACACCGGCACGCCGAGAAACCGGTTCAGCACCACCTTGTCGATGCGCCGCGTCAGTTTCAGCGAAATCTTGCGGGGCTGGTGGAAGCAGGCGGCGATCACCGCGCCGATGAAGCGATAGCGGCCGTCGGCGATGATGATGTCGGCCTCCTCGCCGCAGGCGGTTTCGATCGCCTGTCCATGCCGCTCTATGTCGCCCCGCAGGCCCGGACCGGCCAGCTCTTCTGCAAAACCGTCGCCTTCGAGCAGTTTGAGCGCCACCCAGCCGGGATCGACCTGGCGGCGGGCGGCGGCCTGCGCGACCGCGGGGACCAAAGCGGCGCGCGCCGCCTCGACGGCGGGGGCGTGCGTCGGTTGAACCGACGGAATTCTCGGGTTCCTGCAGGCGGCGGCGATGGCCTGTTTCAGCTCGGACACGCCGCGGCGTCGGCTGGCGACAAGGGCGACCACCGGGCAGTCGAGCGCCTCGGACAGCGCCTTCACGTCGATGCGGATGCCGCTTTTTTCCGCGAGGTCCACCATATTGACGGCGACCACGACGGGAACGCGCATCTCCAGCAATTGCGTGGTCAGATAGAGATTGCGCTCCAGATTGGAGGCGTCGAGGATGTTCACCGCGACGCGCGCCTCGCCGGAGAGGATGTAGTCGCGGGCGACGCGCTCGTCCTCGGAGCCTTTCGACAGGCCGCCGATCATGTAGATGCCGGGGAGGTCGACGAGGTCGAAGCGCTCATCGCCGAGCGCATAGGCGCCCACCTTCTTTTCGACGGTGACGCCCGGCCAGTTGCCCACCTGCTGGGTCGAGCCGGTGAGCGCGTTGAACAGGGTGGTCTTGCCGCAATTGGGATTGCCGACGACGGCGACGACATGGGCCATGGTCTAAAGTCTTTCCGCCAGGAGGATCGCGGCTTCGCGCCGGCGCAGAGTGAGGGTGAAATTGCGCACCGAGATCTCCAGGGGATCGCCGAGCGGCGCGACGCGGGTCACGGAGAACACGGTTCCCGGGGTCAGGCCCATCGCCAGCAGGCGCTGGCGGTATTCGCGCTCGCCCTTGACGAACCCAAGGATGCGCGCGGATTCGCCCGGCTTCATCGTCTGCAATGAAATGTCTTTGCTCATGTCCGCGTCCCGCAATTTTCCGACTGTTGTACGCCGAATGCGGCGAGCCCGGGGCAAACTTCGTATTCTTTAGAAATATTCCAGTGAGGCGCAATTGGATTGCGCGGCCTGGCGCGGCGCAGTCTGCTGGCGCCCTCCCTGAAGAAGATCGCGGATGGTCCCCTGTCATGCGCGCAAGAAAAACTGTGATCCGCACGCCGCCTTCGCTCATCGCTCTCGTGGTGCGGCGCATCGCCGTGTTCGCGGCGCTCGCCATGCTGGCGCAGACCGCCGGCATTTTCGTCGAATATTGGTTCGACGACCAGGCGACCGAGCGTTTGGCCATCGAGGTCGAGACCGAGGCGCTGGCGCAGGGGCTTTCCGCACACGAGGACCGCGCGGCCTTCAGCCTGCCCCCGGATCTCGTTGCGCGTTATGGCGCGGCGGACAGCGGCTATTTCGTCCGGGTGAGGACGGCGGCGGGCGCGCAGCTGTTCTCCAATTGCAGCGACGCCTGCGAGGCGCTGTTCCCGCCGCTCGCGTTCAGGCCGCTGGTGTTCTGGATGCGGCAGGTTCAGCCCGGCAAGCCCTTGCAGGTCGCGGGCGGGCGCGTCGTCGCCGAGGCGCCGGAGCCCGTGATGATCGAAATCGCGGTGGTCGAGGATCGTGCGGGCGTGATCCCGCAGGTGTTCGCGCGCGAGGTCATCCACCACGTGCTGCCGCCCATGGGCCTGATGCTGGTCTTCGTGCTCGGCGCGACCGTGCTTTCGGTGATGCAAATGCTGCGTCCGGTGCAAAGGGCGGCGCGCCAGGTCGCGGCGCTCGATCCCGGGGCGCAGGCCGCGCGGCTGCCCACGGAGGGCATGCCGCGCGAAATCGCCGGCTTCGCCGACGCGGTCAACACGGCCTTCGACCGGATCGGCGAGCTGATGTCGTCGCAGCGGCTGCTGACATCGGCGATTTCGCATGAAGTGCGCACGCCGCTCGCGGTGGCGCGGCTGGAGCTGGAAAAAATCGCTGATCCGCGCGCACGAAAAGTCGAAGGGGATCTCGAGGCGCTCAACCATCTCGTCGAACAATTGACCAGTCTCGCCCGCGTCGAAGGCGCGCCGCTCGCCTCCATGGAACAGATCGACCCGGCGGCGCTGGCGGAACGGGTGATCGGCGATCTCGCCCCCTTCGTCTACGCCTCCGGCAAGAGTATCGCGCTTGACGTGCGCGACGCCTCGCCCTTCGCCGGCCATCCCGCCTTGATCGAGAACGCTTTGCGCAATCTGGTCGAGAACGCCGTGCGCCATACGCCCGAGGGCGCGGCGATCCGCGTGGACGTGGGGCCGGGCGCGGCCTTTTGCGTCCACGACGACGGCGACCGCGCGCGAAACGTCCGCCCGGCGGACGGCGCCGGCGGAAAACCGGGCCGGCAGGGCTTGGGGCTCAGAATCGTCGACCGCATCGCCGTGGTGCACCGCGGCCGCTTCGAATGGACGCGCATCGCGGGGCTGGGCGTCGCGGCGCGGATCGATTTCGCGCCGAGCCCTTGAATATCTAAATGGCGCGTCGGCCCCTTTAACTCGGCTCTTCGGCCGCTCAGTTCGCCGCCTGTCCCGGCTTCACAATCTCGAACACGCGGGCGGGCGTGTTTTCGACGGGGATCGGACGCAGCCAACGGGGAATTGCGCCTTCGATGATCTGCTCCGCCAGGCCGCCGGGACCCCATTGCGTCCATGAGGCCGCCGCATCCGGACGGTCCCAGCACAGAATGACGTAGCGCACCCCCGCCGCGCGGGCAAAAGTCTCGGCCGCGTCGGGCTTGGCGAACAGAATGTCCAGGGCGGCGCGGTTGCCGTGGCTGTTGCGATGGTAGGGGCCAGCCAATGCGCTCAGCTTCGTCTCCGCCAGCAGATAGGCGCCGGGCGAGATCATCGACGCCGCGACGCCGGGCGGCAGGTCGCGCAGGGCCGCGTAGGTTTCCGACTTCATGCAGCGGTCGGGTTTGGGCGCCGCGGCGAAGGCGCCTTCCGGCAGCTCGACCATCAGCCCCATGGAGGAGAGGGCGAATAGGGCGACAAGGCCGGAGAGGCCGCCGATCAGGGGGCGCGTCTGCTCGGAGACGGCGGCTTCGAGCTTTTGGCGAATCCACGCGACCGGCGCCAGCAGGCCAATCGCGGCGAGCGGCATGACGGTTGCAAACACCCGCACATGCAGGGAGCCCAGGGCGAGGCCGAGCGCGACTTGGGTCGCCAAAAAACTCCAGCGGGCGCGCGCCGCGCCGGCCGTCGTTGCGGCGCCGAACAGGGCCGCCAACAGGCCGACCAGCGTGGGGACGAACAGCATCAGCGCCAGATGCCCGTCGACTTGCGCCTGCCGCAGGATCGAAATCACTTCAGGGTTTGGGACCAGCCAATAGCTGCGCACCAGCGCGTCCATGCCGTAATAGGGATCGCTCAGGCAGGCGCGCGGCATCAGGCTGAGCGGCGCCGCCGCCAAAAGCCCGGCGAGCGCCACCAGCGCCAAACGCCGCCAAAGCGCGGCGCCGCCGAACCAGGCGACGCCAAGATAAGCGATGCAGCCGCCGAGACAGGCGAACAGATAAGGCCCCGAAAGCGCGTCGCAGGCCGGCATAAGCCAGCGCTGCGGGCCGACCGTCGCCAGATAAAGCGGAATGAGCGCGCCGGCGAGGCCGAGCGCGAAGCCAACAAGGGTTTGGCGCGCCTCCGCGCCGCGCATGACGAACAGAATGGCCGGCGCCGCGGCGACCAGCGCGAGGAAAGGCAGATTTTCCAGGCCGATGGACAGGCTCAGCGCGGTCATCGCGCCCGACACGGCCGCCGGCCCGCGCGCGTCAGCCCTGCCGAAACAGGCCGCCATCGCCGCCACCGCCGCCAGCAGCGCAACGATCTGCGGCGCGTGGTGATCGACCCGTCCCGCGGGAAACTGCCAGAACAGCACGCCGCAGAACAGCATGGCGGCGAGGCCGAACAGCCGCATCGAGCGGCCGGCGAAAATACGCGCGGCGTAAAACCCCGCGCCGAACAGCCCCAGCGTCATCAGCGCGGGAAAGACGATGCGCGCCGCGCGTTCCGCCTGCGCGCCATCGAGAAACGTGCGAAACAGCAGGATGAGCGCGGCGAGCGGCGCGTCGACGACGCGCGACCAGTGCGAGAACATGCCATTGGGCGGGTCGAGGCGCCAGGCGGTCATATCGTACCAGGCCTGGCCCGCGAGCAGATCGCGCACCTGAACCATGCGCATGGCGTCGTCGGTGTCGTGATAGGCGCCGGTCCGCCAGACCTCGACGATCCGATCCGCGCCCAGGCCGAAATAAGCGGCGAGCGCCAGCAGGAAGGCGAGCCAGGCAAAGCTCGCCCCAGCGGATCGGACGCCAGCGGTCCCGGTTGCGGTCAGTTGCGTCACGCGGCCTCCCAAACGCTCAACGTTCTCGCAGGCCCGGCTTAAGGAACGCTTACGCGCGTTCGCTGGCGCAAGCGCCTGACAGGCTTAACCGATCCTTTACGCCGCGTCAGTCATGCTGATTCGGGCACAACAGCCCTTGCTGGCCGCGAGTATGATTCAATGAAAGTGGTGATCCTGACCGGCGGGATGGGCACGAGGCTCGCCGAGGAGACGGCGATTCGTCCAAAGCCGATGGTCGAAATCGGCGGACGCCCCATCCTCTGGCACATCATGAAAATCTACTCGGCGCACGGGTTCAATGAATTCGTGATCTGCCTGGGATACAAGGGCTATTACATCAAAGAGTTCTTCTCGAACTATTTTCTGCATATGTCCGACGTCACCTTCGACATGCGCGCCAACAGAATGGAAGTGCATCGGGAGATGGCGGAGCCTTGGCGGGTCACGCTGATCGACACCGGCGAGCAGACCATGACCGGCGGGCGCATCAAGCGCATTCGCGATTATGTCGCTGACGATGAGGTGTTTGCGCTCACCTATGGCGACGGCGTCGGCAATGTCGACCTCACCGCGCAACTCGCCTTTCATCGCGCGCATGGCAAGCTTGCGACCGTGACAGCGGTGCGGCCCGCCAAGCGTTTTGGCACCCTGCTCCTCGATGGCGAGCGCGTCACCGCCTTCACCGAAAAGCCGGATGACGAGGGCGGCTGGATCAGCGGCGGCTTCTTCATGCTGTCGCCGAAAGTCTGCGACCTGATCGAGGGCGACGACACCGTATGGGAGCGCGAGCCGATGAACCGGCTGACGGCGCAAGGGCAGCTGCAGGCCTTCGTCCATCCCGGTTTCTGGTCGCCGATGGACACGCTGCGCGACAAGATTTTTCTCGAAGACCATTGGGCGAGCGGCGCCGCGCCATGGAGAGTGTGGTGATCGATTCCAGCTTCTGGCGCCGTCGGCGCGTTTTTGTCACGGGACATACGGGGTTCAAGGGCGCGTGGCTGTCGCTGATGCTGGCGCGGCTGAATGCGGAGACCACGGGTTACGCCCTGGCGCCGCCGACCAATCCATCCCTGTTCGACCTGCTGTCGGTCGGCGCCACGCTCGAGGATTTGCGCGGCGACATCAACGATTTCGAAAATTTGCGCCGCGCCATGGTCGCCGCCGATCCGGACATCGTCATCCACATGGCCGCGCAGCCGCTGGTGAAGCAGGGCTATGCCGATCCGGTCGCGACCTTCCAGACCAATGTCATGGGCTGCGTGCATGTGCTCGAAGCCGCGCGCGCCTGCAAGAATCTGAAGGCGCTGGTGAACGTCACCACCGACAAGTGCTACGACAATCGCGACTGGATCTGGGGCTATCGCGAGACCGATGCGCTTGGCGGACGCGATCCCTATTCCAACAGCAAGGCCTGCGCCGAACTGGTCACCGCCTCCTATCGCGCCTCCTTCTTTGAACAGGGGGCGACCGTCGCGACGGCGCGCGCCGGAAATGTGATCGGGGGAGGGGATTTTGCGCCCGACCGCATCCTGCCCGACGCCGTGCGCGCCTTTCGCGCGGGACGTCCGGTCGAGGTGCGCGCGCCCAAATCGGTGCGGCCCTGGCAGCATGTGCTGGAACCCCTGTCCGGCTATCTCATGCTCGCGCAAAAGGCGGCGCTGCAGGGCGCAGGCTTTGCCGACGGCTGGAATTTCGGACCGGGCGCCGAAAGCGAACAGGATGTGGAAGCCTTGCTCACCCGCTTCATGGCCGCCTGGGGACCGGAGGCGCGCTGGCTGCCGGATCGCGCCGCGCATCCGCACGAGGCCGGCCTGTTGCGGCTCGACGCCAGCAAGGCCCGGGAAAAACTCGGTTGGAAGCCGCTGCTGAGTTTTGACGAGACGGTGGAATGGACGGCGCGCTGGTATCGCGCCCACGCCGACGGCGCCGACATGCGCGCGCACACTTTTGGGCAGATCGACGCCTATCTCGGTCAGCGCGTGCGCCTGACCTCCCCCTTCTCCAATGCGCGGGACGACCATGAAGCCCAACGAATCGCCTGAAGCCGAAGGTTTGCGCGCGCAAATTCTTGAGCTGGTCGGGCGCTATCACGAGCTCGCCCATCGCCAGCCGGCTTTTGCGCCCGGCGCAAGCGTCCCAGTGTCTGGCCGCGTCTATGGCGCGCGCGAAATGCAGACATTGGTCGATTCCGCGCTGGACTTTTGGTTGACCACCGGGCGCTTCAACGCGGATTTTGAGAACAAACTCGCCGCCCGCATCGGGGTCCGCTCCGCGCTCACCGTCAATTCCGGGTCTTCCGCCAATCTCGTCGCCTTTTCGGCGCTGACCTCGCCGCGTTTGAAGGAGCGCCAGATCAAGCCCGGCGATGAAGTCATCACCTGCGCCACCGGCTTTCCCACCACGGTCAATCCCGCGATTTTGTGGGGCGCCGTTCCGGTTTTCGTCGATGTCGACATTCCCACCTACAACATCGACGTCGCCGCGCTCGAAGCCGCCATCGGACCCAAAACCAAGGCGGTGATGGTCGCGCACACGCTGGGAAACCCATTCGACGTCAAGGCCATCAAAACCCTGTGCGATAAGCATGGTCTGTGGCTGATTGAGGATTGCTGCGACGCGCTCGGGGCGACGGTCGACGGCAAACATGTCGGGACCTTCGGCGACATCGGCACGCTGAGCTTTTATCCCGCCCACCACATCACCATGGGCGAGGGCGGGGCCGTCTTCACCGACAATCCGCTGCTGGCGAAAATCATGGAGAGTTTTCGCGACTGGGGCCGCGACTGCTATTGCGCGCCCGGCAAGGACGCCACGTGCAACAAGCGCTATGGCTGGAAGCTCGGCGATCTCCCAAGGGGCTACGACCACAAATATGTCTATTCGCATCTCGGCTTCAATCTGAAGATCACCGATATGCAGGCGGCCGTGGGTCTCGCGCAGCTCGATCGCCTCGACGATTTCATCGACGCCCGACGCCGCAATTTCGACCGCCTGACAGACGGTTTGCGCGCGCTCAACGACGTCTTGATCCTGCCGGAAGCCACCGCTGGAACCGAGCCCTCCTGGTTCGGCTTTCCGATCACGCTGCGCGAGACTGCGCCGGTGTCGCGCGACGGGCTGGTGCAGCATTTGAACGCGCAAAGGATCGGCACGCGGCTGCTGTTTGGCGGCAATCTCGTGCGCCAGCCCTATATGATCGGCCAGAATTTCCGCATCGCGGGCGCGCTCGACAATGCCGATATTGTCGTCGACCGCACCTTTTGGATCGGGGTCTATCCGGGCCTGGAGGCCGGTCATATCGACCATATGATCAGCGCCATCAAAGAGGCGCTCGTCCTGCCTGCGCGACGGAGCGCCTGACCGTGACCGAGGCCGCTCTTCCCGCCGCGTCGGCGCGCGCGAAAACCTTGAGCCTCTCCAATCGCACTTTGCTCAACGCGGGCGCACTGGTGTTTGTCGCCGGCAACGCCGTCTGGGCGGCGGGATTGGCGCTACCCGCAGCCATCATCGTGCTGCTTGGCTGCGCCGGCGTCACCGCGCTGCTGTTTTCCGCCCGGGGTCGCGTGGATGGCGGCGCGCTCGACGCGCCGGTGAACGGCGGCTTGCTGCTCGCTTGTCTCGCGCTCGGTTTCGTCGTCGTCGTGCTCGGCGGCGAAGGCCATTTCTTCTTCACCACCGACGACTGGCTGACGCGCGACGCCGTGCTCGCCGACATCGTCCGGCACGGTTGGCCGGTGTTCTACAGGATCGACGGCGACGCCTTCTATCTGCGCGCGCCGCTCGGCATGTACATGATCCCCGGCCTGATCGGGCAGGGGCTCGGCCTCCACGCCGCGCATCTGGCGATGCTGACCCAGAACGCGCTGATGTTCGCCCTGATCTTCTATCTCGCGGGCGCCATGAGTTCGGGCCGCGCGATGGCCTATCTGCTGGTCCTCTACGGCGGGTTCGACATCCTGCCCTGGATGGGAGGCATGGTCCTCGACGCTATGCGGACGGGCGCCTGGGCCTTGCCCGCCCGCGATGTGAACTGGTGGGCCTCCTATTTTCAATACACGGACCATTTCACCCAGATTTGCTTCGTGCCCAACCACGCCATTTGCGGCTGGTTCTTTGCTGTCCTTGCTCTGTTCGCGGCGCGGCGCGAGATCGATCTCGCCACGCTCGGCGGTGTTTTCGCCGCGCTGCTGCTGTGGTCGCCGCTCGCCCCCTTGCTCGCCGCGCCTTTCATGCTTTATCTCGCATGGCGGGATCGCAAGGCCGTCGCCTGGGCGCGCCTCGCCGTCGGCGCCGCTTTCGGCGCCTGCTTTGTCCCCGTGGCCCTCTATCTCGTCGCGGGCGCGGGCGCGATCCGGCATGGGTCGCCGCTCGAGAACGCCGATTTCTGGCCGACCTATGCCCTGTTCGTGCTGGTCGAGCTTGTCCATGTGGTCTTTCTCGCCGCGCTCTGGCCGAAGATTCGCGACGACTGGAAGCCGCTGCTCGTCATCGCCGCGCTCATGCTCGCGCTTTTGCCGCTCTACAGCTTCGGGCCGAGCAATGACTTCACCATGCGCGGCGCCACCGCGCCGCTGTTCGTGGTCGCCTTCTTGTTCAGCGCCGTCTTCCTGGAGTTGAAGCCGGAACAGAAGCTTGCGCGCGTTATCGGCGTCCTCATCATCGTCATCGGCGCCGCCAAGGCTTTGATCGCCTTCGGCATCGCGCTGCTTGAACCGAAATGGACGGCGAGCGCCTGCAACCTCGTCACCGCCAGCCGGCAGCTCAGTCCCGCGGGCCTGCCGACCAATTACATCGACTCGATCCGTCGCGCGCCCGCGTGGCTGTTGATTGCGCCGCCCGCCGATGCCGTGTTCGAAACCGTGGGGACGAATTGGTGCTGGCCGGATCATCCCGTGTTCACGTCGGCGGAGACGACGGCCGCCGCGCAACCGGGGCCGCGATGATGGGCCTGATGTCCCGCGCCCTGCTGGCGGCGAAGCGCTGTCTTGATGTGCGTTTTCTGCGCTTCCTGGTGGTGGGCGGCTTCAACACGCTCTTTGGCTTCGGGCTATTTTACACGGTGCTGCGGTTGAGCGGCGCGCCGATGTTCGCGCTGACGTTTTCGACCATTCTCGCCATCCTGTTCAACTTCATGACGACGGGCGGCCTTGTCTTTCGCAACACCGAGCGGCGGCGTCTTCTCCCCTTCTTTGGCGTCTACGTGATCGTCTATCTCTACAACGCCGCGGGCCTGACAATCTTCCAGGCGGCGGGCGTCGACGCGGGGCTGGCGGGGTTGCTGCTCCTGCCGGGCGCGGTGCTCATCTCCTACGCGCTCAACCGTTCTTTCGTCTTCGCCTCGAAACCCATCGAGAGGACCCGCGCCACGTGACCGAACACGCCGCTTCTCAACCGCTCCGCTACAGCGAGCTTCGCCAGGCGCCGCGCCAATCGCTGAGCGAGGCGGCGCCCCTGCCGGCGCCGCTGACGCTCTTCGTCGAGCCGACCAACATCTGCAACTTCCGCTGCGTTTACTGCCCTGAATCCTTCGACAATTTCGAGGAGAGAAGCGGGGGGCTCCACCGCATGGACGCGCGGGCCTTCGACCTGCTGGCGGACCAGGTCAGGGAGTTGGGGCGGATCAAGTCGCTGAACCTCTACATGCTGGGCGAACCCTTCGTGAATCGCGAATTGCCTGAATTCGTGCGGATCGCCAGGCGGAAGGACATCGCCGAACGCATCACCATCACCAGCAATGGCACCTTGCTCAAGGAGGACGTGTCGCGGCGAATCCTCGCGGCCGGTCTCGATTACCTGCGCGTTTCCATCTACGGCGGCACGCCTGAGTCCTACGCCCGGACGACCCAGGGCAAGATTGCGCTGGATCGCGTGGTGGAGAATGTCGCCCGGTTCCGCCAATGGCGCGACGAAATGGGCGCTGCCACGTTTGTTTACGTGAAGATGATCGATTCCGGTTCGCCCGAGGAGAACAGCCAGTTCCTGTCGACATTCCGCGACATCGGCGACGAGGTGACGATCGAGCCGGCGATGAACTGGAACGATCCCGATGAGGGCGACCTCTCGCTCATCTCGCGGCAACAGCGGCTGGACTCGTCCTTTTTTAGTCAGCGCAAGCAGGTCTGCCCTTTCCCCTTCTACTCGCTTGTCGTGCATTCGGACCTGCGCGTCAGCGTCTGCTGTGTCGACTGGGCGAAGGAAGCCGTTGTCGGCGACCTGCGCGCGCGGACGCTGGCGGAAATCTGGCGCGGCGAACCGCTCCGCGAATTCCAGATGATGCAGCTCGAACGGCGGGCGGGATCGCATCCGGCCTGCAAGAACTGCACGTATCTCCACACCTCACCGGACAATCTCGACGATCTCGACCCCGAAGTCTACCGGCGGCGGCGCGCCCCAGGAGAGCCTCATGTATGAGTTGCCCGTGGTCTGCGCCGTCTGCGGCCTTCCCGAACCGGAGATTTTCACCATCGGCGGCTTGCGGCGGACCTTTTGTCCGTCGTGCCATCATTCGCAGCGCATCGATGTCGAGCCATTCGACTACAAGGGCTTCGCCATGGGCGGCGCGGGACGCACGCCGGAGCGCCTCGCCGCGCAGGCCGGCTTTGTCGCGCCCCACATCGCCGACGGCGCGCGCGCGCTGGAAATCGGCTGCGCCGCGGGCGACCTCGCGGAGGCGTTGCGGCGTCGCAAGACCTTTTCCGCCTATCACGGCGTCGAGTTCTCCCCGGCCCGCGACATAGCCGCGACGCGCATGGACCGCGTCTTCGCCAAGCCCGTCGAAGACCTGCTCGCGTCGGGCGAGGTCGAGGCGGCGAGTTACGACCTCGTCCTGTCCTCCCATTGCCTCGAACATCTCGATTCGCCCTCGGACGTGATCGCCGCCATGTTGCGGGTGATGAAGCCCGAGGCCGCGCTGTTTCTTGAGGTGCCGCATCGCGGCGGCCATGCGCGCCTGCCCTTCGACGACAACCGTTCGCACATCCATTTCTTCGGCGTTTCCTCGCTGACGCGCCTGCTGGCGCGGCACGGCCTGGAAACCCGTGTCGCGGAAACCGGCGCGCGGCTCGATGAGCGCTATTCCGATTCCCTGCGCGTCCTCGCCCGCCGACCCGCGCCTTTGCGCGCCGATCCGTCAATTCTGTCGGATCACCCGAAGCTCGCCGGCGTGGACAAGGTCGTGGTCTGGGGCGCCGGCCGCATGGTCGAGGAAATGCTGGCCCATTATTTCGACCCCGCGCGCATCGCCTTTTTCATCGACAAGGACGAAGGCAAGCAGGCCAGCCTTCGATTGGGCGCGCCGGTTCGCGGGCCGGAGGCGTTGGGGGCGGGGTCGGACTGGACGGTATTGATCAATTCGCTGGAGTTCGAGGCGCCGATCCGCGCCGAGATCGAGCAGCGGTTCGGCGCGCGCGTCGCCCGGATCATTCCGATCTCGGAACTGCTCGACTGACCACCTTCAATCGAAATTCACCCGCTCCTTCTCGACCACCAGCGGGAAGCGCCGCGCATATTGCAGGAGCACGCCGACATATTCGCCGAGCAGGCCCAGCGCCAGAAGCTGGATCGAGCCGAGCATGAACACGGCGATCAGGATCGGCGCGACGCCGAAGGGGATGCTGCTCCAGAACAGCAATTTGGCGATGAGGTAGAGAAAGCCGAAGGCGAAGCTGAGGCAGGCCGCGACGAAACCGACGACGGTCATCAGCCGCATCGGCGCCTTCGAAAATGTGGTGATTCCGGTCAGGGCGTAGTCGACGAGGTCAAAGATACTGTGCCGCGACGTCCCATGCTTGCGCTCGGGCTGGTGATAGGCGACCACCTTGCGCTCGAAGCCGATTTCGGGGACCAGGCCGCGAAAATACGGGTCGGGTTCGTAAAGCGTGCGCATGACATCCATCACGCGACGGTCGTAGAGGCCATAGCCGATGTAATTGGGGATTTGTTCGACGTTCGAAATCTTGCGGATCAGGCTGTAGAACAGTTTTCGCGCCAGTGCGACCGGCGGCGAGCCGGCGCCGGCGTTCTCGCGGACCGCGACGACGACTTTATAACCCTCCTCCCACGCGCGCACCATTTCCGGGATGAGCGCGGGCGGCGTTTGCAGGTCGGCGAGGACGGGAATGACGGCGTCGCCGTCGACCTGCAACATCGCGTGGTGCGGCGAACGCGCGTGGCCAAAATTGCGGGCGTTGACGATGATCTTGACCCGCTTGTCCCTGGCCGCGATTTCCTTGAGGATCGCCACCGTGCGGTCCCCAGAGCAATTGTCAATGAAGACGTGCTCATAGGCGTAGCCCGGCAGTTCGCTCATGATGTTTCGGCAGGCTTCGTAGCATTCCGCGATGCCCGCCTCCTCGTTGTAACAGGGCGTCACGAGGCTCAGGGTTTTCATCGGCTTCCTTTCCGCGCCGCCGCGAACGCCGCCGGCGACGAGCCAAGACCTTGGGGCATCCACGGTAAATGCAGGGTTACGCCGCGCATGGAAGGGAGGAAGGGAGCGTTCACCGTCCTTGCGCAAGCTTTGACGCAGGGGCAGCGTCGAAAGGGAATTCTTAACCTAAAGCTGAAAAGGTTCGTCGACGGAGACGGTTGGGCGCACGCCCCAAATGCTTGACGAAGGCCGCAGATCGGCGCGCCGGGCGACGTGTTCAGTACATGTGTTTTCAAGGGAGGCCCTGCGTGCGCGACGCAATTTTCACCGATCTCTTCGTTCTTGAACTCGCCTCGAATCACTGGGGCAAGCTCGAGCGCGGATTGAAGATCGTTCAGGATTACGGTCGCGTCGTCCGAGCCAATGGCGTGCGCGCCGCCATGAAGCTGCAATTCCGTGATGTCGACAGTTTCATTCACAAGGATTTCCGCGACCGCGCCGACATCCGCTACGTCAAGAAGACGCTCGACACCCATATGCCCTGGGAGAGCTACCGCTGGCTGACCCAAGCCGTGCGCGACCACGACATGGTGGCGATGGCGACGCCGTTCGACGAGCGCTCCGTGGAAAAGTGCGTCGAATATGGCGTGGAGATCATCAAGATCGCCAGTTCCGACATCAAGGACTGGCATCTCATCGGGAAAATCGCTGCGACGAAAAAACCCGTGATCATTTCCACCGGCGGCGCCTCGCTGGCGGAAATCGACGCCATCGTCGCCTATTTCAACGCCCGCGACATTCCGCTCGCCATCAATCACTGCGTCTCGCTCTATCCGAGCGAGGACGCCGATCTCGAACTCAACCAGATCGATTTCCTGATCAACCGTTATCCCGACAACGAGATCGGCTTTTCCAGCCACGAATATCACGACTGGCAGGCGTCGCTGCTGATGGCCTACGCCAAGGGCGCGCGCACCTTCGAGCGCCACGTCGACATCGACTATGAGAACGTCCCGGTCTCCGCCTATTGCTCGCTGCCGCACCAGGTCGACGTCTGGTTCAAGGCGTTCAACAAGGCCAAGGAAATGTGCGGCGGTTCCGGGAAGGTGAAGCGTACGCCGCCGCAGCGCGAAATCGCCTATCTCGACGCTTTGGCGCGCGGCGTTTACGCCAAGCGCGACCTTCCGGCGGGCCATGTCATCGGCCCGGGCGACGTCTATCTCGCCATCCCGCTGCAGCAGGGCCAGATGTCCTGTCGCGAACTCGCCCATGGCGACGTCCTGCGCGCCCCCGTCGCGGCGGACGGCGTCGTGCGCTTCAACAATGTCGACGGCGCGCGGTCCGGCGACGATGCGCTGCGGGCCATGATCGCGACGCGCGGACTGCCCGCCGACGCGCCGCAACCGCAGCTGAAGCTGGCGGCCCGCGGCTGACCGGGAGTTTCATTCCATGATCCGTGTGGCGGACTATATCGCCGCCCGTCTGGTCGAGGGCGGCGTCACCCACGCCTTCCTGGTGACCGGCGGCGGCGCCATGCACCTCAACGACGGTTTTACGCGCCACCCCGGCTTGACCTCCGTCTGCTTCCACCATGAGCAGGCTTGCGCCATGGCCGCGGAGGGTTACGCGCGGGTGAGCGGAAAACTCGCGCTGGTCAATGTCACCACCGGCCCCGGCGGCATCAACGCCCTCAACGGGGTTTTTGGCGCCTATACCGATTCCGTGGGCATGATCGTCGTCTCCGGACAGGTCAAGCGCGAGACGCTGATGGCGAATTTCGATCTGCCGCTGCGCCAGCTCGGCGACCAGGAGGTCGATATCGTCGCCATGGCGCGCCCCGTCGTCAAATACGCGGTCTGCCTGCAAAACCCTGACGATGTGCGCTACGAGGTCGAAAAGGCGCTCTGGCTGGCGGGGAACGGCCGCCCTGGCCCGGTCTGGATCGACGTGCCCGTGGATGTGCAGGGGGCGCAAGTCGACGAAAGTTTTCTGCGCGGCTTTGAGCCTCGCGAGGCTGATGTCCCCGCGGTGGAGCAGGGGGCGCTCAAGGGCGACGCGCTAAGGGCCGTTGCTCGCGAAGTGATCGAAAAACTGCGGGCGTCCGAGCGTCCCGTGCTGATGCCGGGGACCGGTGTGCGCGCCTCAGGCGCCTACGACAATTTTGTGCGCGTGATCGAGCGTTTGGGCGTTCCGGTCGCCACTGCGTTCAATGCGCATGACCTCGTCGCCGACGATCACCCCTGCTACGCCGGCCGTCCCGGAACCGTCGGCGACCGCGCCGGCAATTTCGCGGTTCAAAATTCCGACGTCCTGCTGGTTCTCGGCTGCCGGCTCAACATTCGCCAGATCAGCTACAACTGGTCGGCCTTCGCCCGCTCGGCCTTCAAGGCGATGGTGGATATCGACAAGGCCGAACTCGCCAAGCCGACCCTAAAAATCGACGCGCCCATCCATGCCGACCTCGCGGATTTCTTCGAGGCGATGCTGGCCGAACTCGATGCGTACGAGCCCTCGCCGGCCAATGCGGCCTGGCTCGACTGGTGTCGCGCCCGCGTCAAACGCTATCCGACGGTGCTGCCGGCGTACCGGGAGAGCGAAGCGCCCGTAAACCCCTATGTTTTCGCCCGCGACCTGTTCGAGCGGCTCGAATCCGACGATGTCGTGGTCACCGCCAACGCCACGGCCTGCGTGGTCACATTCCAGGCCGCGCGCATAAAAGCGGGGCAGCGGCTGTTCTCCAATTCCGGCAGCGCCTCGATGGGCTACGACCTGCCGGCCGCGATCGGCGCCCATTACGCCACCGGCGGGCGCATCGTCTGCCTCGCCGGCGACGGCAGCATCATGATGAACTTGCAGGAGCTGCAGACCATTGTCGGCCAGAACCTGCCGATCAAGATTTTTGTCCTGTCGAACGACGGCTATCATTCCATCATCCAGACCCAGCGCGCCTTCTTTTCCGACAATATTTACGGCTGCGGCCCAACGAACGGTGTGACGTTCCCGGACTTTTTGCGCGTCGCCGCGGCGTTCGGCATCGAGGCCCGCCGCTGCGGCGCGCACCAAGACCTCGACGCCGCGATCCGCGCCACGCTGGACGGGGAGGGGCCGCAAATCTGCGAGATCATGCTCGACCCCAAGCAGCCCTTCTCGCCAAAGCTGTCGTCGCGAAAGCTCGAGGATGGCCGCATGGTCTCGGCGCCGCTCGAGGACATGGCGCCTTTCCTGTCGCGCGAGGAGCTGGCCGAAAACATGATCGCGCCCGACCCCGCTCAATAGGCGTTGCGATAGGCCTGGCGTGAGAACAGGGTCAGGAACAGGATTCTGATGTCGAGCCACAGCGACCAGTGGTCGATGTAGTAGAGATCGTGTTCGATGCGGCCCCGCAGCTTTTCGCCGCTGTCGAGTTCGCCGCGAAAACCGTGCGCCTGCGCCCAGCCGGTGATGCCGGGCTTCACATTGTGACGCCGGGCGGCTTGGCTGACGACGCGGCCGAGCATCTGGTCATGCGCCATAATGTGCGGGCGCGGCCCGACCAGCGACATCTGTCCGAGCAGGACATTGATGAGCTGCGGCAATTCGTCGATGTTGGTGCGCCGGATGAAACGGCCCACGCGGGTGACGCGCGCGTCGTTCCGGGTCGCCTGGCGAAGGTCCGCGCCCTCTTTCAGCCAGGTCATGGAGCGGAACTTGAAGATGCTGAACGGCTGCTGATTGAAGCCGTAGCGCCTTTGCCGGAAGAACACCGGCCCCGGACTTTCGAGCTTGATGGCGAGCGCGACGAGCGCGAACAGCGGCGCCAGCAGGGCGAGGCCGCAGCCCGCGGCGACCAGATCGAAAGCCCGCTTCATCATGAGCTCGACGCCGTTGAGCGGGCTGCGGACCAGGCGAATGCTGGAGATCGGCCCGACCTTGTCGAGAGTGGCGCCGTTGAATCGTTCGAGAATGCGGTCCGGCCCCAGATGGACCGAGGTCGGCAAGCCCAAAAAGGTTTCGACGCAGGCCTCGATGGCCTCGACCTCATGCCATGGCAGCAGAATGAAGACGTCGTCAGGCTGGAAAATGCGCGCCGTCGCCGTCGCCAGCTGCAAATCCTCCGCGATGGTTTCCTGGTTGCGCAGAACGGCGGCGGTGACGATCTCCATGCCGAGAGACCACGGTTTGTAGCGCTCGGTGAAGGATTTGATTTCCTCTTCATAGCCGACGAGGAAGACCCGGTTCAGGGACACCGCGCCATTGCGCAGCAATTCGCGCGTCCCGTGCGCGGCGAGGCGGCTCGTCGCCAGCAGGCTCGCCGCGCCCACGCCGAAAAACAGAAGCGTCGCCACGCGCGACATCTCGCCGCCGCTCCGCGTGACGAAGGCGAGCACGGAGGCGATGAAGAAGGCGTAGATCCAGCGTCTGAGCAGCGCGGGAAAATTGAATTTTTCGCTCAAGACGTCGCGAAAGCGGTAGACGCCATGCAACAGGTTTTGCCCGACATAAAGGGCGACGATCAGAAGCGCGAGAGTCACCTCGCCGCCGACCGCCTCGCTCGGGTCGTTGCGAAACCCATGATAGAGGCTGGATGTGAGGACGGCCGCGTTGACGATCACGAACGCGTCGAGCGTGGCGAGCAGGGCGGGGAAGGCGCCCAGCACCGCCTTGCTGCTCACGCGCAGGCGACTTTTTCCGACGCTCCGCCAAGCGCCGCGGCTTTCCATAAGTGGGCCGCGGCTTTCCATAAGTGGGCCGCGGCTTTCCATAAGCGGGCCGCGGCTTCCCGCGAGCGGGCCGCGCTGTCCCACAATCGGAAAAAAGCTGTTCGTTTTAACGTTCGGCTTGAGCATTTCGTCTCAACCTCGCAGGAACGTGTCCCAGGAATGAGCGCGTCGCGCTTTCCCGAGACCATTCACGCAAGGCGCGCGCCAAATCTGGCCTTGACCGTGGTCAGACGCCCGTTTGTCGCTGTTGCGTCAGGATGGCCTGCGCCTGGTCGACGTCCACGGGCTTGACCAGATGCGTGTCGACGGCCTCGCGGGTGCGGCGGTGATCCTGATCCCCCTCCCGTCAAGGCGACGAGATGGACGCCCTCGCCCTCGGGAAGCGCTCTGAGGCGCCGGGCGGTCTCGCATCCGCCATGCCCGGCATGCCGATGTCGAGAAACACAATCTCGGGCTTGAAGACGGGAACGATGTCGAGCGCGGAGGCGGCGTCATGGGCGCCCGGATGGCGACGACCACGCGCGCCGCGTCAAAATACAGGCGCCGCTCGCCCGTCATGCCTTGAGCGGGCGAGCGGCGGGGAGGTCAGGCCTGCGGCTTCTTGAGGGAGACGCCAAGGCCGATCCAGCTCGCGCCGGCGAAGACAAGGTCGACGCCGAGGAAAATGCCCAGCGTGTAGACCGCCGAAACCGGCCATTTCGCCAGGATGATCACGCCGAGCAGCAGGGTGACGAGGCCGGAGACCGCCACCATGATCCAGGGCGACCCGTGCTTCATGCCGAAGGCCAGGACAATGCGGGTGATGCCGGACGCGACCAGCGCGGCGCCGAGGAACAGGGTGAGCCAGACGGCGGTGAGGGCCGGATTGTCCCAGGCCAGAATGCCGGCGGCGATGTAGAGAATGCCGAGCAGCAGCCAGAGGAAGAAACGCCCCCAGGTCTTGACCTGAAAGGCGTTGATCACCTCGAACACGCCGGCGACGACCATCATGATGCCGACCACGAGCACGCTCGCCGCGGTCGCCGCCACGACGCTGCCGAGCGCCACGAGACCCGAGATCAGATAGACCACGCCCAAGGCGATGATCCAGCCGCGCTTGGCGCGCAGCGGGGCGAGCGGCCCCGAGACGTCAGGAGTAAATATGTTTGTCATTGCGCTTTCCTTCCAAAAAATTCCAGGTTCAGGGCTTTCGATAAAGCGTCAGTCGCCAGCCGAATCCGGCGGCGCCATGTCGGGCAGCGTGAACGGGTCCGCCGGTTTCTCCGCGGGCGCGCTCGCGGCCTTGGCCGCCGTGCCCGGCATGATTTCAAAATTCGGCCTGAAAGCGACGATCAGGCCGCGGAGCTGGTCGAAGGGCTTGCGATCGCCCGAAAACGTCGCCTTATGGGCCTTGACGAGATCGTCGAAGGTCGCGGCGCCCATCATCACCTGATTGAGGTCGGCGCGGTTAACCGTCACGGTGAGGTCCGGCTTCTCCGCCTGCTCGCCCTTGATGTTGGTCAGCGTCGCATTGCTCATCTCGATGATGTATTTCTCGCCATTGTCGGGCGTGAACAGGTTGATGGTGAACCGGATGCCTTCGGCCTTTTTCGGGTCGATGCTGATGCCGATGAAGTCGAGCCAGTTTTCCGTCGACATGGCCCGGATCACGTCGGGCGCGCTCGAACGCACGGCCGGGCCGGTGGGCAGGCCGTTGCGCAGCTCATAGGCGCCCTGGAGATAGATGTTGCGCAGGGTCGGGCTCTCCATCTGGTAGCCCAATTGCTCGAAGGAGATCGCCAGCAGATCCTTCGCCGCCTGGTTGCTTGGCTGCGCGAACACCAGCTTGTTGAGGATTTCCATGGCCTCGCGATATTTGCCGGCGTCGTTGAGCTCCTTGCCCTTGGCCAGAATCTTGTCCGAGCCGCCCATCATCTCGACATAGAGCGGCGCGGAATCGCGCGGCGACAGCGGCGCGATATTGGTCGGGTTGCCGTCCCAATAGCCGAGGAAGCGGTTGATGACGCCGCGGCTGTTGTGCATTTCCGAGCCGTGATAGCTGTGCGCCGCCCATTGTTTCCAAAGGCTCGGCGGCAGCTTGTAGACGTTCTGGATCTCGTTGATGGTGACGCCCTGATTGGCGAAGTGCAGGGTCTGGTTGTTGAGGTTGGCGTAGGTGTCGCGCTGGGTGCGCATCACCTCCTGGATGCGCGCATTGCCCCAGCGCGGCCAGCTGTGGGAGGCGAACATCACGTCGGCGGACTGGCCGAACTTGTAGAGGGCGGTGTTGATCTGCTTGGACCAGTTGAGCGCGTTGCGCACCGGGGCGCCGCGCGGCGTGTAGATGTTGTGGATGGTGCCGGTGATGTTCTCGGCCGCCCAAAACCCCTTGAACTGCGGGAACCAGGTGTTCATTTCGACGGGGGCTTCGGTGTCCGGCGTGTTCTGGAACACCATCTGCACGCCGTCGACGGTGATGTCCTCAAAATCCTTCTTGATCAGGACATTGGGCGCGATCAGGCCGACATTGCCGTTGGCCACGTTCTTGCCGATCGACTGGTCGGCATGGCCGTTCGGATCGCGCGGCAGCAGCACGGCGTAGGAATATTGGGTGCGCCGCGACATGGCGTTGCCGCTAAAAACGTTTTCCTCGATCGCCGCCTGCATGAAGCCTTCAGGCGCGATCACCTTGACCTTGCCGCTGGCGGCGTCGGCCTCGTCAATGACGCCGCGCACGCCGCCGAAATGATCGACATGCGAATGCGAATAGACCACGCCGAGCACGGGGCGCTTGCCGAGTTTTTCGTTGACGAGTTCGAGCGCGGCGCGCGCGGTTTCTTTCGCCGTGAGCGGATCGAAGACGATCCAGCCCGTGTCCCCCTTGATGAAGGTGATGTTGGCGAGGTCGAAGCCGCGCACCTGATAGACTTTTTCGGGGACGACTTCGTAGAGGCCGTAAGCCATGTTGAGCACGGCCTGCCGCTGCAGCGAGGGATGGATGCTTTCAAAATCCTTGCCTTGCAGCAGCCATTGGTAGCTGCCCATGTCCCAGGCGACATTGCCGGCGTCCGCCATGATCTTTTTATAGGGCGGCTCGGCGATAAAACCTCTCTTGGCCTCCTCGAAATCGCGTTGGTCCTCGAAAGGCAGGGTGGCGTAAACGCCTTTGCGCAGCTCGATCGTGAAGGTCGAGGGCGGCGCGCCCTTGGGATCGAAATGTTTTTCGCCCGGGGACGTGGTCTGCGCCAGGCCCGCGGAGGGTAGGGCGGCCGCCAGCACAAATCCAAGAACCAATAATCTCATTTGCGTCTCCTGCAGCATGGGAGGCGGTCCGCCGCCTTCGTTTCGTTGAAAATATGCGCGCGTCACAACCAGCCCGGGGGCGCGACGAGATGTTTCATCGTCAGCACTCCTGCGCGAGAATATCGAGATCGGCGGATGACCTGTGGCCGAGGTCGTCGCCGTGATCCCGCAAGAATCCGTCGGCCGCCCGGCGGCCCTCATCCTTGAGCAGCTGCAAAAACGGTTTCTCCGCATTGAGCTTGGACGAGGCGCCGAACTCCGCGAGTCTGTCGGTGAGAATGCGATGCATGCGCATCTCCGCCCAGCGGCGGCCCTCGCCGGCGCCGGGATCGGCCGCCTGCCGCAGCAGCGCGATCATGCGCAGCTCCTTCATCAGCGGGGCGTTGAAGGAAATCTCGTTGAGCCGGTCAAGGATTTCGGCCGCGCTGCGCGGCGTGGTTCGACGCTCGCGCGGATTGATCTGCACCAGAATGACGTCGCGGGCCTCGCTCTCGCGCACCAGCGGCGTGATCGTCGGATTGCCGGCGTAGCCGCCGTCCCAATAGGGCTCGCCGTCGATCTCGATCGCCTGGAACAAAGTGGGGAGGCAGGCCGAGGCGAGCAGCACCTCCGGCGTGATCTCCCTGTTGCGGAACACGCGGCCGCGCCCGGTATGGACATTGGTCGCGGTGATGAACAGTTTTATGCTCGCCTCGGCGAGATGGGCGAAATCGATGCTGTCCTCGAGCATCGCGCGCAGCGGATTATGGCCGAACGGGTTGATGTTGTAGGGCGAGACCACCCGGCTCATCAGGTCCATCATCAGATAGCCGGGCGAGGCGTCGAGCGACCAGCGGTTCAGCATCCGGTCGAGCATCGAACGCTGGATCGGGCTGTAGCGCGCGGCGTCGGCGACGCGCGCCCAATAGGCGTCAAGCGCCGCGCGGGCGCCGGCCGCGCCGCCCTTCAAATAGCCGCTGACGAGAATGGCGGCGTTCATCGCCCCCGCCGAGGTCCCGGAGATCGCTTCGATCTTGATCCAGGGTTCTTCGAGCAGACGGTCGAGCACACCCCAGGTGAAAGCGCCGTGAGAGCCGCCGCCTTGAAGCGCCAGATCGACCAGAATTGTTTCGCGCGATCCCTGGGCGTCGGGACTCGGCTTGTTCGCCATGCGGGCTCCGTGTCAACAAACGAGGAACAGGCATTCTGATCGAAAACGATTTTTCGGACCCGGAGCCGGGCCCGGCCATAGTCTGACCGGTAGCTTTGACGTTCTACACCAATGCGACAATCCGTAAACCCCGCATTCCCGTCAGCCCTTCGTAGGGCGGTTGAGTTTGCCGGGGAACGCGGCTTATGCTGGGCGCGACATCGGGAACGCAGGAAGGAAGGCGCGTTGATGAAGCAAGCTCGCTCGAGGACAAACAGCGCCCCTGCCGGTGGAGCCTGACATGGAGACCAGGAAGACGCCAGGCCGGTTCATCCGGTTGTTGAAGCGCGCGGGTCTGCTGCTCGTCGTCGTCGCCTTCGTCTTGCTCGGCGTGCGCATTTACGACAGCCAGCGCGGTCCGCCGCTCGAACTCTGGCACACCTTTGCGCCGCATGAGCTCAAGGCCAAGGACCTCGACCGCGCGGATTGGGCGGCTTATCTCAAGGCGGAAGACGAAGCCTTTTCCGAGGTTCGGAAAAACGTCACGGACGAACTGCCCGCCGACGAACAGATCCCGATCAATCGCTATTTCAAGGACAGCCCCGTCTATCCCGGGCATTTCAAGCAGGATTGGAACCGCTCTTACACGCTGGAGCCACAGGGAACGCCCTTGGGCGCCGTGGTGCTCCTGCACGGCCTGACGGATTCGCCCTACAGCCTGCGCCATGTCGCCCGCGTCTATCGCGACCACGGCTATTTCGTCATCGCGATTCGGCTGCCGGCGCATGGCACGGTGCCTGGCGCCTTGACCGATGTCTCCTGGGAGGACTGGAGCGCGGCAACTCGGCTCGCGGTGCGCGAAGCCCGGCGACGCGTCGCCGCGCCTCTGCCGCTGCATATCGTCGGCTTTTCCAACGGCGGCGCGCTCGGGCTCAAATATGCGCTCGACGCCATCGAGGATTCAAAACTGGCGCGACCGGATCGGCTCGTTCTGATTTCGCCGATGATCGGCATCACCCAGTTTGCGCGCTTCGCCGGATGGGCGGCGCTACCGGCCGTGTTTCCGGCCTTCGCCAAGGCGGCCTGGCTTGGCGTCGTGCCCGAGTTCAATCCGTTCAAGTACAATTCGTTTCCGGTGAATGGCGCGCGCCAGTCGCATCTCGTCACCCAGGTGCTGCAGGAGCAGGTCGCGCGGCTCGCCGACGAAAAGCGGCTCGACGCGCTGGCGCCGGTTCTCACCTTCCAGTCGATCATGGATTTTACTGTGTCGACGCGCGCGATCATCACCAATTTTTACGCGCGCCTGCCGGCCAACGGCAGCGAACTCGTGCTGTTTGACCTGAACCGCACCGCGAAACTCGGCCAATTGCTGCGCATCGCGGCGAACACGACGGTGTCGCGGCTGCTGCCGCCGCCGCCGCCGCCGCGCGCGTTCCGGACGACGATCATCACCAACACATCGCCCGACAGCGGAGAGGTCGCCGAGCGCGTGACCGAGGCCGGCGCCGAGACGGAGCAGACCCGCGCGCTCGGGCTCGCCTATCCGCCCGGCGTGTTTTCGCTGTCGCATGTGGCGCTGCCGTTCCCGCTGACCGATTCGCTCTACGGATTGCAGCCGGATCAGAGCGAGGATTTCGGCCTCAACCTCGGCGCGATCGCGCCGCGCGGCGAGCGGGGAACGCTGATCGTCAGCCTGGACGCGCTGCTGCGCATGGCGTCGAACCCGTTCTTTCCCTACCTGATCGGCCGGATCGAAGAAGGTTTTCGCGTGCAGTGAGCGCGACCGTCGCGTGGTCGCGCCCGTGGAGAAGACATTTTCGCCCCCGCGGGCGTGACGCCAAAAATTTGGAGGAATGACGTGCCCACCACGCTCCTGCGCCTGGCCGCCGCGCTGATCGTCGCGACGATCGTCATCGGCGCCCTTTATTTCGCCTCGGCGGTTTTCGAGCCCGTCGCCTTTGCGTTTTTCTTCATCGCCATCAGCTGGCCCATGCAAAAGGCGCTGCAAACGCGCGCGCCAAAAACCGTGGCGCTGATCGCCACGGTGGTGGTCGGGCTGGTGATCGTCTTCACCTTGACCTCATTGGTCGCCTGGGGGGGAGGGCAGATCGCCCATTGGCTCACCCGGAATTTCGACCGTCTGCAAAGCGTCTACGCGGCCGGCGCGCAATGGCTGGAGCAACACGACATTTTCCTGTCGACGCTGATCTCGGAGCGGTTCAATGTCGTCTGGGTGCTGCGCCTGTCGCAACAGGTCGCCTTGCGGCTGAACAGCCTGGTCGGCTTCTCGCTGCTTGTCTTCGTCTTCCTGGCTTTGGGGCTGCTCGAAGCCGAGGCTTTCGCCAAAAACCTTCGCACCGTGGGCGGTGAGGTGACGGGAAGCAGGCTGATCGCCGCCGGCGCCGAGATCGGCGGCAAGCTCAGGCGCTACATGCTGGTGCGCGCCGGGGCGAGCCTGCTCACCGGCCTCACGGTCTGGGGCTTTTCGCTTTTGATCGGGCTGGAGCTGGCGGCCGCCTGGGGCGTGATCGCCTTCGCCCTGAATTTCATTCCCTTTGTCGGTCCGCTGATCGCCACCACGCTGCCGGCGCTGTTCGCCCTGGCGCAAACCGGCTCCTGGGAGCTGGCGCTGATCGTTCTCGCGACCCTGTCGATCCTGCAATTTCTCATCGGCAGCTATCTGGAGCCGCTGCTGGCGGGCAAGAATCTGACGATTTCGCCCTTCCTGGTTCTGTTTTCGGTGTTTTTCTGGGGTTTTGTTTGGGGGCTTCCGGGCACGTTCATCGGCGTGCCCATCGCCATCGCCTGCCTGACGCTGTGCGAACATTTCCCGGAAAGCCGCGCGGTCGCGGTGCTGCTGTCAGGCAAGGCGCCGAAAGAAAAGACGGAAGGGGAAGGCTGAGAGGGCGGTGGCGCCGTGCATAGGCACGGCGCAAAACTTTGGCGCCTGACCGGGGTATATTGCGCAACGCCGCTCTCCGGCATACCAGAAAATATACCAACAATTTTCTTTACTGGGGTGTCGGCACATGGCGCTTTGGATGCGCCACCCCTTTGAACTCCTTGAGCTTGCAGAAGAAGTTTTCGATGAGGTGACGCCACTTGTACATCTCCTCGTCGATCGGGAGTGGCTGTGCGTGGCGCGGATGCTGGGAAATCACGGCCTTTGCTCCGCGTTTGTCGAGGTCGGCGATGATCGCGTTGCTGTCGAACGCCTTGTCGGCAAGCAGCGCGTCGAAAGCCACTCCCTTGAGAAGCGGCGGAACGCCCACCGTGTCGAAGCGATGGCCCGGCAGGAGTTCAAAGCGAACGAGGTTGCCCAGCGAGCGTCGATGCCTTCTTGGGGATGCGCCGCCGGGTCAGAATGCGCCCGGCCTCTCTGGCCTCAAGGTAGCTGTCGCACAGCTCCGCCACGGTGTTGGCTTGACGGCCTTGCAGCTTTTCTTCGGCGGGGTCAGCGCCCTTATACTTTGAGCAGACCAGATACGGACGCCCGCCCTCGCCTATGGACAGAAGCCAAGGCGAGGCTTTCGTGGCCGCCCTTCAACAAGGCACGTAACGTTTACTGCGAAATTCAAAAATATCAGCGACGCTTCAACGTCATTTGAAGAACTTTTTGCGAAACTTCCCAACGCTAAAAAGATCAACAATCGGGTCGTCGAAAATTTCGTCGTTCAACAATTCGAGTAGCGCTTGGTGGTTAGGGTGCGTTAAAGAAAATATATTATGTTCCTCGAACTCAATTTCAGAATAGGTCCCCCAATTTGTAATAGCCTGAAACAAGACCTTATCCGCCCCTAAAGACTTGGCGAGATGAACAAAATCAATCATTTCCCTGAAGTTTCTGTTCTGAACAACAAACAAGAGCTCGATGGTGTCGATGGCGCCACGAATCTTAAGTTGCGACAAAAACCGAATATTATCCAGCACACGGCGCCATTGCCCACCCCGGCGCGTATATGAGTAGGTTTCTTCCTCGGCTGCATCGAGGGAAACCATGACGGTTTTGACGAACGTGCTGAGGCCAAGGGCGCTCCATGAGCGCTGATCGCAAAGTACGCCGTTTGTATGAAGCACTATGTTCCGATGCGCCCCCACGTGACTGCAGTATGCCTTCAAAAGACTTCTGAAATGCCACGATGCGAACGGGTCACCACTACCACATATTTTGACGGACTCAGCATTTAACATGAGAGGCAAAAGAAAATCGGGAATCGAAATAAAGTTGTCTCTCTGTGACTTCGGCACGATCACCACATGGCCTCGGCAAGACGGACAACTGAGATTGCAACTCTGATCATGGCTAAAGGTAACGTATTTTGGATACACTGTGGCTTCTAATGAAGCGAGATTGATACTTTCACGGGATGGGAGATCACGTTCTGTGATGCGAACACAGTGCACCCTGCTGCAATATCGGTATGAACCGTCGACAATTGATTTTCGGACAAGTTGCACAGATTTGGAGTTCAAGGCCTCTTCTATGCTCTTATCCTTAAATCCGCCTATGCTGACCGGAAGCCACAGCGGACAGCAAATCGCCATTTGTGAGTTGGAAATCGTCTCCACGGTGTCAAATGGGGCTGAGCAGAACTTGGTCTTCAACCATTGTTCCGTTTCATCCACGATTTCTGGCGTTCCCCTAGCGTGAGCTCTAACTGCGGTCAAAACGCGTTGAACCCAAAGGTCATAGATGCTGTGCGCGAATGCAAGTTCGGCGAAGCTCAACGCTTCGGTTGCGCGGCCTGCTCTTAAAAGGGCGTCTGCCGCAGCGGCCAGCATAGAGCCCGCGAAGTCGTCATGATGGGGTTCAAAACGGTTATTTTGCAACAAATTCAATAGAAGGTTCGTCCATGAAAGATCATCGTCCTTCTTTCCGGCACGCCTGCTGATAAGGTCTCGCGCGAACTCAGAGTCATTGATATCTCTGAGCCAAACTTCACGGTCGGGGTGAACCGCAGCTGAAGCCAGATAATCAGCATGGATGCGCTTCAAGGTATCGAGGTCGAATGCAGGCGCCGGATGGTATTTTCGCAGCAATCGTGTTGCAAAATCAAACATCAACAATCCTCACCGTCTCGCCTTTAATTTATCGGTCAGACCGATGTCCAGTTGGAGGACGTGCGCGCGCTCTGCAGCCAAGCCATCGTCGGACGGTCGGAACCTGGCGGCGGGCAGCAGTTAAGAGTAAGGATCAACCCCGCGCAAAGCAAATTGCCCATGCGTCAAGCGCCGCGAGGCTCTACTCGGTCGAAGCGAGCGGGAAGCCGAGAGCAGGCGCCGCTTGTTTGGACAGCCCCCGCGGAAATAAGGTGGATTCTTGACGGGTGTGCTGAACGCGGGATTTGAGCCATTTTGGCGCGGCGTCGAGAGGGCGTAGCACAATGAGAGCTGCGGCAAAGTCGCTCGCGGAGATCATGCATGACGTTGCCGCTTGGGGCTTAAATAGATCATCTGACGCGATCCCGGTCGTTGGAAATCAGCGATGAACTGCGGGGGGAGCGCCTGCGCCGCTTCGAGGCCGGACCGCGCGGAGACCGCCGAAGGCGATCATATCCTGTTCGCCGAACAGGCCGGCGGTCATCGCTGACGGGCGCAATGCCGCCGCGGGACAGCGCAGCCGATGCGGAATTCATTGTGCCGCCTGCGCGGATTTTCGTGCTGGGCGATAACCGCAACAACAGTGTCGGCTCGCGCAAATTCGGGTTCGTTCCGCTCGCGGACCTGATCGGCAAGGCGCGGCAGATCTGGTTCTCCTGGAGCAATGGTCCGCGCTGGGCGCGAATCGGCGCGGAAATCGAATGAGCGGCGCTTGAACGCCGCCGCTCTGCTCCTGGCAGACCGGACGCGGAGTTCAAAAAATCCGCGTCCAGAATCGGATCGCGAACGCCAGATCGTCCCGGAAGGTGGACGGCTTGCCCACCGCGACCGTCGCCGTCATGCCCGCGGCGAGCGTGACCTCGGGCGGCGCGCGGTCGATGGTCATGCGCACCGGAATGCGCTGGGCCAGCCGCACCCAGGTGAACACCGGGTTCACATTCGACAGTTCCGCCATGGAGCCCGCCGCGTTCTGGTCGGCGATGCCCCGGCTGATGCTGTCGACGCGGCCGGTCAGGGGAATGTCGGGATAGCCCATCAGCGTGAAGCGCGCGCTGTCGCCGGGATGGACGCCGGCGAGCTGGGTCTCCTCGAAATAGCCCGCCACCCAGAAGGAATCGCTGTCCACGACCGCGAGCGCCGGCTGGCCGGAGGTAACATAATCGCCCTCGCGCAGCCGGAGATTGACGATATAGCCGTTGACGGGCGCGCGCACGGTCGTGCGCTCCAGGTCGAGCCGCGCCCGTTCGAGTTTTGCGCGCGCCGCCAGCGTCGCCGCCGCCGCGACATTGGCGGCGCTTTCATAGGTTTGGCGATCCTCGCGCGAGACCGCCAGTTCGGTAAGCCGCGCGCGGTTTTCGGCCTTGATGCGGGCGATGTGCAGCGAATGGTCTTGGCCGTCGAGCTCCGCCTGCGCCTGATCGAGCGCGATTTTGTAATTGCTGGGATCGATCACGAACAGCACGTCGCCCTTGTGAACCTTTTGATTGTCCTTGACCTTCAACTCGATCAACCGTCCGCTGACCTCGGGCGAAATGGTGACGGTCTCGACGCGCACCCGGCCGTCGCGGGTCCAGGGCGAGATCATGTAATGGCGCCACAGCGCGGTGGCGGCGAGGACGGCGGCGATCAGCGCGCCGGCGGTCAGGCCGAAGCGAAGGGCGGAGCGGAGGCGAACAAACGGCTTCATGTCAGATACACGGTTGCGGAGAGGACGAGGACGAACAGGCAAAGCTCGAACAGCGCGGGGTGCCAGACGCGCCGCGACAGGCGCGCGCGCGCCAGCAGGCCGCGGAGGATGAAAAACACCAGCGCCGCGCGTAAAAGATCGCCGACGAAGGGCGCGAGATAGACGCCAAACAGGTTGAGCTCGTGCGTCATGCTCGCCCCTGCTGGAACTGGGCCGCCTGCTGGAAGAAGCGCGCGCCGCGCGCGTGAAGCGAGCCGATGGAGGTGAGGGCGGCTTCGATCCGGAGAATGCGGGCCGCCTCGTCCGGACGCGCGGCGCGTCGGTCTTCGAGCCAATCGCGCGTCCGGGCGAAGGTTTTAAGCGCCTCGCCGCGCGAACGTCCCTCCGCGATCGGGATGAGGCTCGCCTCGGTCGCGGCCGCCAGTTCGGCGTCGCCCTGCGTCAGCGCGCGCAGCCGAAACACTTCGCGGCCCAGGCGCAGGGCGTCGAAGGCCGCGCCCATGGACCAGCGCGGGTCGATGTTGGCGGCGCGCAGGCGCGCGCTCAACAGGCGCATGCGGTCGTGCATGCGGCTGTCCCATTGGCGCGCGTCGATCGAAGCGCCTGACCGCAGCACGGCGATCACGTCGCGCTGGACGCCCCGCATCAGATGCCGCTTCAGGCGGCGCGCATCCACCGGCAGGACGATCTGAAAGATCAGCGCCGTGATGACGCAGCCCGCGGTCGTCGCCAAAGCATTGTTGAGAAAGGCGCTGGGATCGAAGACCATGGGATTGGAGGGCGCGAGCAAGGTGACCAGGAAGATGGCGAGGCCCAGCGCGAAGAACGCGACGGACGGCATGGTCACCGCCGCGGCGCAAAAGGCCAGAGGCGGCGCGAGCCACATCGCGAGCAAGGCGAAGCTGTTGATCTGCGGCAGCACCCAGAGCAGATAGAACAGCCCGAGCAGGGCCGCCGCCACCGTGCCCCAGGCGAATTGCAGCACATCCGCCGACGGGCGTTCGCGCAAAGCGTTCAGGCCGATGGTCGGAATGATGGCCAACATCATCGACGCCCCCAGCGGCCAGGCGAGCCCGAGCCAGAGGCCGCCGGCGACCAGGACGGCGATGGCGGCGCGCGCCGCATTCAGCCCGGCCCAGGCCCAGTCGAGATGGATCGCAATGCGCGCGGGCGGCGCCTCGCCGTCCGCAGCGTCCGGCTTGGTCAAGCCCGCCAGACTTCTGGCGAGCTCATCGAGAAAATCGCCCAGCCGGTCGGCGAGGATCAGCATGTCTTCGCTCAGGTTCGGCGCGTCGCCGGCATCGCCGGAGAAGAAGGCGTCGAGCTCATCGGCGAGGCGGCGCACGGCGACCGCGACTTTTTCCAGCTCCGCCGCGTCGCGCCGCTCCAGCGCGGCTTCGGCCCGCGCCAGCAGCGCCTCCACTTCGCGCAGCCAATCCGCGACCGGCGAGACCAGGGCGATGGGATGCGCCAGCGCATCGCTCAGGCCGCGCGCCGCGCTCAGCACGCCATGCATGGCGGCGGAGGCCGCGCGCAAGGAGGCGCCCCTGGCCGCGACCTCAGGCGTCTCCACCACGGCGAAGCGGATGGCGTCGTCGAGACCGCCGAGCCGGACGCTGAACGCATGCAAGCGCGTCGACAGCGATCCACCCTGGAGCGCGGCGCGGCCCACGCCGACCAGATCCGCCAGCAACGCCCGCAACAAAGCGTCGAGCCGTCGTTGCGCGGTGTGGCCGGTCAACAGCGCGCCGACCAGCGCGGAGGTGACGACGCCGATGGTGACGGCGCCCACACGCGCCATGGTGACCGAGAAAATGCTTTCAGGCGTCTCCACGGCCGGCAAGGAGATCAAGGCGACGGTATAGCCGGCGAGCACGGCGCCATAGGAGCGATGGCCGCGCAGCAGCGTCGAGGCGGCGGTGCACAGCGCCATCCAGACCGCCAGGCCAAGGAGGAAAAGCTCCGGCGTCTGCGCAAACAGCGCCATCAGCGCCAGGGCCGCCACGCCGCCCAGCAATGTGCCGCCGAGTCGGTACAGGCTCTTTTCCAGGATCATGCCCTGCACCGGATTGGAGACCAGCATGACCGTGGTCAGCGCGGAAAAGGGCATCTCGACCTGGAACACGAAAGCGAGCCACAGGGCGGTCAGGCCCGCAATCGTGGTGCGCGCCGCATGGAGTGCAGTGGCGGGCTTCATCAGATGGAGGAAGAGCGCGCGCAAGCGCGCCGCCGGCGCCGCGACGATTTGCGCGGCGGCGATGCGGAGCACGGGCGCGGCGGACGCGCCGCGCGGCGCCATCGGAGCGGCGGCGACGGTCATGCGCGGTCCCGACCGTGGGCGAAATCGTGCAGCCGCTGCGCATTGCCGAACACCTGGCCGAACACCCGCATGCAGGCGGACAGATCCGCCTCCCCGACGCCCTCGAGCAGGTCCCGCCGCACCCGCTTCGCGACGCCGGCGGTCAGATCGTAGATTTCCCGCCCCGAGGGCGTCAGATGCAGGGTCTTGCCGCGCCGGTCATTGGGATCGTTCCGGCGCGTGACAAAACCTTGCTGCTCCAGGCGATCGACGAGCTGGCTCAGGGACGGACGCTCCATTTCGAGCATTTCCGCCAGATCCTTGGGGCGCACGCCGTCCCCGAGTTCGCCGAGATAGAACAGGGGACGGCAGGTCGACGAGGTCAGCCCGAAGCGGGACATTTCCGCGTCCATGAGGACGCGCCAGCGTCGCGTCAAAGCGATGGCGCTGTTGACGAATTGCTCCGGCGACATTTTGGAAAGCCTTTAATTAGGAGACATATGATTAGGCTCCTAATTATGTAGAGCGAGGCTCCTTGTCAAGACTGGAGCGTAAAAGCATGGGGCCGGCGCTGCGGCCGGCCCCATGGTCACCCGATGTGGCGGAAAACTTGAGAAAATTAGGCTGCGTTGCGGGCGATCTCCGCCTTGGCGGCGTCGATCGCGCTGGCGCGTTGCTCGGCCCCCAGCGCGACCCCTTCCGCCCGAACGAAGGTCACATCGTCAATGCCGAAAAAGCCGAACACGCCGCGCAGATAATTCTCCTGGTGATCGAGGAAGGCGACGGGCGTTCCCGGCCCGTAAAAGCCGCCGCGCGAGGAGGCGACGATCACCTTCTTGCCGCCGGCGAGGCCGACCGGACCGTTCTCCGTGTAGCGGAACGTCTTGCCCGCCACCGCGAGCCGGTCGATCCAGGCTTTGAGCTGGCTGGGAACCGAAAAATTGTACATGGGCGCGCCGACGACCACTATGTCGGCGGCGAGGAACTCTTCCAGCGCCGCCTGTCCGGCGGCGACATCCTGCTGCAGCCAGCTGCCCTCGACAGGCGCGGCTTGCGCGGCGGCCAGATGTGCGCCGGAGAGATGGCCGACCGGCTCCGCCGCGAGATCGCGATAGATCACGGTCAGGTCGGGATGGCGGCGCTTTTCGGCGGCGACGATTTCCGCCGAGAGCTGGCGGCTGACGGAGCCGGGTCCGAGAATGCTGGAATCGACGTGCAAGAGCTTCATTGCGGGACCTTTCTGTGACTTTCGCCGGGGATCATCGCCTCGACGAATGCGATGCCCGCAAAGTGCCAGCATCGGCCCGCTCGAAACAGCCGAATAAATTCGCACATTTTGTTCGAAATATTAGAAAAGCCTGGGAGGCGAACCGCGGGGTCTCGAACCCTACGCGTCCGCTGCGGACCCGGACGTTTGCGCAGCGCGGATCGCCGCAACCGCGCCCATCACGGCGGCCGGCGACTGTCGCCGGCCGAGCCGCTCGGCCATGAACCGCATATAGGGCGCCATATGCGCGAACATCGCCTCATAGCCGGCGCACAAATGGTTGTGCCAATGCGTCCCGGCGCGATGGATGCGATGCTTGGGGCAGCCGCCGCGACAGACGAAACGCCAGTCGCATTTCATGCATTTGGCGGAAAGGTCCGCCTTGGCCATGCCAAAGTCGCGCTGCTTCGCGCCCGAGACCATGGCCGCCAGATCGTCCCTGCGGACATTGCCCAGGCGATGCTGCGGATAGACATAGTGATCGCAGGAATAGACGTCGCCGTTCATCTCGATGACCAGCGACTGCCCGCAGGTCGGACGCATCACGCAAAGGCTGGGCGTCTCGCCGGCGAAGGCGGCGAGCGTGTTCTCGAACAATTGCACGAAGACGCGCCCGACATCGCGCTGAACCCATTCGTCGAACACGGCGATGGTGAAGCGGCCATAGGCCTCGCCCGTCACCGACCAGTCCGTCAGCGCGGCGTCCGCCGCTTCGACCTGGGGATGGAGCAGCTCGCCGGCGGCGAGACCGGCCGGCCGGCGCTCGACAGCCGGTATGAACTGCACGTGCTGCGCGCCAAGCTCCCGGGTCAGATGCCGATAGACCTCGACCGGATGTTCGGCGGTGACGGAATTGACGACGGCCAGAATATTGTGCTCGACGCCATGTTTCTTGAACAGCGCGATGGCGCGCGCGACCTCGTCGTAAACCCCCTTGCCATTGCGCGCCCGGCGATAGCAATCATGGATCTCCGGCGGCCCGTCGACGGAAATGCCGACGACAAAAGCGTTGGCCGCGAGGAAGCGCGCCCAGCGCTCGTCGATCAGCAGCCCGTTGGTCTGCATCGAATTTCGGATGGTTTTGCCGCGGGCGTGGCGGGCCTGGCACGCCAGCGCCTTTTCGAAAAAATCCAGGCCCGCCAGCGTGGGCTCGCCGCCCTGCCAGGCGAATTCCACCTCATCCACGGGATTGGCTTCGATATAGGCGCGCACATAGGCGTCGAGCGTCGCGTCGTCCATATGGAGCTGCGGACTCTGCGGCTTCAGCGCGCCCGCCTCTTTTTCCAGATAGAAGCAGTAATCGCAGGCGATGTTGCAGCGAAAGCCGGTGGGCTTGGCCATCAGATGAAACGGACGCTTGGCTGGTCTCTTTGACATCTCAACACTTTCCTCGATCCGCCGGCACAGCGCGGATCAGCGGGAGGGCCTCAACAACACGTGACTTGTCTTGTCCGTTTGGCGCCGTGCTATGCTCGCGACCAAGATCATCCGAGAGGGAGAGGGTTCGATCGTTCATTACGCGCCTGCGCGCCTGAACCTGCTGCACATGCTTCCGGAATTTCTGGAAAGTCACGGCGTATCCCCGGACGCCATTTTCAAGAGCGTGGGCGTCGGCAGCCTGAGCGACGTGGCCCAAGGCGCGGTGGTGTCGCAGAGCCAGGTGTTCGCCGCCCTCCAGGCTTCGTCGCGCTCCGTCGGCCTGCCGCAACTCGGATTGCATCTGGGCGAAAAGGCCGACCCGATCAAGCTCGGCGCGCCCGGATGCGCGCTGGTCGGGGGACGCACCCTGCTCGACGGATTGCGCGCGCACGCCCGGCTGATGCCGCGGATCCAGGCGGATTCCGATGTGTCCCTGGAGATTGTCGACGGCGTCGCCGTTTGGACCCAAGCCATGAGACTGCCCTGGGGCGAGGGGCTTTATCTGCTCTATGAGGGCGCGTCGGCCTTCATGTGCCGCACCATACGCTCGCTGGTCGGCGAGGACTGGCGGCCGCAGCGCCTGAGTTTTCCGCACCCCTGCTACGGCAGGGCGTCGGTCTATGAGGAATTCTTCGGCGCGCCCGTGGTGTTCGGCACGGGGCAGCGCGCCGAAATCCGCTTCGACGCCGAGGCGCTGGCGCGCCCGGTGGCGCAACCGTCGGGCGCGGGCCTTTTCGGCCTGGACGAGGACGGCCTCTCCGGCGCGCGCCCGTCCGACGCGCGCCCGTCCGACGCGCGCCCGTCCGACGCGCGCGTGCTCGCGGCTGTCGAGACCATGGTGGAGAGCCATGTCGGACATGGCGGCATCGGCCTGCCCGAAGTGGCGCAGACCCTGGGCATGCCGGTGCGCTCCCTGCAGCGCCGGCTGAAGACGCAGGGCGCGACCTTTGAGGACGTGCTCGACCGGCATCGCCGCGCCCATGCCGAAGACATGGTGCGCGCGGGCCAGTCGAACCTCACCACGATCGCCATGGCGCTCGGCTATTCCGATTCCTCCCATTTCGTCCGCGCCTTCAGGCGGTGGACGGGGCGAACCCCGTCCACATTCGCGCGGGAAGCGCAGGGACGCCCTTAAAGCGCGCTGCTCTAACAGGCTGCTGAAAAATCCCGTTCCGATGGCCATGGTTCGAGACGGCTGCTTCGCAGCCTCCTCACCATGAGGGATTTTATTTATATAGAACAATCGCGTAGCCCTCACCCTGAGGAGCCCGCCTTGGCGGGCGTCTCGAAGGGCGGGGGCGGTCCACGGGTTTTCAGCAGCCTGCTAATCGTCGGCCCGCTCCAGATCAGACAAAAATCCCTTGCTGGCGTTCTTGGGCGCGGTCGGGGCCGGCGCATCCCCCTGGGGCGTCGAAGGGGGCGCGGAAAAAGTGGTCTTGATCATCTGGCCGATCAGCAGAGGCGGGATGGCCTCCTTGGAAAGCTGCTCGGCGCGCTTCTGGAGCTTTTCCACCTGCTGCGGGTTGGCGGCGGCAAGGTTCTTGGTCTCCGAGGGATCGTCCGCCAGATCGTAAAGCTCAAGCTTGCCGGGCAGGATCGGCGCCCAGATCAGTTTTAAATCGCCCTGGCGGACGCCAACCCGATAGGGCTCGATATTATAAACCACTTCGGTGCGCGGCGAGGCCTCGCCCTTGGCGACGGCGCCCCAGACATTGACGCCATCCATCGGCTTGGCCTTATCCGTCTTCGCCCCGGCGAGCGCCGCCAGCGTCGGAAACATGTCGGCGATATGGACGGGACCCTTGACGTGGCCGGCCTGGACGGCGCCCGGCCAATTGGCGAAACCGGCGACGCGGGTTCCGCCCTCGTAGAGCGTCCCCTTTCCGTCGCGATAGACGCCATTGTTGGGCGGCAATTCGCCCTTGACCGCGGATTCCCCGGCGAACATCGCCGAGCGCGTGCCGCCATTGTCGGAATGGAAGACGATCAGCGTGTTCTGCCGCAGCCCGCTCTCCTCGAGCGCGGCCACAACCTTGCCGATCGCGTCGTCCATTGACGAGATCTGGGCGGCATAGGCGCGCCGCGACTCGTCGGAGATGTCGGCATAGGCGTCGAGCCAGGGTTTGGGCGCCTGATAGGGCGTGTGCGGCGCGGTGAAGGCCAGATAGAGGAACAGCGGCGTGGTCTTGTCATGGCCGCGGATGATCTTGACCGCCTCGGCGCCGAACAGGTCGGTGTCGTAACCGTCCTCATGCAGCAGCGTATTGTCGCGATACCAGTCGACGACGCCATGCGAGGCGTGGCGGAAGTGGTCGATTTCGCCCACCAGCGGCCCGTAATAGCTGTCGAAGCCGCGCTGCCTGGGCCAGAACTCGCGACGAGCGTGGCCGAGATGCCATTTGCCCACCATGGCGGTGCGATAGCCGGCGTCGCTCAGCGCCTGGGGCAGCAGATATTCGTCGAGCGCCAGCCCATAATCGCCGCCGGAAGGAATGACGCCGGTTTGCAGGCCGTAGCGGAAGGGATAGCGGCCGGTCATCAGCGTGGCGCGGCTCGGCGTGCACATGGGCAGCGCGTAGAACTGGTCGAACACCGCGCCGCCGCGGGCGAGCTTGTCGAGATTGGGGGTGCGGATGTCGGGTGAGCCGTTGAAGCCGGCGTCGCGCCAGCCCTGGTCGTCGGAGACGATATAGACGATGTGCGGGCGCGGCGGCGTTTCTTCTTTTGCGCGCGCGGAAGAAGAAGCGCCAAAAACGCCGGAAAGCGCTCCGACGGCGGCGACGGCGGTTCCACCCTTCAAAATGGCCCGGCGATCGATCCGGACGGTTTTTTGTTGTTCGGACATGTTGCACCCGTGTCTTGAAGCCTGCGCGCAGGGGACGGAGGGGCGGACCGCCGCACCCGGACTTCCGCGCGTGTCAGCTCCTCGATTGATTTCGTCAGTTCCTCAATTGATGAGTCCGGTTAGGCTAGCGCATAAGCGGGACCGGCGCATTGCCATTTCGCGCCAGAGCGAAACGGCGGATGAAAAATAAGATTGCGGCTTTTGCTGTCCGCGCGCCCGCCATTCACGCGCCATTCAGCGCGCGTGGACCGCTGAGGAACTTGCTGCCGCGCAGATAGAAGCGCAGCAGGCGATCCGCGTCGCGCGAAATGCCGATTCGCACGCTCCGCCCGATGTCGTCGGGCTGAAAATCGTCGCGCGCCAGCCACAGCGGGCCTTGGTTGCACAGATCGATCCCGTCGAGCCCGCGATCGATCCCCAAGGCGGCGGCGAGCCGGCCCGGTCCGCGCGCCAGATCGCGCAAGGGCGCATCGCTGCGGTTTCGCGTCATGGCGGCGACGCCGTCCAGCGGTTCGAGCGCCCTGATCAGCACGGCGGCGCCGACGCCCGCGGTCTCGCTTGACACGTTCAGCATGTAAGAGGTTCCGTAGGCGAGATAGACATAGGCGTGGCCGCGCTCGAGAAACATGGCGCGATTGCGGGGCGTCATGCCGCGATAGGCGTGGCTGGCGGCGTCGCCGACCAGATAGGCCTCGGTCTCGACGATGCGCCCGCTTGCAAAACCTTCCGGCAGGGCGCGCGCCACGATCTTGCCAATCAGATAAGTGGCGAGGGCGACCGTCTCGGCCGGCAGGTCGGCGCGCGCGATCGGGACGCGCGCCGAAATGGCGAGAGTCGGGAGCCCGCCGTTCATTCCGAGCCTGCGCCGAAATCCCCCGCCTTCGCGGCGCGCAGTCTCCGTCTGGAGAGGAGATGGCCGACGGCGACGACGAGCGCCGCGCCGAAGATCGGCCCGACAAAACCCTGGACGGAGCCGTGCGCCACGCTGGCGCCTTGGGTCAGGCCAATGACCAGGGGATCGCTGGCGATCATCTCGCCGGAAATCCAGCCCAGCAGCGCGCCGCCCAACCAGATGAGCGCGGGAAACCGCTGGATCAGGCCGGAGAGCAGCGAAGCGCCGCCGACGACGAAGGGAATGGAGATCAGCAGGCCAATGACGAACAGCGAAATCTGCCCATGCGCCGCGGCGGCGACGGCGACCACATTGTCCAGGCTCATGACGAGATCGGCGAGGGCGATGGTGCGCACGGCGGCGAACAGGGTCGCATGGGCCGCGACCTGATTCTCATCCTCCTCCTCTGACTGGAGCAACTTGACGGCGATCCAGAGCAGCAGCGCGCCGCCGCCGATGCGCAGATAGGGAATGGCGAGCAATTGGATGATGATCGCAGCAAAGACGATGCGCAGCACGACCGCAGTGGCGGCGCCGAGCCCAATGCCGAGTCTTTGCCGATTTGGCGGCAAGGATCGGCAGGCCATGGCGATGACCACCGCATTATCTCCCGACAGCAGAATATCGATCCAGATGATTTCCAGCAGCGGAACCAAATAACTGGCGCTGAAATAGTCCATTGGGAATTCCATCTATGAGCGCCCTGCGGCGACGAGGTTCAGTCCGGCCTGCGCCGCCGCAGCAGCCCGCGCCGCGCGGCCCAGGCGACCGCAGCGCGGAATTTTCGTTCGATCCAGCGATTGGCTTTCGCCGCCGCCGGGAAATCGAGCGCGAGGAGGGAAAGCCCAAGCGGGATCATCCAGAAGCCGACAACCGGGAGGAAGCCGACAAGACCTCCGAAAACCAGCGCAATCCCGATCGGCACACGTAGCCAGCGCCGCTCGGGATGACGCAACTTTTCGAACCACACGCGCAGCGCTGTTTTATCCATGACGCCCTTGTTCGGAAAGGCCAAAGCCGAGGAGGCGTTCCCGCCCCCTCGGCCAAGAGACCCGCCTCAGGCGGAAAGTTGCCGGTCCGCTTCGACGGCGGCGCGTTCGAAGGCGGCGCGCACCTCCGCTTCCGAGGCTTTTCCGGCGAGGTCGCCCAAGACCTTGCCGATCACGTCCTCATCGCCGGGCGCCTGGAAATCCGCGGCGATGACGACCAGGGCGTAAGCCTCGGCCGCGTCGCCATAAAGCCCGAGCCGGCCCGCCGCCCACAGGCCGAACAGCCGGTTGCGGCGCGCGGTGATCCGAAACGCCATTTCCTCCTTGTGGATGAAGGCGGCTTCCTGACCCTTGGCGCGATCGCTGAGCGGTTTATTCATGAGAGTCTCCTGTCATTGTTCAATGGATTTGCGGCGCAAGCCCGCGCGCGGTCGCGGGCTCCGGCCCAAGGCGGTCGAGACTGGCCCGGATCAGACGCAGAAGCTGATCCTCGCGCGGATCGAGACGGCAATCGGCGGCCGCGACTTCGTCGCAGAGGCCGAGGATGAGCTCAGCCGCCCGGCTGTCCCGGTAGCGGCGCAGGCGCGCAAGGGTGGAGAGCTGTTCGTCCGGCGCGCTGACGCAGAGCTCGAACTGGGCGAGAACATCTTCGCGGTCGCGCATCCAGAGGAGGTCGCGCCGGTCGAGAAAATCCAGCAGCTGGACGCGCTCGACCTCCTCGACCCGGCCATCGGCGCGCGCGGTCAGCGCCGCCGCCGAGACCAGCAGGTCGAACAAGTCGTCTTCGCGGCTTTCCTGATATGAGGCGGCGAGTTCGGCGCGCCACTGCTGCGACCGCCATTTCGATCGATGCTTCGACATCACGGTTCCTTTTGCTGGCGCCGTGTGCGTGCGGAAGCTGAATGGCCTGGTCGGGGAGTTTGCAGAAAAAGGCCCCGCGACATCGACCGCTTCCAGCGCACAGCGCGGGATCGGCGATCCGACATCGCGAGGTTGCCCGACCAGTGTCGGGGTCCTCGCCAGAGGGGCCCGGATTCAATTTATGTTTGCAATTTAAAGCTTTTTGGCCGTCTCGACAAGAGCGGTGCGCGGAAATGACGCTTGGCGCGCCGCCTCAGGCCGCGCCGCGCAGGCCCTGACGGCGTTCGGCGGTCCCGAAAACCTCCATCTGCGGCAAGGAATTCATCACCCGCTCCGGCGGCAGGATCACCAGAACTTCCGTGCCCTCGCGCAGCTTGGAGCGCAGCGTGAACTTGCCGCCATGCAGCTCCACCAGCCCCTTGACGATGGGCAGGCCGAGGCCGGTGCCCTCGTCGGCGTTTTTCTGCGCCATGGAGCCGCGCCCGAACGAGGACATGATCACCGGAATTTCCTCCTGGGGAATGCCGGGACCGGTGTCCTTGACGGAAAAATACTGGCCGCCGACCCGGGTCCAACCCACCTTGACCGTGACTTGGCCGCCAGGCGGCGTGAACTTGATGGCGTTGGTGAGCAGGTTGAGCGCGATCTGGCGCAGCGCCCGCTCGTCCGCCCAGATGCGCGGCATGTTGGGCTCGACCACATCGGTCATGGTCACCTCGCGCTTGCGGGCGCGCAGGGTGAGCAGGCGCAGGCAATCCTCGATCACCTCCGGCAGCGAGACCGATTCCTCCTTCAATTCGTAGCGCCCCGCCTCGACCCGCGACAGGTCGAGGATTTCGTTGATGAGGGTCAGGAGGTGCGAGCCGCTCGCGTGGATGTCGTTGCAATAGTCGCGATAGGCCGCCACCGCATGGGCGCCGAACAGCTCGTTCTTCATCACTTCGGAAAAGCCGAGAATGGCGTTCAGCGGCGTGCGCAATTCATGCGACATGGTGGCGAGGAAGCGGGATTTGGCGAGACTGGCCTCCTCGGCGCGGCGGCGCGCCTCGTCGGAAATCGCCTTGGCCTGCTCCAGCTCGGCGATCAGCATGTCCTTTTCCGATTGCAGCGCCAGCGAGTCGACATGGCTGGCGTAAATGCGCCGCGCCAGAATGGCGAAATAGAGCAGGGTCGAACAGGCGAGCAGGGTCAGCGGCGCCACAGGGCCCTGCAGCGTCGTCGGCGCCATGTAGAACACCACGCCGGCCGCAAGCGGCGCGAGCACGGCGAAGACGGCGGCCGGCGCGAAAGCGGCGACCACGGTGTGGATGCCGGCCGCCAGCATGAACACCACCATCACATAGGTGGTCGCCCAATGATCGTTGACCCCGGCCATGAGCAGGGCGAGGCTGGCCCAGGCCACGCCGTTCACGCCTTCCGCGACGGTGAAGCGCGCGTACCAGGCGCGGGCGTCGCGCTCGCCGCGGTCGAGCTTGAGGAAGCGGCGGGCGAGCAGGCAGGCGAGCGCCAGGGCGCACAGGGTGAAGCACAGCCAGACGAACACCGCCAGCGTCGGGACCCACAGCGTGGTCATCGCCCCGATGGCCAGGCAGAGCATGATCTGCGGCACGATGGCGGCGAGGCGGCCCTCAGCGTAGAGGCGCAGCAGCTCGATGTCGAAATTGACGTTTCCGGCGCCGGCCGAACTCAGCCGCTCGCGGGCCTCGCGCAAGCGATTGGCCATGCGCCGACGCTCGGTCGAGCGGCCGTCGGACCGCCCACGCGCTATCATTTCGGCGGTGACATGCTCCATGCTGACGCAAACCAGACGAACAAAGTGATCGCCCACCCTGGCGTAAAATGCTTAAGGATCGGCTGACGGTTTATTTAAAAACAATCGCAATCGACCGCGCCATCTGGGAGACGCCCTTGAAACTGTTCGATTCCCCCTTCGCGCCCAATCCTCGTCGGGTGCGCATCTTCCTGGCGGAAAAGGGGCTTTGCCTTCCCAGGGTCAGCATCGACCTGGGAAAACTGGAGCATCGGAGCGCTGAATTTTCCGCCGTAAATCCGTTGCAGCGCACGCCGGCGCTGGAGCTCGACTCCGGCGAAATCCTGACGGAATCCGTGGCGATCTGCCGCTATGTCGAGGCGCTTTGGCCGGAGCCGCCCTTGTTCGGCATTGACCCGCTGGAGCGGGCGCGCGTGGAGATGTGGAACCGGCGGGTGGAGCTCGAATTTTTCGCGCCCGTCACCCACGCCTTCCGCCACAGCCACCCCCATATGGCCGAACTGGAACAGCCGCAGATCGCCGCATGGGCGGAGGTCAACAAGCCGCGCGCCCTCGCTTTCGCACGGTTTCTGGACGGCGAACTGGCGAAACGCCGCTTCGTCGCGGGCGAGGCTTTTTCCATTGCCGACATCACCGCGCTGGTGGCGGCGGATTTTGCCAAATCGGCGCGCATCGCCTTCCCTGACGATCTTAAAAATTTCGCGCGCTGGCGCGCCGAGGTTTCGGCGCGGCCGAGCGCTTCGACCTGAGGCGCATGGACGATCTGGCCGGACTGGTCGCGGAAATCGGCGCTTGCCGGGCGTGTGTTGAAAACCCCGTCGGCGCGCCCTTGCCTCATGCGCCGCGTCCGGTGGTGCGCGTGTCCTCTACGGCCCGCGTGCTGATCGCCGGCCAGGCGCCCGGCGCACGGGTGCACGCCAGCGGCTTGCCCTTCGACGACGCCTCCGGCGACCGCTTGCGCCTCTGGCTGGGGATCGACCGCGAAACATTCTACGACACGTCCCGCATCGCCATCGCCGCCATGGGCTTCTGCTTTCCGGGTTACGACGCGCGCGGCGCCGACCTGCCGCCGCGCCGCGAATGCCGCGCCCTCTGGCACGATCGCTTGTTCGCGCTCATGCCGCAGGCGGAGCTGGTGGTGGCGGTGGGGCGCGCCGCGATCGGCTACCATGCGGCGCGTCTGGGCCGCGCCTGCGACCCCAAGGCGCCCTTGGAGGAATGGGTGCGCCTGTTTGCGGCGCCGCAACAGGAACCGAGGCTGATCGCCTTGCCCCACCCCTCCTGGCGCAACACCGGATGGCTGCGACGCCATCCCTGGTTCGAGGCGGACATTCTGTTTCCGCTACGAAAAGCCGTAAAAAAGCTGATTTAATCTCCAATTTGCTCCATCTTTGGGCTGGACATGCTGCATTGCGGCAATATCATGACCTATGCGGCTTAACGTCGCGCCCAGTACAACGCGTTTTAGAGCGGCCGTCATGATCACCGGTGAAAAAGTCCGCCTGAAAACCGCCTCGCCCTTCGCCAGACGCCTCAATCTCCCCAATGGCGCCGAGGGGGCCGTGCTGTGCCGCTACCGGCTGTTGCGCGGCCGGGGCGCGCAAAGGCTTGACGTGCAATTCGGTCCCGAACTATTCGTATGGGGCGCGCCCGCCGAGGCCTTCGAACCCGCGGCGAGCGAAAAGGCGTCGTCCTGATCTGAGTTCTCACGACTTAAGGAGGCCCCATGGACGTCCATTGGGGCCATGCGCAGTACCTCCCCCTGGCGTGGCCGTTTCTCGCGATTTTCGCGCTCGCGCTGGCGCTGCTGCTGATTTTCATTCAGGTCAAAATCCTGCGCTTCGCCTATATGCGGCTCGGCATTTCCTCCGGCTGGGCCCTGGCGCTGCTCGCCGCCTCGCTGCTCGGCTCCTATGTCAACATCCCCATCGCGGAGCTCGGCGGCGACGCATTCGTCGAGCCCGGAGAGATCACCTATTTCGGCATGCGCTACGTCGTCCCCGAGATGGTGAGCGAACCCGGGATGATTTTGGCCATCAATGTCGGCGGCGGGCTGATCCCCACCCTGCTGTCGCTCTATCTGATCGTCCGGCGCAATTTTTTGGGACGCGCGCTGATCGCCACCGCCGTCATCACCGTCATCTGCCATATGCTGGCGGAGCCGGTGCGCGGGGTCGGCATCGCCCTGCCGATCTTCGTGCCGCCGATCGCCGCCGCGCTGGTCGCAGCCATCGTCTCCTGGGAGGAGCTTGCGCCGCTGGCCTATGTCGGCGGCAGCCTCGGCGTGCTGCTCGGCGCCGACATCCTCAATCTCGGCCTGTTCCCCGCGCTCGGCGCGCCCGTCGCCTCGATCGGCGGCGCCGGAACTTTTGACGGCATTTTTGTCACGGGTTTGCTGGCCGTCTTGCTGGCGAGTCTCGCCCAGCGGGGCCAGCCGTCGTCCTGACGGCTATTCAGCAGCCGCCAGATCGGCCTCGCCGTCGAGCAGCGGCTCCAGCAAATGTTGCGCGAGGTGGCGGATCACCGGGACGCACAGGCCGTCGCCACAAAGCTTGAGGGCCTGGGTGGCGTTGCCCGGCAGGATGTAGCTGTCCGGCAGACCCATCAGCCGCGCCGCCTCGCGCGGCGACACCAGCCGCGAGCGGATGGACGCGCCTTCGACCTCCAGCAGGATCTGCCGCGACGAGCCTCCGCCGGGCGTGCGCAGGCAGCCGGCCATGCCGTCGAAGCGAATTTCCGCGCGTTGCGCCTTGCGTCCCTGCTCGTCGGCGCGGGTGCGCCGATAGACCGCGCCCACGGCGCGCCGGCCCGAGGCCTGCGCCTCGCGGATTTTTTCCAGATGCGCCGGCGCCATCAGATCGAGCAGTCTTTGCGTCGCGGCGGGCGAGCGCCAGCACGCCTGCTCCGGCTCGTCCTCCAGGAGGTCGATCAACTCGGCGTTGCGGCGGGCCGGCGCCGGCAGGCGCCACCACAGCCAGCGCGCCGCATAGGGCTGCGGCAGACGGCTGTGCGCGGCGAGAAGGGCCGGCGGCGTCCAGATTTTTTCCGGCGCCGGCCCCACGCTGGCGCGGGCGAAAAGATCGTCGCGGGCGGCGACGAAGAACACGCGCGGCCGCGATTGCGGCGTGAACAGCCGGGCGTCGACAACGAAAGCGCCGACGCGATAGCCGAGATCGCTCAAGGCGGCGACCACGGCGCAAAAATCGCGGCCGCCATGCGAGGTGAGGACGCCGGACACGTTTTCCAGCACAATCAGTCTTGGCGCGCGCCCCTGCGCCCGCAGCGCGCGCATCTTGTCGTGGAACAGCCAGAAGGCGCCCGAGCGCGTCTTCACCTCATCCTGCGCGCCGCCCATGCCCTTGCCGTTCCCGGCCAGCGAGAGGTCCTGGCAGGGAAACGAGGCCCAAGCTAGATCGGCCGCGCCCGGCAATTGCTCGACGCCGACCTTGGCCAGATCGCCACAGACAAAATCCTCGCCGCCCCAATTGGCGCGATAGCTCTCGGCCTTTTCCGGGTCGAAATCATTGGCGAACAGGCAGGTCCAGCCCGGACCGAGCCCGAGCCGCGCCATGCCGCCGCCGGCGAAGAATTCGTAGAACGTTCTGGTCATGCCGCGGGGAAAGAGCGAATCATCCCGCCAATCAGGTCACAGGCGCGGGTCAGGCGCCAGCCCCGGCGCGGACTTGCACACAGCAAGCCTCGAGAAAGGCGCGCGCCGCCTCGTCGCGCCAGACGACGCATTCGAAGGCGCGGCGCTCGGCGGTGCGGCGTTTTTCGCCGCCGTCAAACTCGATCAGGGCCGCGCGCTCCTCATAGGCGGCGCGCAAATCGTCCGGCAGCTTGTCCAGCCAGTCGCGCCAATCGGTCGGCAGCGGCCGCCCGCCGCCGGAATGCAGGGTCAGAGCGCTGCGGGCCATTGCCGCCTCCTCGTTGCGCCTTCACTGCAATGTTCGTACTTTGTTCTTTCGTCAAAATCAAGCGAAAGGTGAAAATCTCACCCCCGCTTGTCCGGAAGCGTCGGCATGGGCATGATCGCCACACCGTCCTCGAGCAGCGCGCGCGCCTCCTCCAGGGAGGCCTGGCCGCGAATCGCCCGCTCCGGCGCCTCGCCGTCGTGAATGCGGCGGGCTTCGTCGGGAAATTTTTCGCCGACATCCACGGTGGCGGCGACGATCTTCTCGTGCAATTCGCGGGCGAGCCGGCGCAATTCGCCGCTGGCGTCGTTGACCAGCGCCACGCTCTGCTTGACGTCTTCGGGTTTTTGCGCGCGCGCGCCGCGATCCTTGCGCGCGACCGCCGGCGCCATCACCGCCTTGCTGATCTTGAGGCTGTTGCAATGCGGGCAGGACACCAGATCATGCGCGATCTGGAACTCGTAGGACTCGTTGCTGGCGAACCAGCTCTCGAACTCATGCGCATTTTCGCAGACGAGGGAGAAGAGGATCATGGGGGTCAGCCGGCGAGAAGAGGGTCGAGGGCGCCTTGCGCGTCCAGCGCGTAAAGATCGTCACAGCCGCCCACATGCCGGCCGTCGATGAAAATCTGCGGCACCGTGGTCCGGCCCTGCGCGCGTTGCGTCATTTTTCCGCGCAGCGCCGGGTCGCCGTCCACCGAAATCTCGGTGAAGGCCACATTCTTCTCCTCGAGAAGCATTTTCGCGCGCATGCAATAGGGACAGGTCGCGGTGGTGTAGATTTCGACTTTAGGCATCGACGGCAAGATTCTCCCGCGCCCCGGTTTTTGGCGGGCGCCTGACGGAGCGGTTATATAGACTGGTTTCGCGTTTCTGTCACAACCCTTGCGAACACCAGCGCGTCCACCCGATCGGCGCCGGCGCGCAGCAACACGCGCGCCGCGGCGTTCAGGGTGGCGCCGGACGTGGCGACATCGTCCACCAACACCAGCCGTTTGCCCGCCAAAGCGGCCTTCCGGCGCGGCGCCACGGCGAACGCCCCCTGCATGTTGGCGGCGCGCAGCTTGCGGTTGAGCCCCACTTGCGGCGGCGTCGCTTTGACGCGGGCGAGCAGGCCGGTGTCGAGCGGGACGCCCGAACTTTTGGCGATTTCGCGCGCCAGGGCGACGGACTGGTTGAAACGGCGGTGGGCCAGCCGCTGGCGGTGCAGCGGCACGGGAATGAGCAGGTCGGCGTCATCGAGGAGCTCTTCGCCCGCCCGCGCCATCCACCGCCCGATCGGCGCCGCGAGTTCGTGGCGATCGCCATATTTCAGTCTGTGGACCAGCGTCCGGGTCGGCCCCTCCTCGAAACAGGCGACGGCGCGCAACCGGTTGAAGACGGGCGGATCGGCCTGCGCCTCGGGCGACACGGCGCCGGCGAAGATTTCGCTTCCGAACGGCGTTCCCAATCGCGCGCAAAACGGTTTTTCGATGAAGCGCATGGCGCGCCAGCAGTCCGGACACAGGCCGCCCTGCGCGGCGATGGCGCGCCGGCAGGCCAAGCAGGCCGGGGGATAGAGCAGATCGAGCGCCAGCACGCCGACGCGCCGGATCGCGCCGAGGCCGGAAGCGAGCAGGGACATGGCGCGAGCATAACCCTTTTCGCCCAGGACAATTGTTGCGCGCGACGCTTTTCACGCGCCGCCCGCGCGCGCATATAGGGGCCGTGACCCATCCGCCCCAAATCTTCGATCGCGCCCTGCTGCGGCGCCGCCTCGCCCGCGCCGCGCGCGCCCCTTGCGATTTTCTGGCGCACCGCGTCGCCGAGGATTTCGTCTATCGGCTGTCCGGGATCTCCCGTCCGTTTGCGAACGCGCTGGACTATGGCTCGCCGCATCCCGCCGCGGCGCAGGCCTTGGCCGCGCCGGGACGCAAAATCCTCCGCGCCGCGCCAAGCCTTCACGCGGAAAGCGCGGACCTCGTCATCGACGAGGAATTTTCCCCTTTCGCGCCGGAAAAATTCGACCTCGTGTTCAGCGCGCTGTCGCTGCAATGGGTCAACGATCTGCCCGGCGTCTTCGCCCAATTGCGCCGCAGCCTGGCGCCGGACGGCCTGTTGCTCGCGGCCATGGTCGGCGGCCAGAGTTTTGTGGAATTGCGCCACTGCCTGACGCAAGCCCAGGAGGAGTTTGAAGGCGGCGCCAGCCCGCGCGTCTTCCCCTTCGTCGATCTGCGCGACCTCGGCGGCCTCCTGCAGCGCGCCGGCTTCGCCCTGCCGGTGGCCGATTGCGACGCTGTTGTCGTGCGCTACGACAATCTGTTCGCACTGCTGCGCGACCTCAGGGGGATGGGCGCCACCAATATTTTGGCGGCGGGCGCGCGACGGCCGCTGAGCCGCCGCGTGCTGCTGCGCGCAGCCGAACTCTACCAGCAGAATTTTTCGGACCCCGACGGGCGCATTCGCGCCAGCGTCGAGATTTTGTGGCTGTCCGGCTGGGCGCCGCATGAAAGCCAGCAAAAGCCGTTGCGGCCGGGGTCGGCGCAGATTCCGCTGTCCAGCGCGCTCGGCGACAAAAGCAAGATTTAGCGCTTGGCCGAAGCGCCAAGACCCGCCACCGCGCTGAGCGCGGAGGAGAGCAAAAAATTCCAGAAGGTGAGCGACAGCCCGAGAATTTTAAGGGCGGGTTCGTCGCAGCGGGCCACCTGAGCGTGCTGCAACTGCCGGCGGAACTCCTCCATGGTCGCGGGTTTGACAAAGGCGCCGGAGCACTCCGAGGGGCCCGCCCAAAGCTTCCACTCGACGCCCACGTGATAAAACGCCAGCGCCGCATTGGCGGCGAAAACCAGCGCGAGCAACGCCAGCACGACCCTGGCGGCGGCCGGCGGGGCGTTGCGGGCGAGGAAAATGGCCGCCGTCGCCAACGGCAGCGCGGCGTAAAAAGCGTAGCGCTCCTTCAGGCACAATTCGCAGGGTTCATAGCCGAGCGCCTGAAACGTCCAGGCGCCGATGAGGCCGAGCGCGGCGGCGGCCAGGATCAGCCCGGCGGCATGGACGGGTTTGACGGTCATGCGATTTTCGTGGCGAGATAGAAGCCCAGCACGACAATGACGAGCAGGCCGATCACAAAAGTCCCAAAATGCTTTTCCATCCAGTGGCGGAACAGGTCGCCGAACCGGTTCATCGCCGCCGCCAGGATAAAGAAGCGGGCGCCGCGCGTGAGCAGCGACAGCGCCATGAACAGCGCGAAATTGTAATCGAGCAGGCCGCTGACGATGGTGACGAGCTTGTAGGGGATGGGGGTGAGGCCCTTGACGAGGATGAAGGCCCATCCCCATTGCGCATAGAACGCCTTGAGCGCGTCCATTTTGGCGCCGTAGCCGTAGAGATTGATGATCCACTGGCCCAGAGTGTCGTAAAGCAGCGCGCCGATGGCGTAGCCCACGGCGCCGCCGAGGACAGAGGCGACGGTGCAGACGGCGGCGTAGAACCAGGCTTTTTTCGGCTGGGCGACCCCCATGGGCAGCAGGATGAGGTCGGGCGGCAGGGGAAAGATGGAGCTTTCGGCGAAGGCGATGCCGGCGAGCGCCCAAGTGGCGTGGCGGCTTTCGGCCAGGGAAATGGTCCACTTATAAAGTTTTTCGAACATCTTTTTTCCGCCGCGTGTGGGACGCGGCCCTCTTAGCATCGGCGACCGACGCTGACCACCGCGGGCGTGAACTTTGCGACAGAGGTGATTGACGGGCGGTGTTTGCGCGCTATAGTCCGGCCCGCTTCGGGTGATGTTCGCCCGAGAGCCCCTGTGGCGGAATTGGTAGACGCGCTCGACTCAAAATCGAGTTCCGCAAGGAGTGCTGGTTCGATCCCGGCCAGGGGCACCATGAAATTTCCATAAACCCCTGGTTTTACAGGCGCTTATCGTCGGTGTGACCGCCCGTTGGTGATACAATTGGTGATACATTGGCCTTTGTCGTCTTCCAGTCCGGGGCGTTGAAGCTGACCACCAAGTACGTCATGCCGTGGAAGGACGGCGTCCTCTATTATTGCCGGCGTGTGCCCGAGGACATGCGGAAGCACCACAACGGCAAGGCTCACATCCGCAAAAGCCTTGGAACAAGAGACGCGACGGTGGCCGCGAAGAAGGCCGCTCGCCTGGCATCGGAGCATGACGCGCTCTGGAGGTCGCTGCGGTCACCGGAGGCGAATCGTCATGACCTGACGAGCCCGGAGACACGCGCAGCTGGTGCGGCCCTCCTGGATGCGATGGGTTTTAAACCCGGTGAAGCCCACATAGGCTGTGACCATACGCGCGACGACTCGCGGGAGCTTTTCGATGAGCGCATGGGTCTTCGGGTCGGGCCGGAGTACCTGCAGATTCGGCACAATCCCACCAAGGGGGCTGACCAGAAAGCTTTCGAGATGGGCGAGATGCTGAACCCCGTGCAGGTCGAGGCTGAGAGGCTCTTCTACGGTCGGACGTCGAGAATCCTCCTCAGCGACGCGCTGAACGAATATCTGCGTCTCAAGGGCATTGCTGCGAGTTCCAAGCCCGCCAAGGATGCCGCGCGGGCCATCAAGCTGGTGACTGATGAACTCGGCGATCTTCCGTTGGAGGCGCTGACACGACCGGACGCCATTAAGGTTCGTGATGCGTTCCTGGCGAGCAGCAGCAAGACAGCGACGGTTCTGGCGCCGTTTGTTTAGACAGCGCCCCGCGGAATTTTTTTGCGCTCAGCAGGCCCGCCTTGCTGAGCGCGCCGCACAAAAAATCATTCTCCAGAGCCAGTTCACCGATCTTGGCGTGCAGCGCCTTCAGATCGACCGTCGGTTCGGACGGTCCCGCCCTGTCCTGACCGAACACGCCGGCGGCGCCCTCCAGCACTGGCTCCTCCACGTCGTGATCTGGTTGGGATGCACGTCGAACTGCTGCGCCAACTCGGCAAGTGTTCTCTCGCCCTCGATGGCGGCCAAGGCCACTTTCGCTTTGAACGCCGGCGAATGCGTCCGGCGGCTTCTCTTCGTCATTTTCAGTCCTGATCTGCGGCCCTGATCTTGGCCGCCGTCAGGCAGAAAATCCACTCAAGCTACTGTCCGAATTTCCCACGCCGGCTCTCTTCGTCCAGTCGAGCGGCTGCTGCCGTCACACCTGATCAGCAGCGTCGCCTCACCTCCGCCTTCGAGGAGATGAGCCTCCCGCAAGCCTGGCGGGTTGTCGTCTTGACAGACGAAGCTCGGTCCGGGTTGGTTGAGCCAGGCCTTCAAACGCGGAATACTCATGGCGGCGGCTTTTTCTTCTTCCGGCGACAAGCTTGAGACCGGCGGTATCTCCGTCAACGCCGCCTTGGTCCTCGCGGCGTTGATCGGCGCCTTTCTTGCCGCCGCGCTCGCCTCTTCAACCTTGCAGGACCTCTGGAAAGCAAAAAATTTCCTGGCGCGGGCGGAGCGATCTTACGAACAATTGTCGGTCGTCACCCGGATCGAGGCCGATGTGAACGCCCTGCTTTTGAACGAAGCGGCGCGCGAAAACCTCCCGGAATGGACGACGCTCTCGCAGGCCAGCGCCGACAAGGTCGAGAGGTCGCTCAGTCTCTATCTCGCCAGCGTCGGCCAGGAGGCCGAACTGCTCGACGACCAGGGGCGCCAGGGGGAGGAGGTCGCGCGCGCGCTCGAATTGCGCGATCTCTTCCAGTCCGTCCGGGCCAATCTGGCCTTCCTCGCCAACCAGCCGGCGGATGCCGGTCTCGCGCGCGACGGCAGGAATCTGGCCGCCCGGCGCGTCGCCGCCGATGTCGTCGCCCTGCGCAGCCGCGCCGCCGCGATCGTCGAAGCCGAGCGCAACGAGGTGGCCGCGACCAATGCCGAAATGGCCGCGTTGCGCGGCGCGTTCCTGCGCCATGCCGGAACCGCCGCTTTGCTGCTGCTCGCCGGCGTGCTCGCCGCGTTCCGCGCGGCGCGAAAAGGGTTTTCCGCCCCCTTGCGCGCGCTCGCCCGCGGCGCCGAGACGCTCGCCGACGGCGACCGCGCGGTGCAGGTCGCGCCGCGCGGCCTTCGCGAATTGCGGCAATTGGCTCGCCAGTTCAACGAAATGGCGGCGCGCATCCTGTCCCAGCAGGGCGAGCTCGAGGACGCCAACCGGCGGCTCGAGGAAACGGTCGCCCGGCGCACCCGCGAGCTCGAGGCCAAGACCGAGCAACTCGCGCAGGTCGACCGCTCGCGAAAATTGTTTTTCGCCAAGGTCAGCCATGAATTGCGCACGCCCGCCACCGTGCTGCTCGGCGAGGCCGGTCTGGCGCTGCGCCAGCGTCCGCCCGATGTCGAAACTCTGCGCGAGGCCTTGCGCCAGATTCGCGCCCATGGCGAGGTCATGCAGCGCCGCCTCGATGACATGCTGCTGCTCGCCCAATCCGACGAGGGACGCCTGACGCTGCATTTGGCGCCCTTTGATCTCGCCTGCGCTTTGCGCGAGGCGCTCGACCTCGCCGGCGCCTTTGCGCGCGCCTCCGGCGTGGCGTTGATCGGCGCGGGGCTCGATGACGACCTTCGCGTCTCCGGCGATGAGAGCTGGCTGCGGCAAGGGGTTCTCGCGCTGATCGACAATGCGGTGAAATTTTCCCCCGATCGCGGCGAAGTGACGGTGGCGCTGGCGCGGGAAGGGGGGCGCGCGCTGCTGAGCGTGAGCGACCAGGGGCCGGGCGCGCCCGGCGCCGCGCTTGAGCGCCTGTTCGATCCCTATTATCAAAGCGAGGAGGGCGCGCGCCGAGGCGGATCCGGGCTCGGCCTCGCGGTGGCGCGCTGGATCGCCGAACAGCATGGCGGCGCCATAGCGGCGGAAAATCGTCCGGAGGGCGGGTTGAAGGTGACGCTGATTCTGCCGGCCTCGGCATGAAGGTTTTGCTGATCGAGGATGACGCGGGCGTCGGACGCCTGCTGGTGAAATCGCTGGAAAGCGAAGGGTTTTGCGTCGATTGGCGCCGGGTGGGCCGCAATGCCGCGGACGCCCTGCGCGAGGGCGGCTACGCCCTGACCATCCTCGACCTCATGCTGCCCGACATGGACGGCGTGGCGGTGGCGCGGCAGATCCGCATCGCCGGCCACGACCTTCCCGTCTTGATGCTCACCGCGCGCGCCAGCCTCGACGACAAGCTCGAAGGCTTTCGCTCCGGCGCCGACGATTTCCTGACAAAACCGTTCCACGTCGAGGAATTGCTCGCCCGCATCCGTGTTCTTCTTCGCCGTAATATTCCGGCGCGAGGGCCGGCGCCCGTGCTCGCCTTCGGCGCGCTGACCCTGGACGAGCGGGCGCGCGAAGCCTGCATTGACGGACGCGCGCTGGCCTTGACCCGCCGCGAGTTCGACCTGCTCGACTGTCTGGCGCGCAACGCCAACCGCGCCCTGTCGCGCGAGGCGATCATCGCCCAGACCTGGGGCGATTCCAGCGATGTCACGCCCAACGCCGTCGACGTCTATATCGGCTACCTCCGCAAGAAACTGGCGGAAAAGCCGGGCGCGCCGAAGATCGCCACTTTGCGCGGCGTCGGCTATCGCCTCGCGCGGGACGCCTGAGCGGCGCCAAAGTACAGGCTTTTCTGAGAGCGCTCTCATCCTCCTCTCAGGACATTCTCATCCGAACCGCCCTAGCCTGATTGCAACACGGTCCAACGAAACCGGCGTTGCAATCGCAAGGGAGGAAATTTCATGAATTCACGGCTCCACGCGCCGCGTCGTCGCGCGCGCCTGCTGGCGACGGCCTCGATGCTCGCGCTCGGAATGGGCTTCGCCTTCTCCGGCCCCGCCGCGCGGGCGGAGCGCGGCGAAAAGCCGGTGACCTGGGAGGACATCGCCAATGACGACAAGTCCACCTCCGACGTGCTGAGCTACGGCCTCGGCCTTCACGCCAACCGCTATTCCACGCTCGACAAGATCAATGTCGACAATGTCGGGAAGATGAAGGCGAAATGGGCGTTCTCGTTCGGCGACGAGCGCCAGCGCGGCCAGGAGGGCCAGGCGCTGGTCCATGACGGCGTGATCTACATCACCGGCTCCTATTCGCGCATGTTCGCGCTGGATACGAAGACCGGCAAGCGGCTGTGGGCCTATTCGCATCGCCTCGCCGAGGACATCCGGCCCTGTTGCGACGTGGTCAACCGCGGCGCCGCCATCTATGGCGACAAGATCTACATGGGCACGCTCGACGCCGGCATTGTCGCGCTCAACCGCAAGACCGGCAAGGTCGCCTGGCAGAAGAAGTTCGAGGACCACACCGCCGGCTACACCATGACCGGCGCCCCCGCCATCATCAAGGACCAGAAGACCGGCCGGGTCATGCTGATCCACGGCTCCTCCGGCGACGAATTCGGCGTGGTCGGCCGTCTCTACGCCCGCGATCCCGACACCGGCGAGGAAATCTGGATGCGTCCGCTGGTCGAGGGCCATATGGGCCGGCTGAACGGCCAGGACTCGACGCCGACGGGCGATCCCAAGGCGCCCTCCTGGCCCAACAATCCCGATGGAACCAAGAAGGACAGCTGGAATCACGGCGGCGGCGCGCCCTGGCAGACCGCGACCTTCGACCTCAAGACCAACACGATCGTCATCGGCACCGGCAATCCCGCGCCCTGGAACTATCATTACCGCTCCGGGCCGAACGGCGACTGGAAGCCGTATGACAGCCTGTTCACCTCGGGTCAGATCTATATCGAGCCCTCGACCGGCGAACCCGTTGGCTTCTTCCAGCATACGCCCAACGACGCCTGGGATTTTTCGGGCAACAATTCGGTGCTGCTGTTCGATCTGGAAAAGGACGGCAAGAAAACCCGCGCCGCCGCGCATGCCGATCGCAATGGCTTCTTCTTCGTCACCGACCTCGACAAGATGACGGCGCGCGACGGCCGCATCTCCAAACAGGCGGGCGGCGCCATCGGCATCTATCCTTTCGTGCGCGACATTTCCTGGGCCTCGGGCTGGGACGTGAAGACCGGGCGGCCGAACGAACTCAGCGGGCGCCCGCCGGCGCCGGCGGAAGGGGAGAAGCAGGGCAAGCCCGTTCAGGTGACGCCCAATTTCCTCGGCGGCACCAACTGGATGCCGATGTCCTACAATCCCAACACCAAGCTGTTCTACATTCCGTCGAACGACTGGACCGAGGATTACTGGACCGAAAACCTGACCTACAAGAAGGGCGCCGCCTATCTCGGCCAGGGGTTCAGGATCAAGCGCAAGTTCGAGGATCACGTCGGCGCGCTGCGCGCCATCGATCCCGCCACCGGCAAGATCGCCTGGGAGGCGCTGGAGCAGTTCCCGCTCTGGGCGGGCACGCTGACCACCAAGGGCAATCTGGTGTTCACCGGCACCTCCGACGGTTTCGTCAAGGCGTTCGACGCGCGCAACGGCAAGGAGCTGTGGAAGTTCCAGACCGGCTCGGGCGTGGTGTCGATCCCGGTCACCTGGGAGGAGGATGGCAAGCAATATCTCGGCATCGCCTCCGGCTATGGCGGCGCCGTGCCGCTGTGGGGCGGCGATATGGCCGATTTGACCAAGCAGGTCAGCCAGGGCGGTTCGTTCTGGGTGTTCGAGCTGCCGCCCGAACTGGCCGCCAAATAAGTCATTGCGATGCGCCGGCTCGCCTGCGAGCCGGTCTCAAGCTCCCGCCGCCGCCCCATCCCATTCCGGGCGGCGGCGGGATGGGCCAGCGGAACGTCCATGCGCCCTGGGCGCGCAATCCTATTCCCAAGAAGGATCCCGTTCATGTCACATGGCGGTCAAACCTGCAGAGCGACCGGTTCTCGCTGGCCCTTTTTTCTTCCCCTGATCGCCGCGGCGCTCGTCGCCTCGGTCTGCGCGCCGGCGCGCGCCTATGACGTCATCGTCAACAAGGATCCCCGACCCGATCCCTGGGTGGAGAACGGTTGTGAGATCAAGCCCAAAACCCAGTGCCCCGGCGTCGATCTGCGCCATGTCGATCTGAAGGACGCCAACCTGTCCGGCGCCAATCTGTCGGGCGCCAATCTGGCGCGCGCCGACCTGCGCCACGCCAATCTCACCGGCGCCAATCTCGACGGCGCCAATCTCGAGGGCGCAAAACTCTGGACCGCCTTCATGCAGGCGGCGCATGTGAAGGGCGCCAATCTGCGCGGCGCCGACCTGTCGTTCACGCGGGTCGCGCGCGCCGATTTCACCGGCGCCGATCTGACCGCGGCCTCGCTCGAACACGCCCGCGCCAATGCCGCCAATTTCTTCCAGGCCCGGCTCGTCAACGCCGACTTGCAGGAGGCGCAGCTCTACGACGCCAATCTCGCGGAAGCCGACATGACCGGCGCGCTGAAACGCTACGCCATCTTCCAGGATGTGGTGATGGACGGCTGCACCGGCTGCCCGCAGGATTGGCAGCGCGGTCCGCGCGCCTGGGAGGTCGGCAACAAGTGAGGCCGGCGCGGTCGGGCCTGGCGCTGGCCTTGTGCTGCGCCGCCGGCCCGGGCCTGGCGCAGACGGTGACGGATACGCTGCTCGGCTGCCGCGCCATCGGGGCGGGCGTCGAGCGGCTGGCCTGCTATGACGCGCTCGCGCGCAAACAGGCGCCGCCGCGTTTTCAGGGCAGCCACAATGCGGTGACCGAGTTCTTCACCCTCGACCATCCGCACCGTCTGCGCTTTCGCTCCGATGGCGTGATCTTCGTGCTCTATCTGATGAACGACCGCGGCGAGGTCGTTCAGAACCTGCATATCGGCGGGGCCGGCGAAGACGAATTTTTGATCGACAAGCCCGGCGTCTATCAACTCAGAATCAATGGAGCGGAGGGATGGCGCATCTGGCTCGATCCCGAATGATCGGCGGACTGGCGCTGGCCGCGGCTTTGGTTTGCGCCGCCACGGCGCGGGCCGAAAAATTCGACACGGCGCTGATCCTCGCCGTCGATGTCTCGGGTTCGATGGACGACGCCCGCTATCGCGTGCAGTTCGAGGGCGTGGCGCGCGCGCTGGAGGACCCGTCGGTGGTGCAGGCGCTGCTCGGCGGCCCGCATCATCGCGCGGCGGTCTCCATGTTGGCCTGGTCCGACACTTCCCATGAGGTGATGTCATGGCAGGTCATCGCCGACATGCGGGACGCGCGCCGCATCGCTGGCGTGATCCGCGCCATGCCCCGCGTCTCCGGCGAATTCACCTGTCTCGCCACCATGCTGCGCGAGGCGCGCGAGGGGCTGGTCCGCAGCGTTCCCGGCGAAGCGTCGGCGCTGGTCATCGACGTGTCCGGCGACGGTCCCGACAATTGCGCCGGCGCCCACGCGACCGAAGAGGAGCGCGACAAAACCATTGCCGGCGGCGTGACCATCAATGGTCTGCCCATTCGCACCGAGAACGAATTCATCGGGACCGGCGCCTATCGCGCGCCCGGTTTCGGCATGGAGGAATTGCGCAACGAGCCGCATATGGCGGGAACCACCATCGAGGATTGGTACAGGCGGCATGTGATCGGCGGCCCCGGCGCCTTCCATGTCGTCGCCAATGGCTACGCCGATTTCGAGCGCGCCTTCCGGCGCAAATTTTTGCGGGAGATCGCTTTTGGGCGCGACGGCGCGCGCCGGCTTTCGCTGAAGGCCGCAAGCGCGCGGCGCGATTGAGCCATGGCGAAAACCTCGAGTCTTTTTTGCGCGGCGATGCTTGTGGTCCTGGCTATGGGCCTCGTCGCTCCCGGGCGCGCCGCCACGCTCGACCGCGCCGGCGTCGCAAAATTGTTTCCGCCGCCGTTCCAGGTCGGCGAACGCGATCCCGCCCTGCCGGTCTGGCCGATCTCCCGCCGGATGGCGACGCGGGACGAGCTGGTCGCCTATGTGTTCGAATCCGTCGATTTTCAACCCATTCCAGGCTTTTCCGGCACGCCGGTCAATTTATTGGTGGCGCTGCGGCCGGACGGCTCCTTCCTCGACGTGCGCGTGCTGTCGCAGCACGAACCCGTCTTCGTCGACGGATTGGGGCCGGAGCCCCTGCATGAATTCGTCCGGCAATATGCGGATTTGTCGCTGCATCAGTCGATCAAGATCGTGCGTCCCGGCGCGCGGACGGCGGCGGCGCCGGACGGCCTCGCAGTGGAGATCGACGGGATTTCCAAGGCCACGGCTTCGGTGCGGATCGTCAACGAGACGCTGATCGCCTCGGCGCTGCAGGTCGCGCGCGAAAAACTAGGCTTTTCCGCCGGCCGCGACCCGAACCGCGTCGCGCGCGTGCGCAAAAATGTTTTTGAGCCGCTGAGTTTCGAGCAATTGCTGGCGCGCGGCTACGTTCGCAAGTTGACGCTGAGCAATGCCGAGGTCGAGCAGGCCTTTGCCGGCTCGGAGGCGGCGGGTCTCGACGCCGAGTCCTTGCAGGCGCCCCGGGACACGTTCACCGAAGTCTATGTGGCCCAGATCGATGTGCCGATCATTGGCCGCAACCTGCTTGGCGAGGCCGCCTGGCGCAAGTTGATGGCGCTGCTCGACGGCGGCTCCGCCATGTTCGTCGCCGCGCGCGGGCGCTGGACCTTCATGCCGGACAATTTTACGCCCGGGGGGACGCCGGATTACATCGCGCTGGCGCAAGCCGGCGCGCCGGTGATCTGGCGCGATTTCGTCTGGAGCGAAACCCGCGACCCGCCCAAGCCCGAACTCGCGACCGCCGATGTCGCCATCTTGCGCATCCCGCCGGAAGCCGCCTTCGATCCGGCCGGCGCCTCCGAAATTTTTTTGCGCGTGCTTCGTCAAAAAGGCCTGGTTTATCCGGAGAAATTCACCGCCGATTTCAAGCTCGGCTACAGCCTGCCGTCCGCTCTGTTCGATCTGCCGCCCGAGGACAAGGGACTGGGCCTCGCCTCGATCTGGGCGAGCCGGGCGCGCGACATCGCCATCCTCGGCGTCGGTCTGGCCATGCTCGCCGTCGCGCTGTCGCGGCAAAAAATGCTGTCGCGGTCGCCGCGTCGGCTGCAAATCTTCCGGCTGGCCTTTCTCGCTTTCACGCTGATTTTCATCGGCTGGATCGCCCAGGCGCAAGTGTCGATCGTCTGGCTGATCGGCGCGATCAAGGCGCTGAAGGGCGAGGGGAATTTCCAGTTCCTGCTCTGGGACCCGCCGACGCTGATGGTGGCGGCTTTCGGTCTCGTCGCGCTGTTCATCTGGGGGCGGGGAACCTTTTGCGGCTGGCTGTGTCCGTTCGGGGCTCTGCAGGAATTCGTCGGCGCCTTTGCGCGCGCGACGCGGATCCGACAGTTCGCCTTGCCGCAACGCTATGAACGTCTGGCGCGCCTGCCCAAGTTCATCGTGCTGGCGGTCGTTGTGGGCGCTGCGCTGTTGGCCTCGTCGCAGGCGGAGCGGATCGCGGAGATCGAGCCGTTCAAGACCGCGATCACCCTGACGTTCCTGCGCGCCGCGCCCTTCGTGCTCTATGCCGTCGCGCTGCTGCTGATCGGCCTGTTCCATTACAAATTCTTTTGCCGCTATCTGTGTCCGCTCGGCGCGGCCTTTTCCGCGCTGAGTTTTTTGCGCCGCTGGGCCTGGATCGCGCGCCGCGCGGAATGCGGCAGTCCCTGCCAATTGTGCCGGGTGAAATGCCGCTATGGCGCGATCGCGCGCGACGGGTCGGTGATCTATTCCGAATGTTTCCAATGCCTGGATTGCGTCGCGATCCATGACGATCCCAGGCGATGCGCGGCCTTGATGCTGCAGGCGAAAAGAACGCGGCGGACGGACTGCGCACCCGGCTGCCTGCAAGCTATGTCCACCCGGCTTCATTGATGAATGGCCGCTATCGCCAAGTCAGCTCCCGAGGCGAATGTCGCTTTTCGTTTTGCTTTGATGATTCCAGGCTCCTTCGAGAAGGTCGCCTTTGAGCCGATGGCGCCCGCACCAGCTCAAGCCTGATGCGCAGACGGGCAATGGACGCTGACGGAGGATGGTATCAGGCAGCTTTCAAGCAAGACGCGACCGCGAACCGAAAGACCCTACCGATGGTTTCTCGCAATCGGCTCGCTGTTTCATGTTTGCCAGCCGCCTCAACCTTCTTCAAGACGTCGAGGATGTCCGCAGCCGTTATCTTCGCAATCGGCTTGTCATTCAGACCTGAGGCCAGCGTCAGCATCCACTCAATCTTTCCCAACGTGCTGGCTGAGCGTTTCTCTTTCCGCAGTTTGTCAATGAACTGGCCAGCCATGACGGAGAACGTGTGCGCAACCGCCTGCTGCGCCGCCTTGGCAACCTTTTTTTGTTGGAACGGGTCAACGCCATTGGCCAACAACGTCTTCGCTTCGTCGCGTTTTGCGCGGGCTTGAGCCAACGAGACGGCGGGATATGCACCTAGCGACAGTTTCTTTTGCTTGCCGTCGAAGCGATAGGCGAGACGCCATAGTTTCGCGCCTGACCGTTCCACCTGAACGTACAGGCCGCCACCATCGGAAAGTCGTGTGACTTTCAGCCCCTCTTTCGGCTTGGCGTTCCGAATTGCCGTGTCTGATAAAGCCATTTTCCTTCCCGCTGTTGGCCTCGCCTCGGGGTCAAGATAGGCGGAGCCAACAGGAAGGCCAACAAGACACGCGGATGCAGGCAATCCTAAGCGGGGCTTGGCGAAGGCCAGCGAACTGAAATCTCTATGACTTCAGGAGTTCGCGGCGATTAGTGAGGTTTGGCGAAGGTGGGCGGAAGAAGGCTTGGTGCCGCAAGAGGGATTCGAACCCCCGACCCCCTCATTACGAATGAGGTGCTCTACCAGCTGAGCTATTGCGGCCTCCGCGAAGCAGCACGGTCCTCTTAGCCAGATTGGCGGCGCTTGGCAAGGCGGGGCGCGCCCTGAATTTCACTCCCGTTCGCGCAAAAGATCCGGGCGACGCGCTCGCGTCAGCGCTTCGGCCTGGGCCCGACGCCAGGCCGCGATCTTCGCATGGTCGCCGGACAACAGGATTTCGGGGATGGCGCGGCCTTCCCAGTCGCGCGGGCGCGTGTAGTGCGGATATTCCAGCAATCCGCCCTCGAAACTCTCATCCTCGCCCGATTCGAGCTTGCCCATCACGCCCGGCAGCAGCCGCACGCAGGCGTCGAGCAGGGTCAGCGCCGCGATCTCGCCGCCGGACAGGATGTAGTCGCCAATCGAAACTTCCTGGAGCGCGCGGCCCTCGATCACGCGCTCGTCCACGCCCTCGAACCTTCCGCACACCAGGATCAGGCCGGGGCCATCCGCCCATTGTCGCGCCAGCGCCTGGGTCAGCGGCGTTCCGCGCGGCGACAGCAGCAGGCGGGGGCGCGGGTCGTTTGGCGTCAGGCGCGAATCGAGGCTGTTCGCCAGCACGTCTGCGCGCAAGACCATCCCGGGGCCGCCGCCCGCCGGCGTGTCGTCGACGGCGCGATGGCGGCCCAGCCCGTGGTCGCGGATGTCGATTGTCTCAAGGGACCAGAGATTTTTGGACAGCGCCGTTCCCGACATCGACTGTCCCAGCGGGCCCGGGAACATGTCGGGATAGAGCGTGAAGACGCTGGCGCTCCACATTACTCCGTCTCGGCGGGCGGGACGACGATGACGCGGCCGCCCTTGATGTCCACGGTGGGGACGACTGCGTGGGTAAAAGGATAAAGCAGGGTGTCGCCGGCGGGCGGGGCGATTTCAAGGATGTCGCCGGCACCGTAGTTGGGGACCGCGACGATTGTCCCGATCAGTTCGCCCTCGGGCGTTTCCGCGCGCAGGCCGATCAGGTCTCGCGTGTAAAACTCGTCTTCCTCGGTGGGAGGGAGTTTTTCGCGGGGGATGAACAGCTTGGTGTGGGTGAGGGCTTGCGCTGCGTCACGGTCGCTCACGCCTTTCACGCGCACGACGAGCAGGTCGTCCTTGAGCAGGCGCGCGGCGGTTATCTCGACCGGGCGGCCGGCGCCGTCATGCAGGCCGTCGTAATCGGCGAGGCTCAGCGGGTCCTGGGTGTAGGATTTCACGCGCAATTCGCCGCGCACGCCGTGTGGCGCGCCGAAAACGCCGACCAGGACTTCGTCGCTCAAGCTCTGTCTCTCCGAGGATTCCCTTCTCCCCTTGCGGAGAAGGTGGATCGCGGCGACAGCCGCGGGACGGATGAGGGGTCAATCGCAGGCGACGAACCCCTCATCCGGCGCTGGCGCGCCACCTTCTCCCGCAAGGGGAGAAGGGAGGCGCCCGTCAGATTACTCCGCGGCCGCAGCCTTCTCGGCCGCAGCGGCGGCGGCCGCCGCGCGCTCCTGCGCCTTCTTCTTCGGCTGGGCCTTCTGCGGGTTGTTGCGCGGTTCGCGCTTCAGCGCGCCGACGCCGTCCAGCAGGCGGGCGACGCGGTCGGTCGCCTGCGCGCCCTTGGCCAGCCATTCCTTGGCCTTTTCCACGTCCAGCACGAGGCGGTTGGCGGAATCCTTGGGCGCCAGCGGGTCGAACGTGCCGAGCTTCTCAATGAAGCGGCCGTCGCGCGGCGAACGGGCGTCCGCGACCACCACGCGATAGAACGGGCGCTTCTTGGCGCCGCCGCGAGACAGACGAATCTTCAACGACATGTGTTTTTCCTTTGGTTTCGCCGAGGGGCTGGCGATTTCCATTTTGTGCAAACCGCCGGCCCCTCTCCCGGCAGTTCCGGTCCGCGCGAACGACGCGCGGAAAACTCACTTCTTCTTGAACGGATTCAAGCTGCTCAAGCCGCCGAGGCCCGGCAGCAGCGACTTGCCGCCGCTGGCGCCCAATCCCGGAAGGCCCGGCTTGGCGGCGGCGGGCGGCGGCGCCATCAATTCCGCCGGCGGCTCCTTGGGCAGGCCGCCGCCCAGGCCCGGGGCGACGCCATATTTCTTCTGCATTTCCGCCATTTGCTCAGGCGACGGCATGTCCATGCCCTTGCCCATGCCGAACATCTGCGCCATTTGCGCCATCGGCCCGCGCTTGGGACCGCCGCCCATCGCCTTCATCATGTCCGCGGTGGCGCGGTGCTGCTTCAGCAGCCGGTTGACGAGTTCGACCGTCGTTCCGGCGCCCGCCGCGATGCGCTTTTTGCGCGACGCCTTAAGAATTTCGGGGTTGCGGCGCTCCGCCGGCGTCATCGACAGAATGATGGCGCGCTGGCGCTTGATCATGTTGTCGTCGACCTTGGCGTTGGCCATGGCGTCCTTGAGTTTGGCGACGCCGGGCAGCATCCCCATGATGCCGCCGAGGCCCCCCATCTTCTCCGCCATGGCGAGCTGGTCGGCCATATCCTGCAGGTCGAATTTGCCTTTGCGCAGCTTTTCGGCGACTTTCATCGCCTTTTCGGCGTCGATGTTTTCCGCCGCCTTTTCGACCAGCGCGACAATGTCGCCCATGCCCAAAATGCGGTTGGCGATGCGCTGCGGATGGAAATCATCCAGCGCGTCCATCTTTTCGCCGATGCCGATCAGCTTGATCGGTTTTCCCGTGACGGCGCGCATCGACAGCGCCGCGCCGCCGCGTCCGTCGCCGTCGACGCGGGTCAGGACGATGCCGGAGATGCCCACGCGTTCATCGAAATTCTTGGCGAGATTGACCGCGTCCTGGCCGGTTAGGGCGTCGGCGACGAGCAGGATTTCGTGGGGCTTGGCGGCGGCCTTGATCTCGGCCATTTCCACCATCAAGGGCTCGTCGATATGCGTGCGGCCGGCGGTGTCGAACATCACGACATCGTAGCCTTGCAGGCGGGCGGCCTCTTCGGCGCGACGGGCGATCTGCACCGGAGTCTGGCCGGCGACGATCGGCAGCGTGTCGACATTGACCTGACGGCCGAGCACGGCGAGCTGTTCCTGCGCGGCCGGACGTTTGACGTCCAGCGAGGCCATCAGCACCCGCTTCTTGAAGCGTTCGGAGAGGCGCTTGGCGATCTTGGCGGTGGTGGTGGTTTTACCCGCGCCTTGCAGACCGACCATCATGATCGCCACGGGCGGGGCGGCGTTGAGGTCGATGGGTTCGGCGTCCGACCCCAAGGTCTCGATCAGGACGTCATTGACGATCTTGACGACCATCTGGCCGGGCTTGATGCTTTTCAGCACCTCGGCGCCGACGGCGCGCTCCTTGGCCTTGTCGATAAAGGTGCGGGCGACGTCCAGCGCCACGTCGGCTTCGAGCAGCGCGCGGCGGACTTCGCGCATGGCGAGATTGACGTCCTCCTCGGAGAGGGCGCCGCGCCGCGTCAGTTGATCGAATATGCCCGAGAGCTTTTCCGACAGGCCTTCAAACATTGTCTGTTCCCTTTGGGCTCGCGCCAGACGCGCGTTCAACGCACATCGCGCCCGGGGGCGCATCGCGCTGCCGGGCGGTGACCTCCCGCGTCGCGCGCGGGTCGGTGTGCGAAAAATGTCGTCTCTTGCGAGGTCGGCTTCAATAGCCTTGCCGGGGAGATAAGTCAATTTCGCGTGCGGGCTTCGATGTCCTCCGTGTCGAGCGCATCGGCGATGTCGCGGCGCCCGTCTCGGCTTGCGGCGCTCGGCCCGCTCGCGCCGCCGCGATTCGCCGGTTTTCGTGGAGCGCGGTTTTACTCATCAATACGATGGGTATCGTTGGTGTTACTATCCTCGGCGACTCGCTCGGCGGGCGGGTCGTAAGCTCGGCGCGCGTCGCATGCGCGATTTTCATGACAAGTGTTTTCTGTTTAAATCTGCGGTGTGCAGATGCAAAAATTAATAAAAATATCGCATAGGCAGTATGATTTCATGCGTATGTGCGTATTAAATCCGGTATCTTGCAGCTATATTGCAGAGTTTGCTTCCGGGTGTTGCGTCTTTGACGTGCCGCTATGCCGCTGCGGCGGTCGCAGAAACGTCAGGCTCTACCGTGTCGTTCGATGATGTTGTCATCATGTGTTGCTCTGCAACTTGCAAGTTGTGACGGTCGCGGTGTCGCTTTTTGCCTGTATCGTCTGGCGCGAGGTTCGATCCGAGAGAGGTCTTTTTCCTGAGTTATTCGAATTATTTTTAAACAAGATCAATGTGTTTGATATAAATCAATTGCGTAACTGCAACTGTGACGCTAGGTTTGCCAATGTGACAATCTTAGAGGGCGTCCGTGGACCAGTCGGTTGAGACATTGAGAGAAATTGCGCTCGTGCATTTGCAGTACGCCGTGCTCGATATCAATATGCTCGGCGATCGCGCGTCTTTGAGTCGGGCGGTGCGTCACTCGAAAGATGCAGAGGCGTGTCTGAAGCAGATCCTCAAGAAAATGTCTGAACTTGAGGGTGTGGAAAGTCATAACAGCGATACGACGACGAAAATAAATTTGTGAGCACTATGTTTTTCTGTTGGGAATGCTCATGAAGGCAAAAAAACAACGTAAAGTCGGAGATCGCGATGAAAGACGAGGATTCTCTGAGATCGATCGGAAAGGTCGCTGACCATTTCAAGGTCTCGAGCAGGACTCTGCGATTCTATGACCAGATTGGCCTGGTGGCGCCGATCCGCAAGAGTGGAGTTCGGTATTATTCGGAAGGCCAAATCAAGAAAATCGGCGATATTCTGAAGTATCAGCAGGCCGGCATGTCTTTGGAGCAGATCAGGACGATCTTCGAAGGCGAACTCGGTTTGTTGAGGGAAGCGGCGCTGAACAGGGCCGATATCGAGGGAATGATCGATCGCTTGCGTGTCCGTCGCGAGGAAATCGACGACGCGATCCAAGAGTTCGAATCGATCCTCGCGGCTTGATCTGACGCGTTTCATGCGACCTATGGGAAGTGGGGCTCGGGCGGCAAAACGGCGCCGGAGCCCTTTGTCTTGCGCTCGCTCCGGCCTGAACGGCCCAGAGCAAACCGCGGCCCCACCGGAGAGACGGCGCCTGAGCCGTAGATGACAGCGTCGATTCCGTCTTGCACAAGACCCGGAAAGGACGCTATCTTCGCCATATCCGACCCCTTCCGTTGGCAAATCGCTTTTAAAATTAATTGGAAGCGACGGATCGACCGCTTAGAGATCGCCCACCGGCCAGACGCAACTGACAGCAAGCCGCCATTCGGCTCGACCGCCGGTGCGCGCGGCGCATGCGAGGTGACCGAATGACCCAGTTCTCCGATCTCCTTGAGGATATGCGCCGCCGGCAGGAAGAAATTTCCAACGGCGGCGGCGCGGAAAAACTCGCCCAGCGCCGCGCCAAGGGGCTGTTCACGGCCCGCGACCGGCTGGACACCCTGTTCGACGAGGCCACCTTTCAGGAAATGGGCGCGCATGCGCGCCATTCCGCCCGCCATTTCGGCATGGAGTCGAAAAACCTGCCCGCCGACGGCGTGGTGGTCGGCACCGGCTATGTCAACGGGCGCATGGTCTCGGCCTTCGCCCAGGATTTTACCGTGCTGGGCGGCTCGCTCGGCAAAATGCACGCCAAGAAAATCGTGACCTTGATGGAGGAGGCGGCAAAGTTCGGCTCGCCCGTCGTCGCCTTCAAGGATTCCGCGGGCGCCCGCATCCAGGAGGGGGTGGACGCGCTGTCGGGCTATGGCTGCGTGTTCTACCAGAACGTGCTGCTCTCCGGCGTCGTGCCGCAGATCGCCGTGGTCTGCGGCCCCTGCGCGGGCGGCGCGTCTTATTCGCCGGCGCTCATGGATTTCGTCATCATGACCCGGAAGAACGCCTATATGTTCATCACGGGTCCGGAAGTGATCAAGGCGGTGACGGGACGCGCTGTCACCATGGAGGAGGTCGGCGGCGCCGACATGCACGCCGCCATTTCGGGCAATGTGCATTTCCTCGCCGAGGACGATTCCGACGCCATCCGCATCGTCAAAAAACTCCTGTCCTTCCTGCCGCAGAACAATTCCGAGGACCCGCCGCATCGGCCGAGCGCCGACATTGCGCTGACCGAGGACGAGGGCGTGCGCGCGCTGATCCCGGACGACCCGCAGCTCCCCATGGATGTGCGCCGGGTCATCGAGCGCATCGTCGACCCCGGCGAATTCCTCGAGGTCCACCGCTCCTTCGCCGAAAACATCATCGTCGGCTTCGGCCGGGTCGAAGGCATTGTCGTGGGCATTGTCGCCAATGAGCCGACCGTCCGGGCGGGCGCGCTGGACATGGATGCTTCCGACAAGGCGGCGCGCTTCATCCGTTTCTGCAATTGTTTCAACATTCCGTTGGTCACGCTGGTCGACGTGCCTGGCTTCCTGCCCGGCGTCGACCAGGAGCGTGGCGGCATCATCCGGCATGGCGCCAAAATGCTGTTCGCCTATGCCTCCTGCACCACGCCGAAGGTGACGGTGATCCTGCGCAAAGCCTATGGCGGCTCCTATCTGGCGATGTGCGCGCGCGAAATGGGCGCGGATTTCGTCTACGCCTGGCCGACCGCTGAAATCGCGGTGATGGGCGCGGAGGGCGCGGTGACCGTGCTCTACGCCAAGGAATTGAAGGCGGCCGAAGACCCCAAGGCCAAGGCGAAGGACTATGCCGCCGCCTATCGCGCCGAATTCGCCTCGCCCTATCAGGCGGCGGCGCATGGCTACATCACCGATGTCATCGACCCCGCTCTGACCCGCTCGACCATCGCGCTGGCTTTGCGCAAGGCGCTGTCGAAACGCGACATCAGGCCGCCAAAGAAACACGGCAACATCCCGCTTTAGCGCAGGAGGAGCGGATGGACGCGGAAACTCTCAAACTGGCGCTGGGCGGGATCGCCGCCGTCCTCGTCCTGTGGTTCGTCGTCAAGCAAGCGGCGCGCTTCCTGGGCTGGGTGGAAACCTCCGAAATCGCCCGCCAGGCGGCGGAAGCGAAGGAAGCCGCCGAGCGCAAGCGGGCGGCGCGCGCCGCCGCGGCGCCGACTGTCGCGTCGCCCTCCATCGCGCCCCAGGGAATCCCGCCCCATCATGTCGCCGCCATCGCCGCCGCCGTCGCCGCCTGCGGCTATCGGGTCGCCCATATCGCCGACCCGCACACGGGCGGCGCCTGGGCGGCGGAAGGCCGCTGGTTGCAGCAGACGTCTCATAATCCGCATTGACGCCCCTCGGGCTGGAGTTCGCCATGCATCGCAAATTCAGGATCACCGTGGACGGCCAGCCCTATGAGGTCGTGGTCGAGGAAATCGTCGGCGACGGCGGCGGCGCGGCCGCAGCAGGCGCTGCGTCCTGGCCGGCCTCCGTTGCGGCGGCTTCGGCGGCGGTGGCGGCCGCGCCGGCCCACACGCCGCCGCGCGCCGCCGCAAGCGCCGGCGACGAGGTCGCGCCGCTCGCCGGCACGGTGCAGTCGATCGAGGTCACGGTCGGACAGGCGGTGCAGGCGGGCGACAAAATCGCCGTGCTCGAGGCGATGAAGATGAAGACCGAGGTCCACGCCAAGGGCGCCGGCAAGGTGGTCTCCATCGCGGTCGCTGTCGGCGAATCCGTCGACACCGGCGCCGTCCTGCTCACCCTCGCCTGAGGTTTGATCGCCATGACCATGCCCGACTCGCTCTACGGCGCCGTGATGCTCAGCCTGATCGATTTCTTCGCCTCCATGGTGATGATCACCGGCATCGGCGTGGTCCTGGCCCTGTTCCCGCTGCTCAACCGGATCGGCAAGGTGGACGAAGACGCGCTGCGCAAGAGTCAGCATTGAGGACCCAGGCCGCCGACACATAAGTGGACCGCCCTCGTGCTCCGCGACAGCCGCGACGCGGCGTCCTCAGCATGAGGGCGACTTTCATATAGGGAACTCCCTCATGGTGAGGAGCCTGCGCAGCAGGCGTCTCGAACCATGGCCATTAAAACGAAACTGACTTCGGGCCGGAGGCGCCGCGTGTTCGAACAATTTTTGTCCTTTCTCGGCGCCCTGCTCGACCAGACCGGCCTCGCCCATTTCTGGTGGGGCAATGCGGTGATGATCGCCGTGGGCTGCACGATGATCTATCTTGCGGTCGCCAAGGGCTATGAGCCGCTGCTGCTGGTCGGCATCGGTTTTTCCTGCGTGATCGCCAATGTGCCGGGCTCCGACCTCACCCAGCCCGGCGGCCTCTTCCACTACGCCTATCAGGGCGTGCAATTGCTGGTGGTGCCGCCGCTGATCTTTTTCGGCGTCGGCGCCATGACCGATTTCGCCCCGATGATCGCCAATCCAAAGCTGGTCATTCTCGGCGCCGCCGCGCATCTGGGGATTTTCGTCGCCCTGATCGGCGCCAAGCTGCTGGGCTTTTCGCTCAACGAGGCCGGCGCCATCGGCATTATCGGCGGCGCCGACGGCCCCATGGCGATCTTCATGACCATCAAACTGGCGCCGCATCTGCTGCCGCAAATCTCGGTCGCCGCTTATTCCTATATGGCGCTGATGCCGCTGATCCAGCCGCCGGTGATGAAGCTGCTCACCACCCGCGAGGAGCGCCTGATCCGCATGAAGCAGTCGCGGCATGTCACGCGTCTGGAAAAGATCGCCTTTCCCATCGTGATCGGCATTATCGTCAATCTGTTCTTCCCGCCGGTCGCGCCGCTGATCACCATGCTGATGCTCGGCAATCTGTTCCGCGAGGTCTTGGTCGTCAGCCGCCTCGCCAAAACCGCCGCCAACGACCTGATGAACGTCATCATCATCATCCTGACCCTGGCCATCGGCTCGACCATGGCGGCCGAACAGTTTTTGACCTTGCAGACCATCGAGATCGTCGGACTGGGCCTCCTCGCCTTCGTCTTTGGCACGGGCTCGGGCGTGATCGGCGCCAAGATCATGAACCTGTTCCTGAAGGAGAAGATCAATCCGCTGCTGGGATCGGCGGGCATCGCCTCGGTGCCGATCGCCGCGCGCGTCAGCCACAATGTCGCGCTGGAATACGACAAGGAGAATTATCTGATCTATCACGCCATGGGGCCGAATCTCGCGGGCGTGTTCGGCACCGCCATTTCGGGCGCCATCATGCTGGCGCTGCTCGGCGTGAAATGAGGCCATGCGAGGCGCCGGTTTTGGAAGACCCGCGCCGCGTCGACCGCCCAAAACAGCAAATTTTACAAAAGTGAAAAGCGCAAAATCCGCGGTTTCCGCGAATTTGTCCGAATTATGTTCATGTTTTGTTTAACGTGAAACGAGCCGCCGCCCCGCACGAAGACAGTTATAACCGACTGTTTTGCAATAATAAATGCGACATGGAGCGCAGGACTTGGGCGCCCCCGCCGCGCCAAGGCCCACGCTGCCCGGCGCAAGCAACCGCAAGGTTGCAACGCTGAAAATCGCGTGATTCCGATCGAAATTTGCGCGTTTTTCGCAAGAATTCGCAGGTTTTTCACTGAATCTGCGCGGAGGATATACAATCCTGGATTGAATTTCGTCAAAAACCTTGCCCCGGAGGCCAGGGAGACGGCGCCAAAAAAGACCGTAGCAGGCGTGGTCGGCAACGGAAGCGCCGGTCGGGAAGCTGCCGGGGCGCGCCTCGCTGAACGGGTTATGTCGCCATCTCTCGGATGCGCTCAGGCGAACGCAATCCGGCGCCCCGTCTGTCAGCCGATCGCCGATGCGCCTGCGGCCTCCGTGATCGCCCGCGCGATTTCATCCTCGCTGCGAGCGCCGTTGATCGCAACGCGACCGCCAAAGACGAAATGGGGCACGGACCGCACCCCCGCCAACGCCGATTTGGCGGCCTCGGCTTCCACATGCTTTCGTCGCGCCGGATCGATGGCGATGGCGCGGGCTCTGGCGCGGTCGAACCCGTGGGTCGCCGCGATGTCGGCGAGGACGTCGGGGTCGGCGATATTCTTGGCGTCGAGGAAATAGGCTTCGCTGATCGCAGTGGCGAGTCGATGCTGTTCGCCGCTGTCGTGCGCCGCAAGGATAAGCGCATGCGCCGATTGGGTCGGATAGGCCCATTGCTGGCGGCTGAGATCGAGGCTGAATCCCGACGCGCGCGCTTCGGCTTCTGGCCGCGCGAAAGCCGCCTTCGGATCTGTCACGCCATAGCGCTGACGAAGCAGGTCGGGAATGAAAACCCCCGAAACCGGCGCGTCGGGCAGGAGCAGCACGGGATGGCGGCGAATATTCACCGCGAGGTCATGGAAACGCTCCGCCAGCACCTTGTCGAGCCGATGCTCGCCAACGAAACACCAGGGACAGCTGATCTCGGTATAAAGGTCGATGTGCAACATCACCTACTCCATGTTTGGGCGAAGCTGGCGGCGGGCCAGGCCCAGCGCCGTCGCCATTTTTTACGCACGATTGGCTATGCCCGGAGCGGCCCGCGTGAATTCCCGGCTCGCGATCTGATCGACGAGAAATTTCGCCAAATTGCCCCGTGAAAGCTTCGTTCCAAGCTTCCGTTGTCCGTACCAGCCAACGTCGATGTCGCCGTCGCTTGGTCCGTCTTTCAGATTCGGTATGCGAACCAACGTCCAATTCAAATCCGAGTCGCTAATCAGCTTGGCGGTGGCCTGAACGTCTTCAACGCCCTTTCTGGCGATGAGCTTGAGGACCGCGAGCATCGCCTGAGACTTGAAGTCGAAGCGGTCCTTGGGATCCCGATAGGCCGCGGTCGACACCTGGATCAGGCGATTGACGTTAGCGTCCTTCATAGCTGTCATGATATTGCCGAGCCCATGCATGACGGGCAGCGTTCCCTTGACGGCGAGGCTGTTAGGGCCGAGCGCGCTGATCACCGCGGCAGAGCCGGTCACGCATTTTTTGATCGCGTCCTGAGTCTCGAGATCGCCGACGACGATGTCGATTTTATCCGCATATGCGGCGAGCTTGCCGGCGTCGCGCGTATAGACGGACAGGCTGTATCCTTGTCTCAGCGCTTCCTCGATGAGGTATTTTCCGGTTGGTCCGGTTGCGCCAAAGAGCGATATTTTCATTGATCGTTGCCTTTTTGATCGTGTTGGCGCCGGCTTTAGAAGGCCGCGCCCCAAGGCTTGCGCCTCGTCCGCAACGCGCCTGATCAGGCCGCGCGGGCGAGCGCGGCGCCGATCTGCGCTTCCGCGGCGGCGATGGCCGCGTTGACCGCGTCCGGACCGTAGGCGGTCCCTTCGATGCGGATCACGTCGACATCGGTGAGGCCGATGAAGCCGAGCAGGTGAGCGAGGTAGGCGGTCTGGAAGTCGAACGGCGCATAGGCGCCTTCGGAAAAGACGCCGCCGCTCGCGGTGACGAGATAGACCTTCTTGCCGGTCACCAATCCGCGCGGGCCGGAGGCGTCGAATGCGAAGGTGACGCCAGGCCAGATGATGTGGTCGAACCAGGCCTTCAGCTGCGTCGACAGGCTGAAATTGATCATGCCCGAGCCGATGACGATCGCGTCGGCGGTCTGGAGTTCGTGGATCAAGGTTTCAGCGCGGCCGACGGCTTCGGCCTGTTCCGGCGTGCGTGACTCCGGCGGCGCCGTGCGGCCGCTGATATAGGCGGACGCGATATGCGGCAGCGGCTTCGCCGAGAGATCGCGAGGGGTGACCGCGCCGCCCGACTGCGCCGCAAGCTTTTTCGCCAGCTCTGTCGCGAAGCGGGTGGACAGGCCTTCGGCGCCGCGGGGGCTCGACGTGACGAGAAGAACGTTGGTCATCGTTTGCTCCGGAAAGGAAAACGGCAGTATCATTTTGTGACCAGCACTATTAATGTGACCTGGCGCCACGCCGCAAGAAGGCACATTCATGTCACTGCGTAACACCGATGTTCCCAGCCCCCGCGACGGCGATTGCCGAATGGTGCGAGAAATCCTCGATCGCATCGGCGATAAGTGGAGCCTGTACGTCATCGTGACGCTCAAGAACGGACCTGTCCGCTTCAATGAATTGCGGCGTCAGATCGACGGGATTTCGCAGCGCATGCTGACGCTGACCCTGCGCGGCTTGGAGCGCGACGGCCTGGTGACGCGAACGATGTTTCCAAGCGTTCCGGTTCGCGTCGACTATGATCTGACCGAAGTCGGCCGCACCCTGCTGGCGCCGGTCATGGCCTTGGTGGCTTGGGCGGACGACAATCGCGACGCGATCCAGGAGGCGCGCCTTCGTTACGATGGCGGCTGAGAAACGGACGCGTGTTGTTCGTCGGCGACCGCCTGCTCGCCGGCCGGCCGCGGCTTCAGGCGCTCAGAAGGCCTGCCACGCGCTTGCGCCGCCCGGCGTCTTAATCCCCCAAAACCAGCCGCATAAAAATGTCGCCGACGGCGCCGAGGCACAGCAGCAGGCTCGCCGAGAGCTGGATGACGAAGCCGGCGGTGCGCGATTTCGGCTCGGCGAGATAGGCGCGCGCGTAGATCGCGCGGCCGATGATCCAGATGACGCCCAACACGGCCGCGCCGAGATCGCTCACATAGATTGCGAACATCCACAGACCGACGATCTGGATCGGCAGCCATTCCAGCGTGTTCATCTGGATGCGGTAATGCCGCTCGAAGGTCGGGTCGCCCGTGGTCGCCGGCGCCGGCACGCCATAGGTCATCCGCGCGCGCGCCACGCGATAGCCGAGCCAGGTGTAGAACAGCACGGTCGCCAAACTGGTGAGAGCGGTCAGATAGAACATGGCTCGACCTCGCGAAACGGCAATCCTACATAATCCCTTGCCGCGCGGGAGCTTGGTCTTCCGCGTCCGAAGCGTCAAGTGCGACGAGGCTTGTCAGACGTCGCCAAAACGTTCATACATAAACTAATAAATAATCCGGGAGGAAACCATGAATGCATCCGCAGGAAATGTCGTCGCGCGCCCATGGCTCGCCCATTATCCGCCGGGCCGTCCGGCGGAAATGTCGGAGCCGCCCTACGACACCCTGGTCGATCTCTGGCGCGGCGTCCGCGAGAAGCACGGCGACCGCATCATCGCCGAGAGTTTTGGCGTCAAGGTGAGCTATGAAAAGCTCGGGCAGGCCGCCGACAAGGTCGCCGCCTGGCTTCAGGCGCAAGGGTTTCGAAAAGGCGAGCGCGCCGCGATCATGGCGCCCAATGTCATGGCCTATCCCGCGGTCATGCTCGGCATTCTGCTGGCGGGCGGCGTCATAGTGAACGTCAACCCGCTCTATACCTCGCGGGAGCTGGAGAGCCAGCTCACCGATTCCACGCCGCGCTTCCTGTTCGTCCTGGAAAATTTCGGCGAAACCGTCGCCGCCGTGCGCGAAAAATTGCCGGTCGAGACCATCGTCCTGCTGGCGCCGGGCGACCTGATCGGCCTGAAGGGCCGTCTGGTCAATTTCATCTCGCGCCATGTGAAGAAGAACGTTCCCGAGGCGCCCATGGCCGGCGCCATTGCGTTTTCGCAAGTCCTCGCGGAAGCCCGCAACCTTCAGCCCACGCCCGTTCCTGTGTCGAAGGACGATCTCGCGGTGCTGCAATACACCGGGGGCACAACCGGAAAAGCCAAGGGCGCGATGCTGCTGCATCGCAACATCCTCGCCAACATCCAGCAGGTCGACGACTGGGCCGGGCCCGATCTGCCCGAGGGCCCGCTGGTGATGGTGGCGGCGCTGCCGCTCTATCATATTTTCGCCTTCACCGCCTGTTTCTGGTTCCAGGTGCTCAAGGGCGGCTCCAGCCTGCTGATCGTCAATCCCAGGGACATCGCCGGCTTCATCAAGACGCTGGAAAAGAGCCGCTTCCACATTTTCGCCGGCGTGAACACGCTCTACAACGCGCTCGCCGACCACCCCGACATCAAAAAGGTCGATTTCAGCGGCGTGGCTCTGTGCATCGCCGGGGGCATGGCCGTGCAGGCGGCGGTGGCGCGCAAGTGGCGCGCGCTCACCGGCAAGCCGATCCTGGAGGGCTACGGCCTGTCCGAAACCTCTCCGGTCCTGTGCGTCAACCGGCCCGACATCGAGGAATTCACCGGCACGATCGGCTATCCCGTGCCGTCAACCGAAATCTCCATCCGCAACGCCCATGGCGAGGAGGTCCCGCAAGGCGAAACCGGCGAAATCTGCGCGCGAGGGCCGCAGGTGATGGCCGGATATTGGGACCGTCCGATGGCGACGGCGGACGCCCTGACCCCGGACGGCTTCTTCCGCACCGGCGACGGCGGCGTCATCCTCCCCGACGGCCAGATCAAGATCGTCGACCGTCTCAAGGACCTGATCATCGTCTCCGGCTTCAACGTCTATCCCAATGAGGTCGAGGACGTGCTGGTCGAACATCCCAATGTGCGCGAAGCCGCGGTGGTTGGGCGGCCGGCGGCGGGAAGCGGCGAGGAGGTCGTCGCCTTTGTCGTGGCGCGCGGGGAGGGGGTGACGGAGGAAGCCTTGCGCGCCTTTTGCCGGGAGCGCCTGACCGGCTACAAAATGCCGCGCAGCATCATTTTCCGCGACGACCTGCCGAAAACCAATGTCGGCAAAGTTTTGCGGCGCAGCTTGAAGGAAATGCTTTGACCACACAGTCGGACGAGGGCCCGCCGCCCTTGCGGAGCGGCGATGGCCTGCGGCTGTCGCCGGGGGATCGCGCCGCCTTCATTCGCGCGGAAACACGGCTGCTGCCGACGCCGCATGCGCCGGAAATTCGTCTGCATCTCGCTGACGAGGCCACCGCCCTCTGGCAGAAAACCGAGGAGGAGCTGGGCGAGATCGGCCTGCCGCCGCCGTTCTGGGCTTTCGCCTGGGCGGGCGGCCAGGCCTTGGCGCGCTACATCCTCGATCATCCCGAGGAGGTCGCCGGCAAGAAAGTGCTGGATTTCGCCTCGGGCTCGGGTCTCGTGGCGATCGCCGCCGCCATGGCCGGGGCGATCAGCGTCGACGCCTGCGACATCGACGCTTTCGCCATCGAGTCGATGCGGCTCAACGCCGAAGCCAATGGCGTGCGGATCATGCCGCGCAGCGATCTCGCCGTCGGCGCCGACGAGGGCTGGGATGTGGCGCTGGCCGGCGACGTCTCCTATGAACAGGACATGGCGCAAACCGTCACCGACTGGCTGGAAACCCTGCACCGGCGCGGCGCCCGCGTCCTGATCGGCGATCCCGGCCGGACCTATCTGGCCCGCGACCGGCTCGAACAGGTGGCGGAATATCGCGTGCCCGTCACCCGCGCGCTGGAGGATTGCGAGATCAAACGCTCCGGCGTGTGGCGCTTTCGCAGCTGATCCCGTCCCCTGCGTATTTACGCTGAGTTCACGCGATGACGGTAGGTTGTGGGTGAACCAGGGTTTCGTCCATGACCTTGCAGACATCCATTGGCGCGAGCGCCGAAGATTTTGTTGCCGATGCGGGCCTCGCCCGTCCCAAAACGTCCGCCAAGTCGGACATCCGCATCCCCGCGCTCGACGGCTTGCGCGGGCTGATGACCTTGTTCGTCATCCTCTCGCATTTCTATGGCGAGGTGCCCCACGGCTTTGGCTATGCCTGCGTCGGCTGGACGGCGGTTTTGGTCTTTTTCGTGCTCAGCGGCTATCTCGTCGGCCGCCTGATCATCGAAAAGATGGAGGCGCGCAATTTCCTCAGCGTCTTCTATCTGCGTCGGGTGTGCCGCACCTTCCCAACCTATTTCTCCGCGACTTTGGCCATTCTCGGCCTGCTCTGGCTGATCGGCGACGCGCGCTGGCTGGACAGCGACCCCAAATTCCCGGTCTGGTCCTATCTGGTCTTCGTGCAGAATTATTTTCTCGTGCATCTGGAGAGCCCGGGCGCGCATTGGCTGTCGCCGACCTGGACGCTGGCGCTGGAAGAGCAATTCTATCTGGTCGCCCCCTTCCTGTTGATGCTGACGCCGCGCCGCGCCTGGCTGCCGCTGATGATCGGCCTGAGCCTGGCGAGCCTCGGCCTGCGCTGCTGGGGCGTGCTGCGCGGCGATCTGTCGCTGGCGCCGATCGCGCTGCTGCCGACCGCCGCCGACGTGCTGCTCGCCGGCATGATCCTCGCCGTGCTGGTCAAGGACGACGTGATCGACTGGAACAAATATGCGCTGCATGTGCGGCTGACGCCCATCCTGTGCATGCTCGCCACCTTTGTCGTGCAAAGGTTCGATGGCGGCGTGGTCGGCCCGCGTTTCGAGATTTTCGGCCCCTTCCTGATGTCGATCGGCGCGGCCGCCTTCATCCTCACCCTGGTCAAGGGCGCGCCCGAGGCGCCGCGCTTCGAGGGCCGCGTGCTCCGCTTCTTCGGCCAGATCTCCTACAGCGTCTATCTCACCCATCTCGCCGTGCTCGGCCTGATGCACGGCCTGATCCTGGGCGGCCCGCCCGACATTTCGACCCCCGCGCAGATCGCGGTCACCACGGCGGCCTTTCCGGTGACGGTGCTGCTGTCCTGGATCATGACCAGGCTTTTGGAAGAACCGATCACCGAATGGGGCCGCCGGCATCGCTGGGTGAGCTGATCGTCTGGCTTGACAGGATTGCGGATCGGATTAAACCGGCCGCCATCCAGTATCCCGGAACGCGGTGCAAATCCGCGGCGGTCCCGCCGCTGTAATCGGGGACGGAGCGGACTCGGTGAAAAACCAGTCACTGGCGGGGTTCACCCCGCTGGGAAGACGTCGCGCTTCGGACGATCCGAGAGCCAGAAGACCTGCTGGATGGGTGAATCGAAGGGCGAAATCCGATGGAAAGGATTTCGGCGAGCGCATGCGCTTGGCCGACGTCCTTCTTTGCGCATCGGAGCAATGCCGTGAACAAGACCCCTGATTGCACTGAGACCAAGCCCGCCGCCCGCCCGGCGGTGATCGCCCTCCGCAAAACCTGCGACGCCGAGGGCACGGGCCTGTCGCACTATGTCCTCATGGACAAGCAGGTGAAGCGTTGAGCGCGCATCCGCGCAATTTCGCGGAGGGCTCCGAAAGGAGCCCTCTCGCCGTCTTCGACATCGATCACCCCACCCATGTCGCCTTGGTCGAGCCCGACACCGCCTTCTGGGGCCTGGTGCGCAAGGAAGACGTTTCGGATGCGCTGGCCGGCGGCGCGCTGCGCGACGCTTTTGGCGAAAAGGGCGACGATTTCGCCCGCGAAATGGACATGTTGCGGTTTCACCTGAAACCGTCGGCGGTCTATTTCAACGCCACCGAGCGCTGCAACCTCAATTGCGCCTATTGCTACATCCCCGGCGAGATGCGCAAGCGCGGCAAGCAGATGGACACAGCCGAGGTTTTGGACGCGCTGGAGCGGCTGCACGGCTATTTCCGCGGCCACATGCCGGAAGACCGCCTGCCGCAGGTGATTTTTCATGGCGCCGAACCGCTGCTGGCGCGCGAGGCCATTTTCGCCGGCATCGATGCGTTCCGCGAAAAATTCCGCTTCGGCGTGCAGACCAACTCGACCTTGCTCGATGAAGCGGCGGTCAAATTCCTCACCGAGCGCGGCGTCGGCATCGGCCTGTCGCTCGACGCGCCGGTCGAAGAGGTCGCCAACCGCACGCGCAAACGCTGGAGCGGCGAGGGCGTGTCCGACCATGTCCTGCGCGCCATGAAACTGCTGGATGGCTATCCCGGCTACAACGTCATTTGCACGATGACCCAGGAAAACCTGCCCTATCTCACGCAGATGGTGGAATTCTTCCACGAAAACCGCGTGCCCGCCTGCATGCTCAACGTCACCCGCTGCACCATGCCGGGCGCCCGCGAGGTCAATGGCGACGAAACCCAGGTCGCCAAGGCTTTCGTCGCCGCCCTGGAGCGCACCCACCAGCTCTATAAGGAGACCGGGCGGAAACTGGTGGTCGCCAATTTCGCCAATATCCTGATCGCCATTCTGGCGCCGACAGCGCGGCGGCTGATGTGCGATATTTCGCCCTGCGGCGGCGGTCGCAGCTTTTTCGCCCTCGCGCCGGGCGGCGATCTGTTCCCCTGCAGCGAATTCATCGGCCTGCCGCATTTCGCCGGCGGCAATCTGTATCGGGACGAAATCGCCGATGTGCTGGAAAGCGAGCCGTTCCGGCTGGTGACCGGCCGCAACGTCGAGGACATCGAGGACTGCGCCACCTGCGCCATCCGCCATTTCTGCGGCTCGCCCTGTCCGGCGGAAGCCCAGGAGATGAATGGCGGCATGGAGAAGAAGGGCGCGTTCTGCGAGTTCTACAAGGAGCAGACGCGCTACGCCTTGCGGCTGATCGCCGATGGCCGTCACGAGGATTTTCTCTGGGACGGTTGGGACGAGGGCGCGCAAACCTCCTGCAGCATCGGCGTCGGCTGAGCAACCGGCTGCTGAAAAAACGTTCTCATGGCTATGCTCAGCAGGCTGCTGCGCAGCCTCCTCACCATGAGGGTTTCTTATTGTATAACAATACAGTAGCCCTCACCCTGAGGAGCCCGCCTTGGCGGGCGTCTCGAAGGGCGGGGGCGGGCCCGGGTTTTTCAGCAGCCTGCTAAGAGCATTTTCGAGCGAACGGGCTCGAGCGCGCGCGGCGCGGGACGACCTGCGCCGCTCCGCCTGGGGCGGGGCTTTGCGGCTTGTCCGAAGCTTTTCGTCTCCGCCGCGTCAATCCGCGCGAGACCGGAGTTGACAGCGACGCGCGGCGCGAATAACCCGACCGTCCGATGGAGATTTCCGGCGTCCGCCGGCAGACAAAGGATGTCACGTGGCCAAACCTGAACTCGGCGGCAAGCGCCAATGCCAGAATTGCGGCACGAAATTTTTTGACTTGAATCGGGACCCGATTCTTTGCCCGAAATGCGGGGCCACTTTCGTTCCGCCGGTTCTGGCCCGCGCCGCGCCGCGTCCGGCCGCCGCCGAAGACGAGGAGCAGGAGACGCCGGAGACCGGCGCCGAGCTCGTGCCGTTGGAGGATGCCGACGCCACCGATGAGAAGGCCGCGGTTGTGGCGGATGATGATGTCGATCTTGGCGACGACGACACCGACGACACCTTCCTGGAAGAAGAGGAAGAAGACAGCGACGACGTCAGCGACCTCATCGACGGCGACATCGAGACCGACGACGAAGGCTGATCCGCGCCTTTGCTGAATGGAAAAACCCCGCCGACGTCGCCGTCGGCGGGGTTTTTGTTAGAGGTTCGGAACTCCTGTTCACCGAACGCGCTCTAGCAGGATGCTGAAAAAGTCCCGTTCCGATGGCCATGGTTCGAGACGGCTGCTTCGCAGCCTCCTCACCATGAGGGATTTTCTCTACTTAGAATAATCGAGTAGCCCTCACCCTGAGGAGCCCGCCTTGGCGGGCGTCTCGAAGGGCGGGGCGGTCCACGGGTTTTTCAGCAGCCTGCTCGTTCTTTGTTTGACGCATTTTCTTCACGCGAACCGGCATCCACTTCGCTCGAAAATGCTTCGTCTCAGTTCAGCGCCGCGGAGGGCGGCCGCGAAAAACCGCCGCCGGGGAAGGGGACGATCTCCCCGCCCAGGGTCAATTGGCCGTCGCGCACCGAAACCTCGACGGTTTCGCCGTCCGCCACCTCGCCCGCCAGAATCTTTTCCGCGAGCGGGTCCTGCACATATTTCTGGATCACGCGCTTGAGCGGGCGCGCGCCATAGGCGGGGTCGTAGCCCTTCTCCGCCAGCCAGTCGCGGCCGGCGTCCGAGAGTTTCAGGGTGATCTTGCGATCCTCCAGCAACCGGCCGAGACGGCCGAACTGGATGTCGACGATCGCCCCCATATCCTCCCGCCGCAGGCGGTGGAACAGGATGATCTCGTCGACGCGGTTGAGGAATTCGGGCCGGAAATGCCCGCGCACCACCGACATCACCTCGTCGTGGACGACATTGGAATCCTCGCCGTCCCTCTGCATCACCAAAAATTCCGAACCGAGGTTCGAGGTCATGATGACCACCACATTGCGGAAATCGACGGTGCGGCCCTGGCCGTCGGTGAGACGGCCGTCGTCCAGAACCTGCAGCAGGACGTTGAACACGTCCGGATGCGCCTTTTCGATCTCGTCGAACAGCACGACCTGATAAGGCCGACGCCGCACGGCTTCGGTGAGCGCGCCGCCCTCCTCATAGCCGACATAGCCGGGAGGGGCGCCGATCAGACGGCTGACAGAGTGCTTCTCCATATATTCCGACATGTCGAGGCGCACCATGGCGGTCTCGTCGTCGAACAGGAAGCTCGCCAGCGCCTTGGTCAGCTCGGTCTTGCCGACGCCGGTCGGGCCCAGGAACATGAAGGAGCCGATGGGGCGGTTGGGATCCTGCAGACCGGCGCGGGCGCGCCGGACGGCGGTCGCCACCGCGACCACAGCCTCGTGCTGGCCGACCACGCGCTTGGCCAGCGCCTCCTCCATTTTCAGGAGTTTCGCCTTTTCGCCTTCCAGCATCTTGTCGACGGGCACGCCGGTCCAGCGCGACACCACCTGCGCGATATTGTCCGGCGTCACCGCCTCATTGACCAGCGCCGCGCCTTTCTCCTCGGTCTCCGCGAGCTTGCGCTCCAGATCCGGGATCACGCCATAGGTGAGGCGCCCGGCCTCGGAATAATCGCCGCGCCGTTGCGCCGTCGCCAGATCGTTGCGGGCGGCGTCGAGCTGTTCCTTGAGTTTTTGCGCCGCGCCGAGCTTGTCCTTTTCGGCGCGCCAGCGCGAGGTCAGCGCCGAGGATTTTTCCTCGAGATCGGCAAGCTCCGCCTCCAGTTTTCCCAGCCGGTCGCGCGAGGCCTGGTCGGTCTCCTTTTTCAGCGCCTCCTGCTCGATCTTGAGCTGGATGATGCGGCGGTCGAGCTCGTCGAGCTCTTCCGGCTTGGAATCCACCTGCATGCGCAGCCGCGACGCCGCCTCGTCGACGAGGTCGATGGCCTTGTCCGGCAGGAAGCGGTCGGCGATATAGCGGTTCGACAGCGTGGCGGCGGCCACCAGAGCGGCGTCGGCGATGCGGACGCCGTGATGAACCTCATATTTCTCCTTGAGGCCGCGCAGGATCGACACGGTGTCCTCGACCGTGGGCTCGCTGACGAACACCGGCTGGAAACGCCGCGCAAGCGCCGCGTCCTTCTCGACGTGCTTTCTGTATTCGTCGAGCGTGGTCGCGCCGACGCAATGCAATTCGCCGCGCGCCAGAGCGGGCTTGAGCAGGTTGGAGGCGTCCATGGCGCCATCCGCCTTGCCCGCGCCGACGAGGGTGTGCATTTCGTCGATGAACAGGATGATGCCGCCCTCGGCCGCGGTGACCTCGTTGAGCACGCTCTTGAGGCGCTCCTCGAACTCGCCGCGATATTTCGCGCCGGCGATCAGCGCACCCATGTCGAGGGCGAGCAGGCTCTTGTCGCGCAGGGATTCCGGCACGTCGCCATTGACGATGCGCAGCGCCAGACCCTCGACGATCGCCGTCTTGCCGACGCCGGGCTCGCCGATCAGAACCGGATTGTTCTTGGTGCGCCGCGACAGCACTTGAATGGTGCGGCGGATTTCCTCGTCGCGGCCGATGACCGGGTCGAGTTTTCCGGTCCGCGCGGCTTCGGTGAGGTCGCGGGCGTATTTCTTCAGGGCGTCATAGGCGTTTTCGGCCGAAGCGGAATCGGCCGTGCGTCCCTTGCGCAAATCCTCGATGGCCTTGTTGAGCGCCTGGGCGTTGACCCCCGCGGCGGCCAGAATCTTGCCGGCCTCGCTGGAGGAATCCATGGCGAGCGCCAGCAGCAGGCGCTCCACGGTGACGAAGGAATCGCCGGCCTTTTGCGCGATCTTTTCGGCGCTGTCGAACAGGCGCGCCGTGGTCGGGGCGAGGTAAAGCTGGCCCGCGCCGGCGCCTTCGACTTTCGGGATTTTGGAAAGCGCCAGCTCGGTCTGCTGCAAGGCGTCGCGCGACCGGCCGCCCGAGCGGTCGATCAGGCCGGCGGACAGACCCTGCTCGTCGTCGAGGAGCACCTTTAAGACATGCAGGGGGGAAAATTGCTGGTGGCCCTCGCGCACGGCGAGAGACTGGGCCGATTGCACAAAACCGCGCGCCCGATCCGTATATTTCTCAAGATTCATAACAACCTCCTTGATCGCCGCAAAACCCCTTCTGGCGGAAAGGCGGCGTCAGATTCGGACCCCATTGGGCATCCTCGGACCTGATATGGGAGGCCGAAGCGGCGCCGGGAAGGGGCGCCGCCGCGAACTGGGCAAAAAACAACGGCGCCCCGCAGGGCGCCGTCGGATCATTCGGCCGAGCTGGGCTCAGGCGTCTCGGTGGGGGGCGCGGCCTCGGCGGCCTCGGCGGCCTCGTCGGCGCGGGTGCGGCGGCGGCGGCGCGGACGCAGATGGAACCGCGCTTCCTCGTCCTGCGGGGCTTCGGCCGCGGCTTGCGGCGCTTCGGCTGCGGGCTGCGGGGCCTCGGCGGCGGCGCTCTGACGAGAACGCGGGGCCGCGGCTCGCGGCGCCTCGGCGGCTGCTTCAGGGGCCTCGGCGGCGGCTCTTGGGGCCTCGGCGGCGGCCTGCGGAGCCTCGGCGACCACAGGCTGCGGCGCCGCGGGCTTCGGCGCGGGTTCGATGCGCGGCGGGAAGGCCGGCTCGGTTCTCGGCTGCTCCTCGCTCACCACCGGCGCGGGGGCCGCGGGCCGCATGGGCGCGGTGATGAAGGCCGGCAGCGCGCTCATGGCGCTGAAATCGACATCGGGCTGGTCGCGATTTTCCGGCGCCGGCTCGAACCGGGGCTGATCGCGGAAACGGCCGCGCGGCTGGTTGTTGCGGTCACCGCGATCGTTCGGGCGATCGCCCTGGGCGCCGAAGCGGCGGTCGTTGCGATGCGGGCGGTCCTGACGCTCGCCGCGGTCCGGCCTGTCGCCGCGCGGCTCTCCACGATCCTGGCGCTCCCCGCGATCCTGCCGGTCTCCACGATCCTGCCGCTCGCCGCGATCTTGACGCTCACCGCGATCTTGACGCTCGGCGTTTTGCGGCCGGTCCATGAACTCGCCGCTGAAGGCGGGACGCTCGAGATAGGGTTGCTGGCCCATGCCCATTTGCGGGCCATTGCCGTTCTGCCCCGGCGCGACAGTCGGCTGGCTGCGCTCGAACGGCGAGGCGAAGCGGTCGTGCATGGCGATGAAATCGTCATCGTCGTCGGACTCGTCGATCTCGTCGGCGCGACCGAAGCCCATCTGGCTCTGCGCCTGCGCCGCCTGGGCGGTCGCGATGATCCGGTAATAATGCTCCGCGTGCTGGAGATAATTCTCCGCCACCACGGTGTCGCCGGACGATTGCGCGTCGCGGGCGAGTTGCAAATATTTTTCGGTGATATGCTGGGCGGTGCCGCGGATTTTGACGTCCGGTCCGTTCGACTCGTAAGTCCGCGTCAGCGGATTCGGACCCTTGCGGTTGTTGCGTCCACGCATACGCTTGTTCTGACCAGGTCTCATCTACAGTCCCTGAGTAAATCCGCGACGCGCGGCGGCCGCGCCGTTGCGAATGGGCTGGAGCCCGACGAATCGCTCGGCGATTCGGGACTCCATGATCTCACAGCGGCTTCTGCTCGCGCGCTGCTCCAGGCGGAGGGTCGAGAGTGCAATTCAGCTTCCGCCTGATCGGCAATGGTTGCGGACGATGCCGCAAGCCGCTTTCCTACAAGTATGTCCTTTGAGGGAGCCAGCAGAAAACACCATGCTGCTCGAATCGCGCTTTTAACGCTGAGCGACATCCGGATGGTTGGGAACCAACGCCTTACCGGAGTCGAGGTCGTCGCGATACGTCAACGCAACCTGGTATTTGCTTGCAAGCAGACTAGACGTTTTCTCTCGTCAAGCCAAGCGCAAAGTGCAATTTGAATTGACGATGCGATAAATGCGCAGGCCGCGCGATGGTTCCGGCGGACAGGTTCACGCCTCAACTTTCGATGGCGATGACGCGGTCGCGTCCGCCAAGATCGCGCCGGCAGGAAAGCTGCGCAAAATCTTGGGCGCGAAACAGCGCGGAGACGTCGGCGCCCTGGCGCCAGCCGATTTCCAGGCAGGCGACGCCGCCAGGCCGCAGGAGGCGCTTGAACTCCAGCGCCAGCAGGCGATAGGGCGCAAGGCCGTCCGGCCCGCCGTCGAGCGCCAGCAGCGGATCGTGGTCGCGCACCTCGCCGTCGAGCTCTGCAAGCTCTGCATGGCTGATATACGGCGGATTGGACACGATCAGGTCGAAGGGACCTTTCAGCGCGGCGGTCCAGTCGCCTCGAATCACAGTTGCGCGCGACGTTAGGCCGCACCGCGCCAGATTTTTCTGCGTCGCCGCGCAGGCGTCGGGCGAGAGGTCGACGCCAATTCCAAAAGCGTCGGGCCGCGCGTCCAGCAGGGCGCACAAAATGGCGCCGGAGCCGACGCCGAGGTCGAGAATGCGCGGATTATTCAGTCCCTTGCGCGCCATCAGCTCCAGCGCGGTCTCCACCAAAACTTCGGTGTCGGCGCGCGGGTCGAGCACGTTGGGCGCGACCAAGAGATCGAGGCCGAAGAAATTGGTCTGCCCGGTGATTCGGTTGACCGGCTCACCCGCGATACGGCGCGCGGCAAAATTTTGCAGCGTCGCGGCGGCGGCGCCCAACGCTTCGTCGCCCCGCGTGAGCAAAGCGAGGCGACCCAGGCCGGTCGCCGCCTCCAGAAGGATGCGCGCCTCCAGATCGGCCGGCTCCTTCCCCGCGGCGGCGAGGGCGCGCGCAAGGCGAAAGCGGGCGGTCGACAGGGTGTCGTCGGATGCGAAGCCGGCGAGGTCCATCTTCATGCCGTCATGGCCGGGCTTGCTCCCATCCACGCGGCGCCGCCACGCGGGTCGGCGTCATGCCCGGGACAAGCCCGGACACGATGTTCGTCTGCACACAGGATCGGCGCGTCACGCCCCCGCGGCCTTGCCGAGCACGCGGATCAGGCGGGCCGCGAAAGCGCTGGAATCGTGCGGCTGTTCGCCGTCCATCAGCCGCGCCTCGTCGAACAGCAGCCAGACCGCATCCTCGAACAGGGCGGTATCGCCGGTCTTGTCCTCCAGCGCCACCACCAGCGGGTGGGTCGGATTGATTTCGAGCACGGGTTTGGCCTTTTCCGGCGCCTGCCCGGCCGAGGCCAGGATCTGCTGCAGGCGCAGGTCGAGGCCGAATTCCGGCGCGATTAGGCAGGCGGGGCTTTCGGACAGGCGATCCGAGACGCGCACGTCTTCGACCACGCTCTCCAACACCCCCTTGGCGGCGGCGACGAATTTGGCCGTGGCCGCCGGGTTCTCGTCCTTTTTCTGCGAGTCGTCGACGAGGTCGATGTTCTTGATGTCGGCCGCCCCTTGCGTGATCGACTTGAACGGCTTGCCGTCGAAACCGACCGCGTTCTGCACCCAGAACGCATCGACGGGATCGCTGAGCAGCAAGACTTCGACGCCGCGGGCGCGAAACCCTTCGAGTTGCGGGCTGGCGGCGACACGCTCCGCGCCATCGCCGGCGATGTAATAGATCGCGGTCTGGTTGGTCTTGAGGTCGGCGACGTATTCGGCCAGCGACCGGCCGCCTTCCGGCTTGGCGGTGGTGGCGAACCGCGCCATTTTCAACAGGGGATCGCGGCGCTCGGGGTCTTCGTACAGGCCCTCCTTGAGGACGGGTCCAAAATGCTTCCACACCTCGGCGAATTTTTCCGGCTCGTTCTCGGCCAGTTTGGTCAGCTCCTGCAGCAGGCGGTTGGCCACGCCTTTCTTGATCGCCGCATAGACCTGGTTCTGCTGCACCAGTTCGCGCGAGACGTTCAGCGGCAGGTCGGGCGAATCCACGACCAGGCGGATGAAGCGCAGATAGCCCGGCAGCAGGTCGGCGTCTTTCGAAATCAGCACGCGCCGCGAATAGAGCTTGGCCTTGCCTTTCCGGTTGGGGTCGAACAGGTCGAAGGGCCGCGAGCCCGGCACGAAGGCGAGCACCGTATATTCGGCGCGGCCTTCCGCCCGCCAATGGATGGTCAGCGCGGGATCGTCGAACTGCCCAGAAATGTTCTGATAAAAATCCTTGTACTGTTCCGGCGTGATCTCCGCCTTGTTCTTGGCCCAGAGCGCGGCGCCCTCGCCGATGCGGCGCGGCTCCTCGCCGGGTTTCTCGATCAGGTCGATCGGGGTGGCGACCGCGCTGGAATGTTCGGAGATCAGCCGCTCGATCTTGTACGGTTTTAAAAACTCTTCCTTCGCCTCGGTGTTGAGGTGCAGGACGACGCGCGAGCCGCGCGCGGGGGCGTCCTCAAGCGCCAGGGGCGAAATCTCGTAATCCCCCTTGCCGTCGGAGGTCCAGCGCCAGGCCTGGTATTCGCCGGCGCGGCGGGTGTCGACGACGACGCGATCCGCGACCATGAAGGCGGAGTAGAAGCCGATGCCGAACTGGCCGATCAGCTCGGCGGCGCCGGGGGAATTTTCAGCGGCCTTCATCTTTTCCAGGAAGGCGCGGGTGCCGGAATTGGCGATGGTCCCGAGCGCGGAATTGAGTTCCTCGTGGTTCATGCCCACGCCATTGTCGATGACGCTGAGCGTGGCGGCTTCGGGGTCGAGCGCGACCTGGATCGAGAAGGCGGCGCCATCCTCGGCGAGCGCGGCGTCGGTGTTGGCTTCGTAACGCAGCTTTTCGCAGGCGTCGGCGGCGTTGGAAATCAATTCGCGCAGAAAAATGTCGCGTTCGGAATAGATCGAATGCACCATCAGGTGCAGCAGGCGGGCGACATCGGCCTGGAAGGCATGCTTTTCGGCGGGGGCTGCGGTCTCGTCCGTCATCTTCTCCTCGTATGCTTGGACTGGAGTTCTCCGGCCGCTCATATCGGGCTTTGCAGGCGGATTTCAACCCTTGCATGACAGGCGAAAGCGGTTCATCCTTTTCTCGTCCAAAGTTCAGGCGGCCGAGTGGATCAGGAGCAGACCGAGCCCATTTGTCAGCTTTTCCGGCTGTCGCCGCCCGAGGCCGCGACGGTCGGCTTCGATCGGCGCGAATTGCAGGCGATCCTCAATCTCTACGGCCGCATGGTGGCGCAGGGGATATGGCGCGACTACGCCATGGATTTTTCCCCGCAGCGGGCGATTTTCTCGATTTTCCGCCGCACCGGCGAGGCCGCCTATTACCGCATCGTCAAGGAGCCCAAGCTCGCGCGCAGGCAGGGCGCCTATTCGGTGGTGGCGCAGACCGGGCTGATCCTGAAGCGCGGACCGGATCTGCACAGGGTTCTCGCTGTCCTGGAGAAGCCGCTCGCCGTCGTCTAGCCGGTTGCTGCAATTTGTTTATATAGAACAATATAGTAGCCCTCACCCTGAGGAGCCCGCCTTGGCGGGCGTCTCGAAGGGCGGGGGCGGACCACGGGTTTTTCAGCAGCCTTCCACGCGGTCCCGCTTGGTGTGACCCAAAAACGACAATCGCGCCGGAATATGCAACAGCTTTTCTCAATGCCGCCGCCTTCACCCATTTGGGTGAGGCGTCGGGCTTTCTGATATGATTAGAAAAGGCGAATGTTTCTGATCGCGATGGGGGGGCTGGCATGCGCGATTTCCGGAAGTTGGACTCCAGTTCCGCAGAGGTTTGCGCGCGGGACGAGAAGGAGGCAGGCAAATATATGGTCTGCGTCGGCGGCTATCCGCGGGCGGCCCTGCCGTCTTTCGCCGCTGCCGAACGCCGCGCCTGGGACCTGCTCAGGGTCGAGCCGCTGTGTGATGTCTCGATTTATGAGGTCGAGACGGGCATCCACTTCGACGTTCCCGACATCCCGCGTCTTGAAGAAGGCGTGATGCCCGGCGTTTTCGATGCGTTTTTCGGCCTGCACGAGATGAGGTGAAGGGCCCGATTGGACATTTTGGCGCCATCCGTTAGATTTTGATCATCTAACGGAGCGATTCGTCACGGGCGGGTCGCCATTTGAAGCTGAAATGTTCGACCCCGATTCCTTTATCGACCGCATCTACGAAGCCGCCATCGTTCCCGAAGCCTGGCCTGAGGTGCTGGAAGCCATTTCGGCTCCGGCGCGTTCGGTCGGCGGCGTGCTGTTCACCGCCAACATGCATTATCAAGGCTGGACCGCCTCGCCGGACTTCGCGCCGCTGTTCCAGGATTTTCTCACGACCGGATGGAGCGAGCGCAACCAGCGGCGCCAGCGCGGCCTCGACCGGATGCTGCGCGGGTTCTTCACCGATCTCGATCTCTTCACCCAGGAGGAGATCGAGTCCGATCCGAGCTACGATTATCTGCGCGGCGTGGGCTGCGGAATTTGCGCGGCGCTGGCCGCGCCAGTGCCGAGCGGCGACGTGATCGCCTTCAGCTGGGAGCGCAGCGTCGAGACCGGCCCCTACGAGCCCGAAACGCTCCAGGCGCTCAATCGGATCGCCCCGCACCTGCAACGGGCGGCGCTGATCGCCGGGCGGCTCGGCCTGGAGAAGGCGCGGGTCGCCGCCGAAACCATGCGCGCCATCGGCCTGCCCGCGGCGGTGCTGGCGCATAGCGGCAGGATTTTGGTCGCCAATGATCTGTTCACGCCCTTAATTCCTGGCGTGGTGCAGGACCGCATGGCGCGCGTCGCTTTCGTCGACGCGCGCGCCGACGGCCAATTCGAGCATATTCTCGGGCGGTTGCGGGGCGGGCGCCTGGTCGCCGATCAGGTGCAGTCGCTGCCGATCGCCGCCCAGGAGGGACGCTCGCCCATGGTCGCCCATGTCGTTCCGATCAAGCGCCGGGCCGCGGATGTGTTTTCGGCCGCGCATTGCATGCTGGTCGTCACCGAGCTCACGGCCTGGGCCTCGCCGCAGGCGGCGCTGATCCAGGGGCTGTTCGACCTCACGCCGGCGGAAGCGCGGGTCGCGCAGGGGATCGCCGCCGGGGCCCAGCCGGCCGACATCGCCCGCCAGCAAGGCGTGGGCGTCGATACGGTGCGCACCCACATGAAGGGGGTTTTTGCGAAAACCGGGACCTCCCGGCAGGCGGAGCTGGCCCTGCTGCTGAGGGGGACGGTGCTCAAGGCCTGAAACGCGCCGCCGCCAACTTATGACAATCGCGCGATCAGGGCCGCCAGTTCGGTCTGGCTGCGCACGTTCATCTTGTGCATCGCCGTTTTCAGATGGGTTCGGACGGTTCCCAGGCCGATCTGCAGACGCGCGGCGACGCCCTCGACATTGAGTCCGGTGGCGATCAGGGCGGCCACTTCGGCCTCGCGCTGGGTGGCGCCGAAAGCGGAGCGCAGCCCGCACAGCAGGGCGTCGCTCAGGTCAAGGCGGCGCGCCGTGTCGACCAGCGCCACGACGGCGCTGGCGGAACAGAAAATGTCGCGCGCGTCGCCGTCGACCGGCATGGCCACCAGCAGGTAGCGCGCCGCGCCCTGGCCGTCGTCGATCCGCTCCATGGTCGGGCGGAGATGGCGAATGGCCCGGCTGATCGCCTGGTCGACGCGCTTCTGGTCGAGCGGCGACGCCGAGGTCAGGCGTCCGTTGACCAGACGCACCGGCCCGCTCAGCGCCTGTTCGGCTTCGGCGTTCATGCCGATCACCCGCCCGTCATAGTCGAGGCGGAACACCGCTTCGCCGCGCCGTTCATAAGGCGCCGCCTGCGCTTGCGCGCGCAGCCGCGTGAATTCCTGCGCCACAAGGACGGCCGCCTGCAGGTGCGGAATGACCGTGGCGAATTCGGCCAGTTCGGCATCGTCATAGGGACGCAGGCGGGGGTCGCGAATGATGTTCAAGGCGAGCGGCGCATTGCTGATGTTCAGGACCGGCGTCGCATAGCGTTGGGTCATGTCGTTCGGCCGCATGAATTCATTGTAGAACGGATCGCGCCGGGCCTGGCGCAGCCAGTCGGCGTGCAGGGTGTGGGAAAAGCCGGATTTCCCGGGTTCGAGCAGCACATGGAGCTGCGACATCGGCGGCGCCTTGTTGGCGAGGAAGGCGCTGGCGCGCTCGTCCGGCGGCGCGAAAATATAGGGGCGCTGATTGGCGAACCGGCAGAGATAGATGAGCGAAGCGCCCATGGCGTCGGAAATCGCCCGCATCGCCGGCGCCACGGAGGTCTGCGTCGCGCAGGCGGTCAGCAGCGCGCGCGAGGCTGAGTGCAAGGCTTGCGATCGACGGCTCAAACCCCTGTCACCTCATCGAAATGCTTTCGCTCTTCCTAAAGGTTAAGCTTGGGGATGGGAAGCGCGCAGAGCGCCGCAGGGTCAATCAGCCCGCTTGAGTGCGGACGGCCGGGCGGAGACTTCAGCGGCGCCCATGGCCGCCGTGGCCGGGCCAGCCGGGGGGCGGATCGGAATGGGTCTGGGGCGTCGCCGGCCCGTTGCGACCGTCGCCCCAATTTCCCCGCGCGGGCGTGCTCCCGCTGTCGGCATTGTTCGACGCCGGCGCGCCGCCGCCGCGCCAGCCGTCGCTCGCGCCGCGCCCGCCCGCCGCCGGCGCGTCCCCGCGCATTGCGGGCTCGCCGCGCTTGTCGGTCCGCGCGTCCGCCGGCCGGGCCGGCGAGGCGCCGCGTTGCTGCGGTCCGCCCGCGCTCGGCGGCGTCGTGTCGGGCTCGGCGATGGGGCGTTGCGCGGTGGCGGTCATGCCGCCGTTCGGGCCGATTGTGACCATGATCACCGCGCGCCCCGACGCCGACCCCGCCGCGCCCCGCGCCGCCGCGACCAGGCCCGAGCCCATGCGCAATTGATCGCCGCTGCGCGCGACATAGCTCTCGAGGCACAGGCGCCGGACGTTCGGCAGGGCCGCGCCTTCGGGGTCGGGCGTGACGGAGACGACCGCCGGCTTGCCGTCGAGCCGGCCGACCCGGGCGAGAACGCGGCACCCCTCCAGGCTCGGGTCCAGATTGACGAGCGCCAGTCCGCCGATCCGCGCCACCCCCTTCTTGACCCGGACCGGCCCGGCGACCTGCGCCAGGGTAGTGTCGCGGTTCTGGATATGGCTGGCGTGAATGACGCCGCCGAGGTCGCGCAACCCGCTGACCGCGATCCACTGGCCTTTGCGCAAATGCGCGGCTTCGACGAAATGCGTGGCCACGGTCTGGCCCAGCACAATCAGCCGGCCCGGCGCCGCGTGTTCGATGGGGCCGACCACTTCGCTGGTGACGATGATGCGGTCGGTTTCAAAACCGGCGCCGTCGCTGTTGGCGACCGTCTGCACGACCTGGCCGATGCGAAGCTCCGCCGGGGTCGCCGGGCGGCCGTCGATTTCCACCCGCGTCAGCAAGGAATAGCCGATGCGCATGTCGTTGACGACGATCGAGCCGAATTTGCGGATCGTTCCGACGACGCCGGTCCCGCCGATGCCGCGATCCTCGTCGGGATCGGGGCGAGCGCCGGGCGCGCCCGTGCCGCCAATGCCGCGGTCGCGGTCCCGGCGGCCGCCGAGCGCTTCGCCGGCGAGAAGCGTGAGCGCCGCGCTGAACAGGGCTCGGCGGGAGAGGCTTGTGGTCATGCCGGCGCGTTTTCGTCGGGGGCTTTGGGGGGACGGCCGTCGGGCTCGGCATAGACGTAGACGCCGAAAATCCACCGCGTGGAGCCGCCGCCATCGGCGTCGCAGCGCGCCAGCGCCTCGCGGTTGGCGGCGAGCAGGGCGTCGTTGGCTTTCTCCCTGGACAACGCGATCAGGGTTTGCGCGGTTTCTTCGGACAGGCCGTCATAATGAACGGCGCGCTCGAACCAGGGCGGATTGGCGCTGGTGATGTTGGCGACGGCGGCGGCGATGTGGTCGTGGAGGTTGCGGCTGAAGTAATAGAGCTGCTGATCGTCGCCGATCGGCGGCGTCAGGGCGTTGACCAGAAGTCTGATGCGGCCCTTGGCGTCGATGGCGACGATGCGGCGCGCGAGGAAATCGTCGAGCAGGGCGCGCGCCTTCACGTCGCGCGTCACCGTCGCGACCAATTGCTCGAACGACGGCTTGCCCAGATCGGCGCTGCGATGGAGCGCGAGCGGCGCGCCCTTGGCGTCGCAATAGTCCTTGGAGCCCAGCCACAGCGCCAAGATTCGGCTGGTGCGCGACACGGCGCTCGGGGTGGCGCTGACCGGCGCGCCGGCGCCGCGCTGGCGGGCGACTTCGCGGCGGTTGACGCCGGTCAGGATGGAGACGCGGCTGTCCGTCTGCGGCTTGCCGGGCAAGGCGAAGTCATATTCGGCGACGTTGATGTAGAGTTCACGCAGAAGTTCGCACAGCGCCGGAAATGTCACGCCGGCCTTGATCAGAAACCGCACCAGCGGGCGCAGCAACTTGGCAAGGGGCGCGTGAAGTTTCGCGCCGGAGGGCGGAATCGGCTTTTCGTCCGGCATCATTTGTTCTTAAGAGCGGGGGAGAAGGGGAACAAGCCACGATTTCGACCCAATTGCATCGCAGCGTCCGGTGGTGTGCAAATGCCACACCTGGTGTGTGCCAAAAGCACACTTGACGTGTGCGAATCGCACACTTAAGGTTGTGTTAACCAATTGATGTCTCTGCGAACGCGTTGAGTTCAGGGCGTCTTTGGTCCGGTTGGTTGTGTTGCGTGCGAGGGCGCCGCCGCGGCGGCGAAGTTTTTGCGCGCGGGAGCTTCATCCCCCGTGGCTCCAGCGCGCTGTCGCGACCCGGCTCCCCTCAGGCCGGGCCGCTCATCCGGAGAGCAGAATGCGCAGCCTTCAGACCCGCGTCGAGTCAGTGATGGACGTTTTCACCGAGCCCGCCAGTGAACGCGACGCGATGGACATCCGCAAACTGCGCTGGTCGCATGGCCTGACCCAGCAGGAAATGGCCGATGGCCTGAATATCTCGCTGCTCGAAATGGAATATATCGAATCCGGCTATTGCCGCGTGCCCGAGGACACCCGCGCCGCGATCCTCGCATTTTTGAAAAGCGCGGTCCCCGTCGCCTGACGGCGCTCAAAAATGCTCCTTCTCCTCCTCGGCCTTGACCTCGTGCTTCATGATCAGCGGGGTCTGGGCCAGGGCGAAGACCAGGGTGAGCGGCATGATCCCGAAACTTTTGAAACCGGTCCAGACGTCCCAGCTCTGCGTCAGGCGCACCGCTTCGTTCAGGCCGGCGAGCACGAAAAAGAACACGCCCCAGCGCAGGGTGAGCTTTTTCCAGCCCTCCTCGTCGAGATGCAGCACGCTGTCGAGCGCGATGGGCAACAGCAGTTTGTCGAGGGCCAGTCCGATCAGCAGCGCGGAACCGAACAGCAGGTTCACGATGGTCGGCTTCAACTGAATAAACGTCTTGTCCTGAAAGGCGAAGGTCAGCCCGCCGAAGAACAGCACCGCGACCGCCGTCACCAAAGGCATGATCGGCCAGTGCTTGGTCAGCACCCAGGAGGCGACCAGCGCCACCACCACCGACGCCATCAGCACGGCGGTCGAGGTCAGGATCGCGACCTTTTCGGCGGGAAGTCCGGCGGGCAGGGCGGGCGCGACCAGCCAGGAAAACAGCGCGGGTTTGGAATTGGCGAGGAAGAACAGGACCAAAGGTCCCAGCTCCAGCCCGAATTTCAGCAGCGGATTGATTCTCTTGTTGGCTGGCATGCGGTCTACTCGTCAAAACCCGCGATGGCGCGGGCGAAGTCGCGGGCGGCGAAGGGCTCGAGATCGTCGGCCTGTTCGCCGACGCCAATGAAATGCACGGGAAGGTTGAATTTTTCCGCTATGGCGACAAGGATGCCGCCGCGCGCCGTGCCGTCGAGCTTGGTCATCACCAGGCCGGTGACGCCGGCCGTGCGCCCGAAAATCTCCACCTGACTCAAGGCGTTCTGGCCCACGGTGGCGTCGAGCACCAGCAGCACCGCATGGGGCGCCTCCGGGTCGAGCTTGGCCATCACCCGGACAATCTTGTCGAGCTCGGCCATCAGTTCGGTGCGATTTTGCAGCCGTCCCGCCGTATCCATCAGCAGGATGTCGACATTCTGCTCCCGCGCCGCCTTGATGGCGTCGAATGCGAGGCCGGCCGCGTCGGCGCCTGGCTCGCGGGCGATGACGGGCGTATTGTTGCGCGCCCCCCAGATTTTCAATTGTTCAATAGCGGCGGCCCGAAACGTGTCGCCGGCGGCGAGCATCAGGCTCTTGCCCTCGTCCGTAAATTTCTTGGCCAGCTTGCCGATGGTCGTGGTCTTGCCGGAGCCGTTGACGCCGACGACGAGGACCACAAACGGTTTTTTCGCCTCGTCGATCTCAAGCGGCAGGGCGACGGGGCCGAGCACGCGCTCGACCTCCTCCGCCAGAATGGCGCGCACCTCGTCGGGGGCGATCTGCTTGTCGTAGCGGCCCTTGCCGACGGTTTGCGCAATGCGCGAGGCGACGGTCACGCCGAGGTCGGCGCGCACCAGCACGTCCTCCAGATCCTCCAGCGTGTCGACCGACAGCTTTCGCTTGGTGAAAATGTCGGCAATGCCCTGGGCGATGGAGGAGGAGGAGCGCGACAGGCCTTCGCGCAGCCGCCGCCACCAGCTCTTTTTCTCCGCCATTTCGGGCGGAGAGGGCGGGGAAATTTCGGGCGACGCGGGGACGGGGGCTTCCAGCGGCGGCGCGGTCGGCTGCGGGTCGATGGCCGGCGGATATTCGGGCGGCGAAGGCGGCGCGACCGGCGAGGGCGTGGGAGCGGGCTCCGGCGCGGGGCCGGGCGGGACCGGCTGCGGAGGCGGGACCGGCTCGGGCTGCGGCGGAACCGGCTGCGGCGTTTCGGGGCGAGAAGGCGGCGAGGGCTCGGGCTGCGGCTCGGGCTTCTGCTCCGCGGCCGGCTTGGGGCGCACGCCGAACATGCGGGACATGAAGGTGGATTTCTGCTCTTCGCTCATGCGTAAAATTCTCCCGAGGCGAAGCCCTTCTCAGCGTAAGAGCTATCTGCGATAAGCGGGCATGGCCTGCCGCGCAATCCCTAAACGCCGAACCCTCGACTAAATGACCGCCGACGAGATTTCCGCCAGACTGCTCTATCGCGACGGGCTGATGCTGGTGGTGGACAAGCCCGCCGGCTTGCCCGTGCATCGCGGCCCCAAGGGCGGCGAATCCTTTGAGGATTCCTTCAAACATCTGCGCTTCGGCCTGCCGCGCGATCCCGCGCTGGCGCATCGGCTCGACAAGGACACTTCCGGGTGCCTGGTGCTCGGACGCCACCGCAAGGCGCTCGAAAAACTGATGAAATTGTTCAAGCAGGGCCGCATTGCCAAAACCTATTGGGCGGTCGTGCAGGGCGGCCCCGCCGAGGACGAAGGCTTTATCGATCTGCCGCTCGGCCGGCTCGACGCGACGCGCGGCTGGTGGATGAAGGTCGACCCGGCGGGACAGCCGGCGCAGACCCGCTGGCGTGTCCTGGGGCGCGGCGGCGATTTCTGCTGGCTGGAGCTGAAACCGTTGACCGGGCGGACGCACCAGTTGCGCGTCCATTGCGCGTCGCAAAATTTTCCGATCTTTGCCGATCCCATCTATGGCGTCGCGGCGCCGGATCAAACCCTGCACCTGCACGCCCGCGCCATTTCCATCCCGATTTCCGCCAACAAGCCGGCGGTCGAGGTCGAGGCCTGCGTTCCCGATCACATGAAGGCTTTGCTCGCCGCCTCCGGCTGGACGCCGGCGCTGGACGAAGCTGTGCTGGCGGCGCGCCGGGCGCGGGAGGCGGAGCAATTGCGCCGCGCTGACGAATCCGCCTCGAATCCGCCCGAAGCGTGACATTATCTCCGCGCGGAGAAACTGCGCCTCGCGCGCCGGGTTTCGCCCGCATATATGACTGTAGAACTGGCGCCCGTTTGGGGCTGAACATGGGCAGGTTATGGCCACCACACCGCTGAGTGCGAAACTTTCGTTTTCCTTTGTCGTCGTTTTCGCAACCGCCGTCTTCGTCTGGCTGCTGCTGCCGTTTTACGGCGCGATCCTTTGGGCCGCCATTTTGGCCATTGTCGTGAATTCCGCGAACAAGGGCTTTTTGCGCATGCTCAACGGGCGCAAGACGCCGGCCGCCGCGCTGTCGGTGCTGACCTGCGTGTGCATGTTGCTGCTGCCGGCCTCGATCGTCCTGGGCTCGCTGACGCGCGAGGCGACGAACCTTTATGTCGCCACGCGCGACCGCCAGTTCGATCCCGCCAAAACGCTGGAACAGGTCTGGGCGGCGATCCCCGACTCGCTGCGCGATTTCGTCGCCAACAACAATTTCATCGACGTCTCCGACCTGAAACAGAGCATCAATGCGCTGGTCGGCCAACTCAGCCAGATCATCGCCACGGGCGCGTTGAACGTCGGGCAGGGGACGGCCATGCTGCTCGTCAACATCCTCTTAATGCTCTACCTGCTGTTCTTCTTCGTGCGCGACGGCGCCGAGGTCATCGAGACCATCAAGAGCGCCAGCCCGTTCGAGCGCCGGCACACCGACCATTTCATCGAAAAATTCTCGGCGGTGGCGAAATCGACCGTGCTCGGCAGCATCATCGTCGCCATGGTGCAGGGCGCGATCAGCGGCCTGATGTTTTGGGTGGTCGGCATTCCCTCGGTGCTGGTCTGGTCGGCGGTGATGACCCTGCTGTCGCTGCTGCCGGCGGTCGGCGCGGCGCTGGTCTGGGGCCCCGCGGCGATCTATCTGATGGCGACCGGCTCGGTCGCCAGCGGCGTGATCCTCGCCGTGGTCTGCGGCGTCGCCAACACCGCCGTCGACAATTTTTTGCGGCCGCTGCTGGTGGGCAAGGGGATCAGGCTGCCCGATTATATCGTGCTGGTGGCGACGATCGGCGGCCTCGCCTCGTTCGGCGTGAACGGCCTCGTCATCGGGCCGCTGATCGCCACGCTGTTCTTTTCCGCCTGGTCGCTGTTCCGGGACGATTTGCGACGGCCGAAGGAAGAAGAACCGAAGTCCGGCCTATAAGGCGCATTGCCCTCACTCTCCCGATGCTGTAGGCAAACGGCTTACATCTGGAGAGGATCATGGGTTACAAGGTCGCTGTCGTCGGCGCCACGGGCAATGTGGGCCGCGAAATGCTGGATATTCTGGCCGAACGTCAGTTCCCGGCGGACGAAGTGGTGGCGCTCGCCTCCTCGCGCTCGATCGGCACGGAAGTCTCCTATGGCGACAAGACCCTGAAATGCAAGCACCTCGACACCTATGACTTTTCCGATGTCGACATCGCCCTGATGTCGGCCGGCGGCGATGTCTCCAAGGCGTGGTCGCCCAGGATCGGCGCGCAAAAGGCCGTGGTGATCGATAATTCCTCCGCCTGGCGTTACGACGCCGATGTGCCGCTGGTGGTGCCGGAAGTGAACGCCGACGCGCTCGTCGGCTTCGGCAAGAAGAACATCATCGCCAACCCGAACTGCTCCACGGCGCAACTCGTCGTGGCGCTGAAGCCGCTGCATGACGCCTTCGGCATCAAGCGCGTGGTGGTTTCGACCTATCAATCCGTGTCCGGCGCCGGCAAGGAAGGCATGGACGAGCTGTTCGCCCAGACCCGCGCCGTGTTCGTCTCCGATCAGGTCGAGAGCAAGAAATTCCCGAAGCGCATCGCCTTCAACCTCATCCCGCAGATCGACGTCTTCATGGAAGACGGATTCACGAAGGAAGAGTGGAAGATGATGGCGGAGACCAAGAAGATTCTTGATCCCAAGATCAAGCTGACCGCCACCTGCGTCCGCGTGCCCGTGTTCATTTCGCATTCCGAAGCGGTGAACGTCGAATTCGAAAAGCCCGTGACCGCCGACGAGGCGCGCAAAATCCTGCGCGAGGCGCCCGGCGTGCTGGTGATCGACAAGCGCGAGCCCGGCGGCTACATCACCCCGCACGAAGCGGCCGGCGAAGACGCGACTTACATTTCGCGCATTCGCGAGGATGCGACGGTGGAGAATGGCCTGGCCTTCTGGTGCGTCTCCGACAATCTGCGAAAGGGTGCGGCGCTGAACGCGGTGCAGATCGCCGAGGCGCTGATCAATCGCAAATTGCTGACGCCGAAGAAATTGGCGGCCTGATCGTTCGCATGGCCAGGGTTCGAGACGGCCGCTAAAGCCTCCTCACCTTGAGGGCGTTTCTATAATTTCTATAATCAAGTAGCCCTCACCCTGAGGAGCCGCCGGCAGGCGGCGTCTCGAAGGGCGAGGGCGGTCCACGAACCGCGCCGGCGCCGAGAGCGCCGTTTTTCGTCAGAGGCGCCGATGGAGCCGCGTGAATTCAGTGAATTGAAGCTGCCTGAGGGACTGCGTCCCTTCAACAATTTCGTCCTGGACCTGATGGCCTGGCTGAACGGCCTCGCGCATCTCGTGCTGGGACTGGCGCTCGGGGCGGCCGTGTTGCTGTTCACCTGGCTGTTCGTCCTGGACATCTGGACGGCGGTCGGCGCCGACAATCTGGCGCAGGGTTTTCTCCACGGCCTGGGCACGCTGATGCTGCTGTGGACGGTGTCGGCGCTGATCACCGCTGAAATCCGCTATATGCGCGGCCACAAGTTGAGCGTCGACACGTTTGTGGAAGTCGCCATCGTCGTGCTGGTGCGAAAATTGATCACCATGCCGGTGCAATCGACCCTGCCGAGCCCTCAAGACTTTTTGCTCTGGGTCGCCGCGGCGGTGCTGCTGGGCCTGATGTATCTCGTCGTCCGCTACGCGCAGAACATGGAGCCTCCGGAGAGCCATCCGTCACAGGCTGACGACATGCTCCGCAATCGCCAGTGACGACGTGAGGCCGGGGCTTTCGATGCCAAACAGGTTTATCAGCCCGGGAACGCCGTGCGCCTCAAAACCATCGATGCGGAAATCCGCCGAATCCTGGTCCGGTCCCACGATTTTCGGCCGGATGCCGCAATAGGCGGCGGCGAGTTTTTCCACCGGAGCTTCCGGCCAGTAGCGGCGGATGGCGTCGCCGAACATTTTGGCGCGCCGGGGATCGACATTGTAATTGATGTCGTCGATCCATTCGACGTCGGGGCCAAAGCGCGCCTGCCCGCCGACATCAAAGGTGAGGTGCAGGCCGACGCCGTGTTTCATCGGCATGGGATAGATCAGCCTCGAAAACGGCGCGCGTCCCGGCAGCGTGAAATAATTGCCGCGCGCGTAGCGCGTCTCCGGAATTTTTGTCGGATCGAGGCCTGCGATTTTTTGCGCGACGCGAGAGGCGTAGAGCCCGGCGCAATTGACCAGCAGCGCCGTTTTAAGCCGCATCGGCTCCGCCCCGCCGGCTTCGACCAGAATGCCGTCGTCCTCGACCCGCGCCGACAGGAACGGGGTCTTGAAGGCGAAACTCGCCCCCGCCGCCTCCGCATCGCCTTGCAACGCCAAAAAATAAGCGTGGCTGTCGAAAATACCGGTGGAGGGGGAGAGGATCGCGCCGACGCAGGCCAGCGCCGGCTCCAGCTTTTTCGCCACTTCCGCCGAAATCAGTTCTAAATCGTCGACGCCATTGGCGGCGCCCTTGGCCGCCAAAGCCTGCAAACCGGGCATTTCGCCGTCGTCCGCCGCCACCACCAGTTTTCCGCAGCGCTTGAACGCAACGCCCCGGCTCTCGCAATAAGCGTAGAGTTTTTTACGGCCGGCGACGCAGAATTTCGCTTTAAAACTGCCGGTCGGATAATAGAGCCCGGCGTGGATCACCTCGCTGTTGCGCGACGAGGTTTCCGAGCCGATGCGATCCGCCGTTTCCAGCACGACGACGCTGCGCCCGGTGAGCGCGAGGGCGCGGGCGACCGCGAGGCCGATCACGCCCGCGCCGACCACCAGGGCGTCGACGTCAGTCATGAGAAAAGCTCGCCGGACGTTTTTGCACGAAGGCCGTCATGCCCTCCTTCTGGTCGTTCATGGCGAAAGTCGCCTGGAACAGGCGGCGCTCGAAGCGCACGCCCTGCGCCAAACCCGTTTCAAAGGCGACATTCACCGCCTCCTTGTTCATGCGCGTCGACGGCAGCGACATCGAGGCGATCAGGGTCGCGGCCTCAAAGGTCTCGTCCATCAGGCGCTCGGGCGGGACGACGCGGGAGACGAGGCCGGAGCGTTCGGCTTCCGCCGCATCCATCATGCGGCCGGTCAACACCATGTCCATCGCCTTGGCTTTGCCCACGGCGCGGGTCAGGCGTTGCGAGCCGCCGATGCCGGGCATGACGCCAAGCTTGATCTCGGGCTGGCCGAATTTCGCATTGTCCGAGGCGATGATGAAATCGCAAATCATCGCCAGTTCGCAGCCGCCGCCCAGCGCATAGCCGGAGACCGCGGCGATCATCGGTTTGCGCACGCCCGCCAGCAAATCCCAGAGGTGAAACCAGTCCAGCCTGTGGGCGTCCATGTAGGACAGGTCAGTCATTTCCTTGATGTCGGCGCCCGCCGCAAAAGCTTTGGCGCCGCCGGTCACGACGATGCAGCCGATGCTCTCGTCCGCATCCAGCTCGCGCGCGGCGTCGGTGATATCGCGCGCCATCTGCACGTTCAGCGCATTGAGCTGCTTCGGCCGGTTGAGCGCGATCAGCGCCACGCGGTCGCGGCGCTCCACCAGAATTGTTTCATATTCGGCCATGTCAGCCCTCAGCAGCGCGTAAAAATTCGATGATACCGGAAAAATCCTTTTCCGCGCCTCCGTGGTTCACGAAAGCGTCGAAAATTTCCGCCGCGCGCCGGCCAAGCGGCGTATGCGCGCCGGAATTCGTCGCCGCCGACTGCGACAAGTTGAGGTCTTTCAGCATCAGCGGGGCGGCAAAGCCGGGAGCGTAATCGCGGTTGGCGGGGCTGGTCGGCACCGGGCCGGGCACGGGGCAATAGCTGGTCAGCGACCAGCATTGACCGGAGGCCGTGGAGGCGACGTCGAACAGGGCCTGATGCGTAAGCCCGAGCTTTTCGCCGAGGATAAAGGCTTCGGAGACCCCGATCATGGATATGCCAAGAATCATGTTGTTGCAGATTTTGGCGGCCTGACCGGCGCCGGCGCCGCCGCAATGCACGATCTTTTTGCCCATGGCTTCGAGGATAGGCTGCGCGAGCGCCACGGCGTCATCGGCGCCGCCGACCATGAAGGTGAGGGTCGCGGACACGGCGCCGCCCACCCCGCCCGACACCGGCGCATCCACCGATTTCAGATGGCGCTGCCCGGCGAGCGTGTGGGCGGTGCGGGCGCTTTCCATGTCCACGGTCGAGCAGTCGATCAGCAGCGCGCCCTTTTTAGCCGCGCGCAAAAGGCCGTCCTCGGCTTCAAGCGCCGCCAGCAGATGCCGGCCGGTCGGCAGCATGGTGATGATCACATCGGCTTGCGCGGCGGCCTCGGCGCTGCTTGGCGCGATGTCCACGCCGGCCTGCCGCGCCTTGTCCAGCGCGGCGTTGGAAAAATCGAAGCCGAGCACGCGATGGCCAGCTTTGACCAGATTGGCGGCCATGGGCCCGCCCATATTGCCGAGGCCGATGAAGGCGATTGTCATTGTTTCCCCCCTGACTGCCGTGGACCGCCCTCTCCTTCGAGACGCCGCCTGCGGCGGCTCCTCAGGATGAGGTCTATTTTTAGCGAACGCCCTCATGGTGAGGAGCAAGGCGCAGCCTTGCGTCTCGAACCATGGCCATGAGAGCGAACCTAACTTCTGCTCTCGATCAAATGCCGGGCGACGATCAGCCGCATGATTTCGTTCGAGCCCTCGAGAATCTGGTGCACGCGCAGGTCGCGCACGATTTTTTCGATGCCGTAATCGGCGAGATAGCCGTAGCCGCCGTGCAATTGCAGGGCGTCATTGGCGACGGAGAAACAGGCGTCGGTGACGAATTTTTTCGCCATGGCGCAGAGCGCGGTGGCGTCGGGCGTCTTGGCGTCGAGCGCGCTGGCCGCGCGCCACAAAAAGGTGCGCGACGCCTCCAGATCGATCGCCATATCGGCGAGACGGAATTGCAGCGCCTGGAACGTGTCGAGTTTTTTGCCGAAGGCTTGCCGCTCGCCCATATAGGCCACGGCCTTGTCGAGCGCCGCCGCCGCGCCGCCGAGCGAACAGGCGGCGATGTTGAGCCGGCCGCCGTCGAGCCCGGCCATGGCGATCCTAAAACCCTGGCCTTCCTCGCCGAGCCGGTTCGCCACGGGGATGCGGCAATCCTCACAAATGACCTGCCGGGTCGGCTGGGCGTTCCAGCCCATCTTTTTCTCATTGGCGCCAAAACTGAGCCGGTCTTTTTCGACGACAAAGGCGGTCAGGCCGCGCGCGCCCTCATCCGACGTGCGCGCCATGATCACATAGAGGTCGGAGACGCCGGCGCCGGAAATGAATTGTTTGACGCCGTCGAGCACATAAAAATCCCCGTCGCGCCGCGCCTTCATCTTGATCGCCGCGGCGTCCGAGCCCGCCGCGGGTTCGGTGAGGCAATAGGAGGCGAGCCGGTCCATGCTGCACAGCGCCGGCCCCCATTTTTCCCGCTGCGCGGCGTCGCCGAACCGGTCGATCATCCAGGCGCACATATTGTGGATGGAGAGATAGGCGGCGACGGTTGGGCAGCCGCGCGCGAGAGCTTCAAAAATCAGCGTCGCGTCGAGCCGCGACAGGCCGGACCCGCCTATGTCCTCCCGCGTGTAAATGCCGCCCATGCCGAGCGCCGCCGCCTCGCGCAAGACGTCGACGGGAAAATGCTTGCGCTCGTCCCAGTCCAGCGCATGGGGCGCGATTTTCTCGCGCGCAAAAGTCTGCGCCATGTCGGTGATGGCGCGGTGGTCGTCGTTCAGGGCAAAGAGATGGGGCATTATTCTATAGGAATGGCTCGATGTGGCGCCTTCTCCCCGCAGACGAGGAGAGGGGAGGGGAACTTACCAAGATTTCTTCAGCAGAAAACGCCCAGCAGCACACGTTGAGCCTGCGTATTTTCGGCAAGACTTTCGTCTTAATCGCTTCAGACCGTGGATTTACGCACATCGATTCCGCAGCGGCGCGCATTGCCTGAAGACGCCCGAACGCCGAGAAAGCAACAAAAAGGGAGGCGAAACATGCGCGAAGTCACGCACTTCATCGGCGGCCGGCACGTCAAGGGGACGTCCGGCCGCTTCGTCGACGGGTTCCAGCCGATGACCGGCGAGGTCATTTCGCGCGTGCCGCTCGCCTCCAAGGCGGAAGTGCGCGCGGCCATCGAAAACGCCCGCGACGCGCAGCCGGCCTGGGCCGCGACCAATCCGCAGCGCCGCGCTCGCGTGCTGATGAAATTCGTCGATCTCCTGAATCGCGACATGGACCAGCTCGCCGACCTCCTGGCGCGCGAGCACGGAAAAACCGTCGCGGACGCGCGCGGCGACATTCAGCGCGGCCTGGAAGTGGCCGAATTCAGCATCGGCATCCCGCATCTGCTCAAGGGCGAATATACTTCGGATGCCGGCCCCGGCATCGACCTTTACTCGCTGCGCCAGCCGCTGGGCGTGGTGGCGGGCATCACCCCGTTCAATTTCCCGGCGATGATCCCGATGTGGAAATTCTGTCCGGCCATCGCCTGCGGCAACGCATTTATCTTAAAGCCGTCCGAGCGCGACCCCGGCGTGCCATTAAAACTGGCGGAGCTGATGATCGAGGCCGGATTGCCCGCCGGCATCCTCAATGTCGTCAACGGCGACAAGGAGGCGGTTGACGCCATCCTGGACGATCCCGACATCCGCGCCGTCGGCTTTGTCGGCTCGACCCCGATCGCCGAATATATTTACACCCGCGGCTGCGCCCATGGAAAGCGCGTGCAATGTTTTGGCGGCGCGAAGAACCATATGGTGATCATGCCCGACGCCGACCTCGACCAGACCGTCGACGCCTTGATCGGCGCCGGCTATGGCTCGGCGGGCGAGCGCTGCATGGCGATTTCCGTCGCCGTGCCGGTCGGCGAGGCCACGGCCAACGCCCTGGTCGAAAAACTCATCCCGCGCGTCGAGGCCCTGAAAATCGGCCCGTCCACCGACGCCTCCGCCGATTACGGCCCGCTGGTCACCAAAGCGCATCTCGACAAAGTCCGCTCCTACGTCGATCTCGGCGTCAGCGAAGGCGCAAAGCTCTTGGTCGATGGACGCGGCTTCTCGCTGCAGGGCTACGAGAACGGGTTCTATCTGGGCGGCTGCCTGTTCGACGGAGTCACGCCGGACATGCGCATCTACAAGGAAGAGATTTTCGGCCCGGTGCTTTCGATCGCCCGCGCGGACAATTTCGAGACCGCGCTGCGCCTGTGCAACGACCATGAATATGGCAATGGCGTCGCCATTTACACGCGCGACGGCGATTCCGCCCGCGACTTCGCTGCGCGCGTCAATGTCGGCATGGTCGGCGTCAACGTGCCGATCCCCGTGCCGCTCGCCTATTACACCTTTGGCGGCTGGAAGCGGTCGTCGTTCGGCGATCTCAACCAGCATGGCCTGGACGCCGTGCGGTTCTACACCAAGACCAAGACCGTGACCTCGCGCTGGCCCTCCGGCGTCAAGGAGGGCGCGAGTTTTGTGATCCCGACCATGCACTGATTGCGGTGGGGGGACGGCGGCGGTCGGAAAGCAAAATCCGGGGAGCCCGCTCCGTCCTCCCAAGGGGGAGCAGTCTGCTGCGCAGCGTCCTCACCAAGAGCGATTTGTTATATAGAACAATGAGTAGCCCTCACCCTGAGAGTCTGTGACTTTTTCGATTGCTGACGCTCATGACAGCTGATTCATTGGCTTGTGAGGCCGGGGGCAGTTGTCATGAGCGAACTTTTTGATGACCTTGCCAATGTCGATCCGACCAAGCCCGCCGCGAAAGGCCGCGTGCGGCTGCGGGAGCCTTCGCG
>NZ_JAOQNX010000007.1 GCF_025961575.1 Rhodoblastus acidophilus | reverse complement strand
GATAGGCGCGCTCCTGTCAGCTTTCACGCCGCAAGAGTGCGCCAATTTCTTCGCCGCAGCAGGATATGATCCGGATTAAGTCGAATCCGCTCTAGGTCCATTTTTTGGAAAATAGATTGAAGTTCAAACTGTTGAGGTGCTGACGAACATTGAAAACGTCGTAGAGCGCTGTCACTGGTCGGGTAAAGCGGAGCCCGGAATGCCCGTCGCAGCTGAACTAACCGCCTTGGCCTCAAAAGGTTTGTCGGAGCAATGCCCCGGCAAACCCTTGTTTATCCGACACGCCAGCAGAGATGCAGGCGGTCACTGTTTCGAGGGGGCGGTCGCGCGCACATAGGAAGAGCGATAGCGGTTCGCCTGAGATCACAAGCTGAAATCTGACGCGACCAGTGACGTGACACCGGTCAGTCTGATCCCGAAATCCGCGACCCTGTCGCCGTTGACGTCGCCCGTGACCATCATGGACGATCCCGACACCGCGGCGCGCAACTGGCCAGCGACACCCGTGAACGCAGCCGACCCGATATAGGTAAAGGCCTGATCGCCCGCCGCCAACGTATTGGCGTCGATTGCGTAAAGGTTGATATAGTCCCATTGCGCATGGGAAAAGTCGGTGATGGTATCCTCAGCGCCGACCGCGCTGTCAGCGATCGAGCTGTAGACAAAGGCGTCCATCTCCGTTCCGCCGGTGAGAACGTCCGCGCCGACGCCTCCGCATAGGTAATCCGAGCCCGCGCCGCCGTTGAGGGTGTCGGCGCCGCCATAGCCGAACAGATAGTCGGCCCCGCCGAGGGCGGAGAATGAGTCCGGTGCATCCGTGCCATACATGTAGTCGGTGGAACTCGTGCCATATCTCAACGTCGGATTTTCGTTGACGTCTGTAACAGTGACTTTCAGCGCCTGAACATCGACCATCACACCGTCGCTCGCCGCGACAGCGAGTTCATAGATGTTGTCGCGATTGACGTCGGTCGGCGCCTCGTAATCCGGCGCCGTCGCGAAGCTGAGCGTGCCGCCTGCGGAGATGGTGAACCGGGATGCGTCGGCGCCTCCAGCGATCGTCCAGCTGATCGCCGCGCCCTCCGGATCGCTCGCGGTGAGAGACGCGACTGCCGTGGTGTTTTCGGCGATCGAGTAAGTCGCGGCGTCCCCTGCGCCGCCGGAAGTAATGACCGGCGCCTCGTTCACGTTGGTGACCTTCACCGAAACGGTCTGCGTCCCCGACAACGCGCCGTCGCTCGCTGCGACGATGACGTCGTAGACATTGTCGCGGTTGGCGTCGGAGGGCGCCTCGTAATTGGGCGCACTGACAAAGCCGAGCGCGCCCGTTTTTGCATCAAGGACGAAACGCGCGGCGTCCGCACCGCCGGCGATGCTCCAGGTCACGACGCCGCCTTCGGGATCGGCGGCGGTCATCGTCGCCACGGTGGCGAGATTTTCGGCGACGGACACGCCGCAGGCGGCGGTGCCGCCGCCGGAGGTGATCACGGGAGCTTCGTTCACATTCGCCACCGTGACCAGCAGCGCCTGGGTGTCGGACATTTGACCGTCGCTCGCGCGCACCGTGACCTCGTAAGTCCCGTCGAGATTGGCGTCAGCTCGCTTTTCATAATCCGGCGCCGAGACGAGGCGTAGCGCGCCGGACTTCGCATCGACGGTGAAGAAAGCGGCGTCGGCGCCGCCAGCGATCGACCAAGCGAGTGTATCGCCGTCCGGGTCGGTCGCCGTGAGCGTCGTCACCACTTGGCCGTTTTCCGCAATTGTGAGACTGGCCGCGTCGGCGGCGCTAAATGAAGTGATGATCGGCGCGTGATCTTGTACGACGGAGACGCGAAGCATTTGCGTGTCCGCAAAAACGCCGTCGCTCGCCGAGACCGTGACCGCGTAGACTCCGTTCGCATCGGCATCGACGGGCGCTGAGGCGTTTGGCGCCTGCTTAAAGGCTAGCGCACCCGTGCCGGGGTCGAGGGCGAAAAAGGCCGCATCGTCGCCGCCAACGATCGCCCAGGAAACCGCGCCACCGTCAGGGTCGGAGGCCGCGAGACTGACGAACGCCGAGGTTCCGCCCGTCGACTTGATGTCAGCGGCGTCGGCGCCGCCGAAAGAGGTGATGACGACGGGCTCATTGACATTGGTCAGCGCGATCCGCACTGCGCAATCGGCGGTAGAGGTTGCGTCGAACGCGCGCAATACGACGTCGTAGATGCGGTCGCCGCCCTGGTCACGCGGCGCCTCGTAGTCCTGCGCCTGCGTGAAGGACAATTGGCCGGTCGTTGCGTCGATAGCGAACAGTCCGGCGTCAGCGCCGCCCGCGATGGCATATGTAATGGTTGCGCCCGCGCGAGTGGAATTCGCGACAATGGTGGCGATCTGCGTCGCGCCCTCGGCGATAGACAAATGGGCGGGATCGCCGGCGAAGGCTATGGTCGGCGCGAAAATGCGGGAGCTGACCTGAATAGTGTCGCCGCCAGTGGCCATGTCCGTCCAGGACACCATGAAGGCGCCATTGTCGAGTGCTGTTAAGACAGGCTGAATTTGATCGCCTTCTGAGTCGATATTGGCGCGCATGGGGCCGGCCGTGTTGCCTGAGGAGTCAAACACCTGGACAGCGATCGACGTGCCCGAGCCATCGTTGAAAATATCGTAATTCGCGACCCATGCGATCGCGAGTCCGCCGCCGGACAGGGCGACGATGTCGGTCTTGGCGGAAACACAGCCTGCGCCGTAGAGCTGCATCGCTGTGGTGAGTTTGGGCCCAACCGCGACGCCTTGGGACGAGAAGCGCTGCACGACCTCCATTGCGTTCTCTTCCCAATGTGCCGCGAAGCCGCCGTCTGCGAGTGCCGTGATGCTCGGCGCGGTCGCCGAGACGCTCAAGTCGCTGAGCGCGACCTCGCCGCTGAGCGCTTGCCCAGATCCATTGTAGATGCGCGCCTTGATCTGCGATCCGCCACCCCCGACGCCGCCGTCGCGCCATGTCACGACGAAGCCGCCGCTCGTGAGCGCCGCCATACATGTGTCGGTCTGGTTCCTGTTGGTTGCGACATTGATCTGCTGTTCCGCACCGACAAGGGCGCCGGTAGCGTCATAGCAGCGCATGTGCATGCTTGATCCCGACGTGTCGCCCCCCGTCGTGCGCTGGTCGCTCCAGGCAAGCGCAAAGCCGCCCCCGGCGAGACCGACCACCGTCGGCAGCGCGATCGAACTGCTATAGGGCGCCAGGTCCAGCACGCCCGTCGTCGCCGCGCCGGTGGCGTCGAACATGCGCGCGTGCTGTCCGTTCCAATCTTCCCACGTCACGATGAACCCGCCGTTCGGCAGGGCGGCGACGCTCGGCAGATATACGCTGCCGGAAGAAGCGATCGCCGTGATCTCGCCTGTGAGCGGCTCGCCGCTCGGGCTATAAAGACGCAACTGGATTGACTGGTCCGCGGACGAGCCATTCTGCATATCGCGCCACACAGAGACGGAACCGCCGCCGGCCAAGCGCGCTGTATCGCACTGACCCTGTGATCGCGCGTAAGTTTCGTTGACGTCAAATTCGTTGCTTACCGCAAGGTATTCGGTCATGTAAGCCTCCAATGAATAGCATCACCTTGGGGCAATTCGATAAACTTTGTTTAAATGTCGTGCGCCATAATTTGTCCCCGCCGGACACCTTCTTTGCTGGATGACGGAACCAGAGCGCCATGACGGACAGCCAACCCAAGCGGATCAAAGCAAAAGCCGCGGCGGAAATGTTGGGTGTCACGCCTCGGACGGTTCAGGCGCTGGCCGGCAAGGGCGCACTGCCGGGGGCCGCGAAGATCGGCGGCTTATGGACGTTCGATCCGAAGAAGCTGACGAAGTTCATCGCAGACAAAGAGGCGGAGATTGCTGCGCGCGCTGAGTGGGAGCTACGGCCGCCCGCGTGGAAAACGTCGCACTTTCAGCCGCGATCAAGCCCGACGAAATCCGCACAGTCCTTTGACCGGGCTATGGAAATATTGCGCAACGGCGGCAAGTGGTCAAGGGAAAGCGGCCGTGAAAAAGGTCCGCGGTGAGCGTCACTCACCAGAGCGAAATCCCTTTTCCGGGCTCAACCGGTGGCTCTGGCGCATCGGGCTTGGCTGAAACCGGAACGATCCGAATGACGCCATCCACGCCGATCTCCACCATCATGTTGGCGCCGGTTTGCTGAATCGCCTTGATGGCCCTGGCGATGTCGGCTTGCGTGAACCGCGCGGCTCTTCGGCTCACGAATTATCCTTTTTAAGCCTAACGCCCGGTCCTTCTCCGTTTTCAGCAATGAAAATTACGCCTGCGGCCGACAGCGCATTTTCAATGTCGAGCAACGTGCGATCGAACGGCTGACGCTTTCCCCCTTCAAAATTCGCAATGGTCGATTTTGTAACGCGCGATGCAGCGACCAGGTCGTCTTGGGACCATCCGAGCAGCGCGCGAGCTGCTCGGCACTGCGCGGCAGAAATTGTCATTTTGATATCACCTTGCATTTTTGATATTGCGAAGCTTATGGAATGAGGTTATATCAAAAGTGTTGTTTAGAGGCAATTACGGGATGGGCGCAGATGGCACGCCGGCAATTTTACCTGACCCGCTCGGAAATCTTCGCCGGCGCCTGGCGTCGTTTCCGCGATGCGCGCGGCCCCAAGGCCACGCCGCGCCAGCACCCACAGTATTGGGCAGCCTGCCTGCGCATGATGTGGGCGGCGGCCAAGGGCGACGCCGGTTGGCTCATGGCCTTCCGCGACGATGCGCGCCGTGAAGCCGCCCACACGCCGCCGCGTCGCAGCTGGACCGTCGGGCGCCCGCGCAGCCGGAGCGAACTCCGCCTCATCGCCGCCTTCGCAGCCTGATTTCACCACCCGAACCGGAGACGCTTCATGTCCATCGCTCGTCACATCGAACTTGCCCGCCAGCATCTCCGCGCTGGCAATCCTGGCGCCTACGCCCGCAGCATGAGCGGCGGCATCCGCTCTGCGCTTTCGACCCGCGCCGCAAACCGGTACCGCCGCGCGATCGCCGAGGACAAAGCCGAGAGCTTCTTCCGCAACCTCGACTCCTCGTGCCCGACAGCACTGGAGGGCTGGGCTTCAGGCAAGATCGCCCAATCTCGCGGAGGGAGCGATCTGCCAGCTATTTCAACCGCACACCTAAAGTTAGGCTGATCCAGAGAGAGATTTGCAATGCCAACCAACTCGACCCGCCGCCTTTTTCTCGCGACCGGCTCCGTCGGCGCCGTGGCCGCCCTCTGTGGCGCCGCTCCTGCTGCCGTCCCCTCGGCTGTCGTAGCCTCGTCCGTAGCAAGTTCTGCCGTGGATCCGATCTTCTCGGCCATCGGCGCCGTCCGCCGCGCTCGCGCCGCCTATGACCAGGTCCGCGCCCCTATGCTCGCCGCGCACCAAGAGCATCCTATTTTGCGCACGTGCTTCACGTTCGAGGCGAAGGCGGATGGCGACAGTGAAAAGGTTTCCACGCTCCATCACCTGAACGCTTGGCTTGATCGGCAGGGGCCGGTCTGCGCCGTCGACTGCAAACGCACGTTCGCCGAGGCCGCGGCGCGTGTCCTGAGCATTCCCGAACCGGCCGTCGCCGATCCGTCGCCGGAAGCGCTGGCGGCATGGGAGGCCAAACGCGCGGCCATTGTCGTCGAATTCGAGCGCGCCAAGCAGGCCTATGACGAGGCGCAGGAGGAGGCGCGAGCGGGCATCCATTACGACGCGATCGATAAAGCCGCTGACGCCTTGGAGGCGGCAGAGACTGCGGCCCTGGCGACAATCCCAACGACGGCCGCCGGCGGTGTGGCGCTCCTGCGCTTCTGCCTCGAGGCGATGGAGCGATATGACGATCATCGCGAAGTCGAGCCGGCCATGCTCAACGCGCTCGCGGTGCTCGAGGACGCACACGGCGCCGGCGTACTCACCTGAAGGAGCATGCGCTATGACCACCACCCTCCATGTCTACGATCGTGGCGTCATCATGCGCCGGGCATGGGCAATTGCTCGCCAGCGACGCGAAGAACAGGCACGCCAGGCTTTCGACCTCGACGTGCGTGTGATCGCCGGCCGCATCGTCCATAACAAGCCGCTGTCGGCGCACATCGCGGCCATTCCCCTCGACCTCGGCACCACGCAGAAGCTGGCCTGGGCTGAGGTAAAAGGCATTAATTGTCAGAACGATGCCAATGGGTCGCCCCACGGCGGGGCGCTTATCGTCCGCGCCACCGTGGCGCGCACATTGGCTCCGCTGCGCCGGATGCGGTTCGCCCGCGTGCTCCGGCTGATGTCGACCGTCGCGCGCTGGATCGGTTCGCGCTTCATCCTGGCGCGCGCAGCATGAGGGTGTCGGTTGAAGCGACACCCTGCGTATTGGTCCGCCTTTGGAGGGTGGGCAGATTGCCAACCCTTGCGGAGAGCGGTCCCCCAAAAGGGGGAGCTTGAAAATCACAGGGGTATGCCGGTCAGCACTCCCTTGAGGAGGGAGCGGTGAAACGCCCCCCCTTTTTGTCCGAAATTCGGACGATAACTTTCGCGCACGTGTGAGGGCGGGAGTTTTTCGGAAATCACTGAAAAAGGAGCACAACCATGAACAACGCCTCGTCGGCGAACGCCACCGCTTTGCCTGAATTTCCCTTGGCGCCGAAAGACATTCCGAATCTCTACGGTCTAGAGGTCGTCGCGCAGAAAATGGAGCCTGTGTTTAGCGACGGCGACGCGCTGCTGTTCAGCAAGACGGCTGCGCTGCACAACGGCGACACAGCTCTTATCATTGTCCGTCCCGAGTTCGTCCCGGAGGGCTATGCACAGTTAATGGTGAAGCGCATCGTGATGGGCCTCCCGCCCGGCCTAACGCTTCCTTGGGATTGGACGCCGGGAACCGTGCGTTACGTCGTGATCGCCGAACAGACGAATCCACCCAAGAGCTACACCATTCCAGCCGATCAGATCGCGGCGATCCATAAGTGCCTGGGGCCTTATCCAGCCAATGGATTCCTCCCGCAGGACGGCGAGCAATGACCAGTTCAACTTCTCGCCGTCTTTTCCTCACTGCGGGAACGACAGCTTCCGTCTTCGGCGCGCTGGGCGCTGCCATCGGGGCCAACGCCTCGATTGGCTCTGACCCAGTATTCTCATCGACGCTTCCTGATCTCATTGACGCTCACCGCAAGGCGTGCGCCGCAGCGAAGATGGCGACGCCGGAGGAGGAGATGGGCGCCAAGAGGCGCGCATCAAGGCCGCTTACCTGTTGGAAAACATAGAGTTCAACGAGTTCTGTCTTGATGAATTCAAGGCATTCGTCCGCTCGTTTCTGGCTTAAGATGGCGGCTATGACGGAATCAATCACACCCGCTCCGAAACGCATCACCATCCTTCGCCCGTCCGACATGCCCGAACAATGTGCATGCGCGTCACGGGCGCTGCATAGAGCCGGTTCATCCCATCCCGCGCCGCATGAGGCGCATCGTTCACAGGAGGTGCCAATGTCGAAGAATTTGAGCGAACGCCAAGCAATTCTCGCGGCCGGTCCAGCGGCTGAAGGCGCGGCCTCGGACTCGGAGCGGCGGGTTTGAACCAACTCCTCACTCTCCAAGAAGCCGCCGAGCGTCTTCGCATTTGCGAACGGTCCTTGCGGGCTTTCGTGGACGCTGGAGAAATCGCCTATATCGATCTTGCCCGCCCGCACTCCAAGCGGCGCCGGATGGTTTTTGACCCGGCAGACCTTGAGGCATTTGCGACGGAGCGCCGGAGGAAAGCATGTCCGTCTTCAAGCGGAAAGACTCCCCGTATTTCTGGTATGAATTCTGCCTTCAAGGCGCTCGATTTCGCGGCTCTACGGGCAAGCAGAGCCGCCGAGAGGCAGAAATTGCCGAGCGAGAGTGCAAAGCCGAAGCCGCGCGGGAGATAGAGAGAAGAAAATCCGCCGAGCGGGTTTTCCGAGGGCATGGGGTTCTGACGCTCGGTCTGGCAATCGCGCGATACTGGCAGGAAAAGGGCCAGTTCCTCGCCGGCTCGGATACGGTCCTGCGGAACCTCGAACGCATGTCCGAGCATTTCGGAGAGAACCGCCCGATGACCGATATCCAAGACGCCGAAATCGCGGCATGGGTCGCCAGCCGCCGCGCCGAGACGGCATGGGGCCGGAAAGATCAGGGCAGGATTCAAAACGGCACCGTGAACAGGACGACCGTGGACGCCCTCCGCAAGGTCTTCGGCCACGCCCGCGACGCATGGAAGCTGACCTTCCCCGATGAGCCGAAATGGTCGAACCACCGCCTCAAGGAGCGTGAGACCATCGGCGTCGAAATCAAGCGCGGCGATCAACAGGCTATCGCCGACGCCATGCCGGAGGGGTATCGCGAGGTCTGGCTGTTCAGCCTCGCTACCGGCCTGCGCCTTGCCGAATGCTTCATGGAATGGTCGCAGGTTGACATGGAGAAGGCGACGGCGACGCTGACGCAGAAGGGCGGGAGAGAGCGGCAGGTGATTCTTGGGAAGGCCGCCATGGCGATCCTGGGCGCCCAGGTCGGCAAGGACCCGGCTCACGTCTTCACCTATGTCTGTCGGCGCCGGGGCGGAAAAGGCGGCAGGGAGAAGCGGCTTCGCCAGCGATATCCGGTCGCCTATGAAGGCCTGAAATCTGCCTTCGCGCGCGCGGCGGCGCGGCTCGGCCTGAAGGTCCGCTTCCATGATGCCCGCCACACCATGGGCTCAGCCATGACGCGCGCGAAAGGCTTGAAGGCCGCGCAGCGCCAGCTCGGGCACGCGCGAATCGAGACGACTGCCAAGTTTTACGCCCACGTTCTGGACGATGAGCTCCGCGACGCGATCGATGCAGCAATCCCCCACATCGCGGGGAGGGAGGTCATGGCTAAATCATCGGACGAGGCGGCCCTGCACAAGCAGGCGCGGGCCCGGCCGGCGACGATCCCATGAAGCCGGGCGCCGACGGATTACCGCCGAAGGACACGCTGGTCGGCTCCGTCGAGCGCGTGACCTTCCACAACGAGGATAACGGCTTTGCCGTCCTTAAGGTGAAGGCGCGCGGCCATCGCGACCTGGTTCCGGTCGTCGGCCATGTCGCATCGATATCCGCCGGCGAGTTCATTCACGCCGTCGGCGTCTGGTTCACGGATCGGGCGCACGGGCTGCAATTCAAGGCCGAGTTCCTGAAAACCACGGCGCCGACGACGGCCGAGGGGATCGAGAAATATCTCGGCTCCGGCATGGTGCGCGGCATCGGGCCGAAACTTGCCGAGCGAATTGTCGCCCTCTTTGGCGTGCGCACCTTCGAAATCATCGAGGCCGAGCCGACGCGGCTGCGCGAAGTGTCGGGCATTGGGGAAATGCGCGCCGCGCGAATCGCCGCCGGCTGGGCCGAGCAGAAGGCCGTGCGCGACATCATGGTTTTCCTGCACTCCCATGGCGTGGGAACCTCGCGCGCGGTGCGGATCTTCAAGACCTACGGCCACGAAGCCATTCAGGTGATGACGGAGAACCCCTATCGCCTGGCGCGCGACATCCGCGGCATAGGGTTCCGGACAGCCGATGCCATCGCCATGAAGCTGGGCATGACGAAGAACGCGCCCCAACGGCTGCGCGCCGGCGTTTCCTTCGCGCTCCAGGAGGCAGCTGACGATGGAAATTGCGGCGTTCCGCGCGCCGATCTGCTCAAACTGGCCGGCGAACTGCTCGATATCGACGCCGGCGCCATCGAGGACGCGCTGGCGTTCGAACTCGAGGGCGGCGAGGTGGTCGCCGACACGATCGGAGGGAAGGACTGCATCTTCCTGCGCGGGCTCCACGCGGCCGAGCGCGGCGTGGCCGAACGTCTGCGGGCGCTTGCTGACGGCGCGCCGGCCTGGCCCGCCATTGACGCCGACAAGGCCATTGCATGGGTCGAGGGAAAGACCGGCAAGCAACTCGCGCAGTCGCAGCGCGCCGCCGTCGGACAGGTCCTGGCGGCGAAGGTCGCGGTGATCACCGGCGGCCCGGGCGTTGGCAAGACGACGCTGCTCGACGCCATCCTGCGGATCCTCGCGGCCAAGAAGGTCGAGCTGTTGCTCGCGGCGCCGACAGGCCGCGCCGCCAAGCGGATGACGGATCAGACCGGGCTCGAGGCCAAGACGATCCATCGGCTGCTGGAGACCAACCCGAAGGAGGGAGGCTTCAAGCGCAACGCCGAGAACCCGCTCGCCTGCGATCTGCTGGTGATCGACGAAACGAGCATGGTCGACGTCTCGCTGATGTTCGCGCTGCTCAAGGCGATCCCGCCGGCGGCGGGGCTGCTGCTCGTCGGCGACGTCGACCAGCTGCCATCGGTGGGCCCGGGTCAGGTGCTCGCCGACATCATCACGTCCGGCGCGGTTCCCGTTGCGCGCCTTACCGAGGTGTTCCGCCAGGCCGCCGAGAGCCGAATCGTGGTCAACGCCCACCGGATCAACCGCGGCGAGATGCCGGAATGGCCCAAAAGCGGCGAGGCGTCCGATTTTTTCTTCGTGGACGCCGGCGAGCCTGAACAGGGCGCCGCCAAGGTCGTCGAGATCGTGCGCGACCGCATCCCACGCCGCTTCGGCCTTGATCCCGTCCAGGATGTTCAAGTGCTCTGTCCTATGCAGCGTGGCGCGCTCGGTGCCCGCGCCCTGAATGCGGACCTGCAGAAGGCGTTGAACCCGTCGCCGGCGGAAAAGGTCGAACGGTTCGGCTCCATCTTCGCGCCTGGCGACAAGGTGATGCAGACCGAAAACGATTATGATCGCGAGGTTTTCAATGGCGACCTCGGCCGCGTCGCCGCGATCGACATGGACGAGCAGGCGCTCACGGTGAATTTCGACGGGCGCGACGTCGTCTATCCTTTCGGCGAGCTCGACGCGCTGGTGCCGGCTTACGCGACGACCATCCACAAGTCGCAGGGCTCGGAATATCCGGCGGTGGTGATCACGCTCGCCACCCAGCATTACACCATGCTTGCGCGCAACCTGATTTACACGGCCGTGACGCGCGGTAAGCGCCTGGTCGTCGTCGTAGGCCAGCGGCGCGCCCTGGCGATGGCCGTCCGAAATGCTGGCGCGCATCGTCGCTGGACGCAGCTGCGGGAGTGGCTTACGGGCTGAGTTCAGAGTGGTGCGACAAGCCCCGGCTGCCTTCGCCCAGCTTGTCGAATTCACGCTGCAGCTGCGTGTCCGGAGCTCCTGAATGCGCCCCGTCATAAAAGAAGCCGCTTCGGCGTCGCTACCCGCCGGAGCGGCGAAGTTGAAACTATGGGATTGTTAGGCCGCTCGCGCGGCCTTCGCTTCGAACCGCGGTGCAATCGACTTCAATTCAGTAAGAGCGGCTTCGATATGTCTAATGGCGCGGGCTACCGCTTCAGGGTCTGTTGCCGCGGTCAGTTCTGCGTGCGCGTAGAAAAGGTCAATCAAGGCGCGCTCAGTTGATTTTGAGTTATCCATTCGGCCGGCACTCCATCGTCGGCATCAAATGCCTGTATGGAATCGGTACCGGGCGTCGAATCTCACGTGAAGGTCACGTCGGGTTAATCTTAACACGTTAACCGGAAACTCGGCTTTGGTGGCTTGCTGCCAAATACCGGGCTTGCGGCATTAGGTAGCAAGCTCACCAAGTCCGTCTCTTGAGCGATTGTCTGATTGCAGCGACAATTGAGGAGAGATGACAGAAGTTTCGCAGAATGAGCGCCGTATATCTGTGACCCTGGCGATCTTCTGCGGGCCTAATGCGGAAAGCCGGTGTCGGGAATATGCTCGCTCCAAATACGGAGCTTAATGATCGACCTCTAGCGCGACGCGTTCGATGCGGCTTTGCGGGCGCGTGTGCTTATTTTTCGTATGCCATGGGCCGTCTTGGATTTGCGGGGATTGGACATGGCAAAGTTCCAAGCAGCGCCATTCCCCTCCTGGAACAAGCCCATTGGGGCTCTGCCCCGCGAATTGAAAGACCAGAGCGTGTTCCGAGTTGTCGCTCCCATAGCCAACCACATGCGGACAAACCTCGCGACGAAACCCCTGGTAAGAAAGGACAAGTTGTTTTTTCTGCGCAATCGCTTCGAGGAATAATTCAAAAACCGCGCTTGGCACTCCGACGCTCCCAAAAAATAGATCAATAGGGGTGATGCGGGCATGGCCGATCCCCTCGCAATCTCCATTCTCCGCCGCAAGCGCGATGAAATCGAATCCGCAATTGCCGCATATGAAGCCAAGATAGAGGAAGCCAAGCGCGACCTCTCAGCGGTGAATACGACGCTGCGGCTTTTCGAGTTGAACGGCGAGCCCGAACAGTTCCCGGTCTATGTCGAGGTTCGCCACCTCTTCAAGCGTGGGGAGATCGTGAAGCTCTGCCGCGCTGCACTGGCTGAGGAAGGTCCGCTGGATAACCGAGAGCTTGCCTTGCGCGTTGTCCGCGCCAAAGGGCTGGACGAAGGCGACAAGGTTCTGAGGAAGTCGGTTTCGTTCAGGATCGTGCAGGCGCTTTCCATGGCGGCGCGGCGGGGTACGGTCGGCGATGGCGGAAAGCGCAAAGGTGTCAGGCTATGGACAACTGAAACGTAACAGCGCACCTTCCCAAACGTTGATTTTGGGGATTGCGCATGAAGGGCTTAGCTTTGGCGCTCGCCGCCATCTTTTTTGTCTCGCTTGCCTCAAATGCGGAGGCATATCGCTGCAATCGGCGCCACTACCGCAATTATTACGGGGTCATTGTCCACTCGCCCTCATGCGGGCGCCACGGCGGCCACAAAATGGCGATCTGCCGAGACGGGAGCCGCAGCTATTCGCATCACCGGCGCGGGACCTGCTCGCGGCACCATGGCGTCAAGCGCTGGCTATAAGACACCTGTGGTTGCGCAGGACGCCATTCGCGCAAAACAAAACCCGCCCCAGTGGTGTAGCGACACTGGGGCGGGCCAACGCTGGCTGAGTCGCCGCGTCTGCGGTCGAGGAGAACCGCGCCTCAAAGTTAATGGTGCGAAGGCAGGCTGCAACCAACTTAGCGGTTGAGCGTTCCCAGTGATTCCCCCTCCTGTTTAGGAAATCATAGACCGGCGGCGCTGATTGCCTCTCGGGCCGGATGCTTGCGGGATTATGTCCTCAAGCTCATCCCCGTCATAAGCCGGGGACAGCCCGATAAGCTCTTGGATCGCTAGCGCGACATATTTGCTGCCTTCGGCCATAGCGGCCTCGGGGTCGCCGGCCTGGTCAAATTCAGCAAGGACGTAATAGAGGTTGACCAGCGCGCGGGCTATCGCGGCGTTTCTTGCGTCTGTCATGTGGCCCTCTCGGATAATGGGCCGATCCGCTCTGGGGCGTCGAATGAAGCAGTCCGGCCAGGCTGCGACCGCTATGACCAAACTCTGATCGCGATGAAATTGGTAGGCCAGTGATTCCGCCGCATCAACCAACCATGCGGTTGCAAGTCGTTGATTCTTGGCTTGGTGAGCTTGCTACCTAATGCCGAAAAAGCCTGCTCAATCGGAGCTTGGAGCGGGCAAGTCGGCGATAGTCGTATCGCAATGTTTATGAGGAGCAACGTGTGGCGCGTTGCCGGGGCAAGACTGGACTGGAGTCCGTTTCGTGGCGTTGCCCGCGCCAAAAAGGCCCACAGCAGCCCACAAAGCGGCGGCACCTGTGGATTCCCCGGATGTGCGAGGCGTGAGGCTTGGCGTATAACGCTGACGACGCTTGGCAACTTCGCGCTACACCGCGATAAAGCGTTGTCCTAGCCCGGCCAATGCGCGCCGGGCTTTTTTTGGCTTCTGTCAGTTTGATATCTGGCGCGCCCTTTTTCGGGTCGGTTCCTTCCCAAGCGCGCTCACGATCTGCCCGACGTCGTCGTCGTGGCAATAGATTACTTCGAAGCGAGGCATATCGGCGGCAGCCAGCTTTGCTAATGGTCCGCGCCAGACGATGGCGCCTGCGGCAACGCAGGTCACAAAGCCGCGCTCATCGTGTGCGCTGGCTTCTATCGTCCAGCCGTCCGACTGATGAGGTTCCATCGCTCGCTCCTCTTCGTCGGCGTAGAGGGTAGGTTCTGGTTCTTATTGTGCAATGCGATATGTCATTGCGCGCACCGATGGAAGTGAAGTGGCCCACAGAGCCACGCACGGTGAACACCGGTCGCGGGGTTTTTTCGGGTGAGCGTCGATTTCCGGAAATCGCTTACCGAATGCTTACCGCAACGCAAAAACCCGGCACAACGGCCGGGCTTTTTTGCATCTAAGTGTTTGAATTTTAATGGCGCGCCCGAAAGGATTCGAACCTCTGACCCCCAGATTCGTAGTCTGGTGCTCTATCCAGCTGAGCTACGGGCGCCTTTCGCAGCAGCGCTTGGCCGCCGCGACTGAGGGGGTGTCTAACGGCTCCGAGCCGGCTTGGCAAGTCTGATTTCACGATTTTTTCGTAGCCGCGTTTCCCACAGCCGACGCGTTGACTTTTCGCGAACCTTGCCTCTATAAGGCCGCTCGCGATTTCGGCTTCGCGCCGACGTCGATGGGCGTTTGCGTCCTGATCAAGTCAATCCGATCCAGGACCAGACGGGAACCGGCGAAAGCGCGAAATTTTTGGACACATGGCGCGGGCTTAAATCCCGGCGCTCAAGAGAAACCGGAGCAGACCCGTGAAGCGGACTTATCAACCCTCCAAAATCGTGCGCAAGCGCCGTCATGGTTTTCGCGCCCGCATGGCCACCGTCGGCGGCCGCAAGGTGCTGAATGCCCGTCGCGCCCGCGGCCGCAAGCGTCTCTCCGCCTGATCGCGCGGCGCCGTTGCGCGCCATGCCCCGTCCCGGTGACGGCGATTCTTGCTCTCGCCGCCCTTCGGCGCCCGCCGAAGGCGCGGCGTCGGCATGTCCGGAGCGCTTGAAAAAGCGCGCGGATTTTCTCGCCGCCGCCAAGGGACGACGCCAGCATCAGCGCTGTTTCGTGATGCAGGCGCGCAAGCGGCGCGAAGCGCAAGGTTCGGCGCCGCGCTTCGGATTCACTGTCACGAAAAAGACAGGCAATTCCGTCATACGCAATCGCATTCGTCGTCGCTTGCGCGAGATCGTGCGTCTCCATGCCGCTGGGGACGCGAGGCCGGGCATGGACTATGTTCTGGTCGGCCGCATCGAGGCGCTGACCGCCGGCTTTGACGACCTGCGCCGCGAATTCCTGGGCGCCCTGCACAAACTCCATTCCGCCGAACGCAAGCCAGACCGCTGAACATGCAGAACGATCAAAAAAATCTCATCCTCGCCATGGCGCTGTCGCTGATGGTGATCGTCGGCTGGAACTATTTCTTCGCCAAGCCGAAGGTCGACCAGGCGCGACAGACCACCAGCCAGCTCCAGCAATTGGGCGGCAAGCCGGCCGATCCCAACGCGCCCCAGCCCGAAACAGCGGCGGTCGCGCCGGTCGTCCCGACCGTGAGCCGCGCCGACGCGCTCGCGGCGAGCCCGCGCATCGTCATCGACACCAAGAATCTGTCGGGCTCGTTGGCTTTGAAGGGCTCGCGGCTCGACGACCTGTCGCTGAAGGCCTATCGCGAGACCATCGATCCGAATAGCCCCAACATTGTGCTGTTGTCGCCCTCCGGCGCGCAGGACGGCTATTTCGTCGACCTCAATTACGTCGCGCCGCAAGGCGTCGCGCTCGACCTGCCCAAGGCGGACACCGTCTGGAAGGCCGACGGCCAGCGTCTGACCGAAACCACGCCCGTGACCCTGACCTACGACAATGGCAAGGGTCTTGTGATCAAGCGCAAGATTTCGGTCGACGAGTTCTACATGTTCACCGTCGCCGACACGGTCGAGAACAAGGGCAAGGACGCCGTCAACTTCTTCTCCAACGCCACCATCACCCGGCAGGGCGAGCCCGCGACATCGGGCTACGCGGTGCTGCATGAAGGCTTTATCGGCGTGATCGGCGCCGACCAGGCCTCGACCGAAGTGACCTATGCGCAGATCGCCAAGGAGACCAACAAGGCCAAGGTTTTGCCGGTCGACTCCTATGCTGTGGGCGGATGGCTCGGCTTCACCGACAAATATTGGGCGACGGCGATCGTTCCCGACCCGGCGCGCGGCTACAAGGGCTGGTTCCGGATGTTCCCGGGCTTCAAGCCGCAGTACCAGACCGACGCGTTCGGCGAGCAGCGCACCCTTGCGCCCGGCGAGAGCGCCACGCTGTCGACCCGCGTCTTCGCCGGCGCCAAGGAGAGCCGGGTCCTCTCCTATTACCAGAACGAGCAGGGCGTCAGTAAATTCGACATGCTGATCGACTGGGGCTGGTTCCATTTCATCACCCGCCCGATGTTCTGGCTGCTCGAAACCCTGTTCGCGCTGGTTGGCAATTTCGGCGTCGCCATTCTGCTGATCACGCTGATCGTCAAGATCCTGTTCTTCCCGCTGGCGAACAAGTCCTACGCCTCCATGGCCAAGATGAAGATCATCCAGCCGAAGATGAAGGAGATTCAGGAGAAATACGCCGACGACAAGCAGCGGCAGCAGCAGGAGATGATGAATCTCTACCGGACCGAAAAGGTCAATCCGGTCGCGGGCTGCCTGCCGGTGCTGTTGCAGATTCCGGTGTTCTTCTCGCTGTACAAGGTGCTGTTCGTCGCCATCGAAATGCGGCACGCGCCGTTCTTCGGCTGGATCCATGACCTTTCGGCCCCCGATCCGACCAATGTGTTCAACCTGTTCGGGCTGATCAACTACGATCCCACCACGCTCCCGGTGTTTGGCCACCTGCTGCATCTCGGCATCTGGCCGCTGATCATGGGCGTGTCCATGTGGGTGCAGATGAAGATGAACCCGGAGCCCACCGACCCCGTGCAAAAGACGATGTTCGCGTGGATGCCGGTGATCTTCACCTTCATGCTCGGCTCGTTCCCGGCGGGTCTGGTGATCTACTGGACGTGGAACAACCTCTTGTCCGTGGCGCAGCAGGGACTGATCATGAAGCGCTCCGGCGCCAAGATCGAGCTGTTCGACAATATTGTGGGCAAGAAGAAGTAAGGCTTTCCTCTCTCCCCGCTATGGCGGGGAGGGCGTCCACATGGGAGCGACGCGCTGAGCGTCGCGCTGTCCTGACGACGTCGAGGCCAACGCCCCAGCCCCTCACCCCTTCCCTCTCCCCGCACGCGGGGAGAGGGGGCGCCAGCAATGGGCGCCTTGCAACGGCGATCCATGACCGAAACCGATTCCCCTGATTTCGCCGACATCGGCCGCTGGCTGTTCGCTCAAAACTGCGAATTCGTCTGGGCCGCCGACAAGATCGACGGGCTGCCGCCGATGGGGCCGCTCGAGATCGCTTTCGCCGGCCGCTCCAATGTCGGCAAATCCTCGCTGCTTAACGCGCTGACGACGCGCAAAACCCTGGCCCGCACCTCGCACACGCCGGGGCGCACCCAGCAGCTCAATTTCTTCGATCTTGGCCCTGACGCCGGCGCGCCCTTGCTGCGGCTGGTGGACATGCCGGGCTATGGCTATGCGGCGGTCTCAAAAGAAAAGATCGCCAACTGGACCCGTCTGATGAAAGAGTTTTTGCGCGGGCGCGCCACGCTGTCGCGCGTGTTCGTGCTGATCGACGGGCGCCACGGCATCAAGGACGTGGATCGCGAGATGCTGACCTCGCTCGACCAGGCGGCTTTGTCCTATCAGGTCGTGCTCACCAAGCGCGATGAAGTGAAAAAATCCCTCGTGGAAAAGACGCTCGAAGACGCCCGCGCCGCGCTGCGCAAACATCCCGCCGCGCATCCCGACGTGCTGTTCCTGTCCTCGCATTCGGGCGAGGGGGTGAGCGATTTGCGGGCCGCCATCGTGGAGCTGGTTTCGCAGCGCGACAGCGCGACTTTTGCCCGCCTGCGCGCTTGAGAGCGGCGGCGGACTCACGCTAAAAGAGCGCGCAACCAACAAAGGCGGCGTCATGACCGATCTCCCGACCTCGCAGCCCCTCGACACCGCCGAAGCGGTGAATCAGGCCAAAATCCTGATGCAGGCCCTGCCGCACATGCTGCGCTACGACGAAGCGGTGGTGGTGGTGAAATATGGCGGCCACGCCATGGGCGACGAAGAGACCGCCCGCAATTTCGCCCGCGACATGGTTTTGCTCGAGCAGTCCGGCGTCAATCCGGTGGTCGTCCATGGCGGCGGGCCGCAGATCGGCGCCATGCTGAAAAAACTTGGCATCAAGTCGGAATTCGCCGACGGTTTGCGCATCACCGACAAGGCGACGGTGGAGGTCGTCGAAATGGTGCTGGCCGGCGCCATCAACAAGCAGATCGTCGGCTACATCAACAATGAGGGCGGCCACGCCATCGGCCTGTGCGGCAAGGACGGCAAACTGGTCACTGCGAAAAAGGTCGAGCGGCCGGCGCAGGACGGCAAGCCGGCCGTGGATTACGGCTTTGTCGGCGAGCCCGAAAAAGTCGATTCGACCGTGCTCGAGCAGGTTTTGGGCCGCGAACTCATCCCCGTGCTGGCGCCGATCGCGCTGGGGAACGAGGGCGAAACCTATAATGTCAACGCCGACACGTTTGCCGGCGCCATCGCCGGCGCCATCGAGGCCAAGCGTCTGCTGCTGCTGACCGACGTGCCCGGCGTGCTCGACAAGGACAAGAATCTGATCAAGCGGCTGAAGATCGGTGAAATCCCGGCGCTGATCGCCGACGGCACCATTACCGGCGGCATGATCCCCAAGGTCGAGACCTGCATTTACGCGATCGAACAGGGTGTTGAGGGCGTGGTGATTCTCGACGGCAAGATTCCGCACGCCGTCCTGATCGAGCTTTTCACCGATCACGGCGCCGGCACGCTGATCACCCGGTGAGGCGAACGCTCGCACAATCGTCATGCGGCGCCCATATGGGACTCGCATGACTCTTTCTGTTCCGATCAAGCGCGCGTTAAGCCATTTCGCCCAGGTCGATACCTGGGTTTTTGATCTGGACAACACGCTCTATCCGCCGCACAGCGACCTCTGGCCGAAAATCGACGCGCGCATCACCGCCTATATGGCGGCCATGCTCGGTCTCGACGGCATTTCGGCCCGGGCTTTGCAAAAACACTATTATCGGGTGTTTGGCACCACGCTTGCCGGGCTGATCCACGAATATCAGGTCGACCCCACCGAGTTCCTGCATTTCGTCCATGACATCGACCGGACGTCGCTCGATCCCAATCCGGCGCTGGCGGCGGCCATTGAGGCGCTGCCGGGGCGCAAACTGATTCTCACCAACGGGTCGCACGCTCATGCTTTGGCGACGGCGAAGCAGTTGGGGATTGCCGAGCTGTTCGAGGATTGTTTTGCGATCGAGCACGGCGACTTTTTGCCCAAGCCGCATTTGCAGACCTATCAGAAATTTTTCGAGCGGCACGCGGTCAATCCGGCGCGCGCCGCCATGTTCGAGGACATTGTCCACAATCTCGAGGCGCCGCACGCCAGCGGTATGCTCACCGTGCTGGTCAAGCCGAAGGACGGGGCAGGGGATTTTCGCGAGGCCTGGGAGAAGCACGACGTCGTGCCGCCCCATGTGGATTTTGTGACCGACGACCTCACGGGTTTTTTGGCGGGCCTGCCGCTCTGAGTTTTACGGCTCGTAGTGGGTGTATTTGAAGTCGATCCACCTGTCGCGATCGGGCGTGGTCCAGCCGGATGTGCCGTCATAGAATGGGAAGCGCATCAAAAAGTTGCGGCCGCGGTCGAAGATCAGCAAAAAATCGCGCGAGCGCGACAGTTCGATGAAACGGTTGTGGTCGCCGTTGCGGTTTTCCGGCATTTCGATCCACTGGTCGCCGCGGCGTTCGATCCAGCCGTCTTCCCACGAAAAACGTTCGGCGAAACAGGGGCTCGAAAGCAGCGCGGTCGCGAGGGCGGCGAGAGCGATTTTCTTCATAAAAACCTCGGGTTGGGTGGAGGCATGAGAAGAGGGCGCGGTCTTGGGCTTGTCAATAGGCGGCGAAAAGGGCTTCAACCTTGACATCCCCGCCCCAAACCCCGAAACCAAAGCCATAAACCTGACGGGGAACCCCATGCCGCACGCGCTCGAGACCATTATCGAAGCCGCTTTCGAAGATCGCCTCAAAATCAATGCCGAAACCGGCGGCGACATTCGCCATGCCGTGGAATCGGCGCTGCATCTGCTCGACGCCGGCAAGCTGCGCGTGGCCGAAAAAATCCCCGGCGCTGTAGGCAAGGACAGCTGGAAGGTCAACCAATGGCTGAAAAAGGCGGTGCTGCTGTCCTTCCGCCTGCACGACATGAAGGTGATCCCCGGCGGTCCCGAAGGCGCCACCTGGTATGACAAGGTTCCGTCGAAATTCGAGGGCTGGGGCGCCAAGGACCACCAGCAGGCCGGCTTCCGCTCGGTGCCCGGCGCCATCGTGCGTCGCTCCGCCTATATCGCCCCCGGCGTCGTGTTGATGCCGTCCTTCGTCAATCTCGGCGCCTTTGTCGACACCGGGACCATGGTGGACACCTGGGCGACCGTCGGCTCCTGCGCGCAGATCGGCAAGAATGTGCATTTGTCCGGCGGCGTCGGCATTGGCGGCGTGCTGGAGCCGCTGCAGGCGGGTCCGACCATTATCGAAGACAATTGCTTCATTGGCGCGCGTTCCGAAGTTGTCGAGGGCGTTATCGTCGGCGAGGGTTCGGTGCTGGCCATGGGCGTCTATATCGGCGCCTCGACCAAAATCGTGAACCGGACCACCGGCGAGGTTCATGTCGGCTATGTGCCGCCTTATTCCGTGGTCGTCTCCGGCAACCTGCCCGGAAAAATCATGCCTTATGGCGAGCCCGGCCCCTCCACCTATTGCGCCGTGATCGTGAAGACGGTGGATGCGCAGACGCGCTCCAAAACCGCCATCAACGAGCTTTTGCGCGACTGAGGCCCCTCATCCGTCTCGCGCCCTGGCGGGCGCGAGCCACCTTCTCCCGCAAGGGGAGAAGGAGGGCCGTCACTGGAACGACGAGATGACGACTTTGAGCCCCGGCGTCGCGCTGGCGCGCGATCTGATCACCAAAGCCTCGGTGACCCCCGCCGACGCCGGCGCGCTCGACGTGTTGCAGCGCCGGCTTGAAGCGGCGGGTTTTGTCTGTCGCCGCCTGCCGTTCTCGGAACCCGGCACGCCGGATATCGACAATCTTTACGCGCGCATCGGGACCGGGGCGCCATATCTGCTGTTCGCCGGCCATACCGATGTCGTGCCGCCGGGCGATCTCCAAAAATGGCGGGCCGATCCGTTTGCCGGCGAGATTTTGGACGGCGAGCTTTTTGGCCGTGGCGCCGCCGATATGAAGGGCGGCATCGCCGCTTTCGCCGCCGCTGCTCTGGCCTATGTCGCTGAGACCCCTTTGCGCGGCTCCATCGGCTTTCTGATCACCGGCGACGAGGAAGGGCCGGCGATCAACGGCACCGTCAAAATGCTGGGCTGGATGGCGGAGCAGGGGGAAAAATTTGATCACTGCATCGTCGGCGAACCCACCAATCCCAATGAACTCGGCGATATGATCAAGGTGGGCCGACGCGGCTCGCTCAACGGTCGCCTGCGGGTGATCGGCAAGCAGGGCCATGTCGCCTATCCCTTGCGTGCGGACAATCCTGTCGGCCATGTGCTGGCGCTGTGCGCGGCGCTGAAGGAGACGCCGCTCGACGCGGGTACGGCTTGGTTCGATGCTTCGAACCTTGAGGTCACCTCCATCGACATTGGCAATGCGGCGACCAACGTCATTCCCGGCGAGGCGCTGGTGCGCTTCAACGTGCGGTTTAATGACGCATGGTCGCCCGAGACGCTGAAGTCCGAGATTGTGCGGCGGCTGGAAAGCGCGCGGCCGGCGGAAAAATTTTCACTGGAGTTCGACCCCTGTAATGCGGTGTCGTTCATCACCGAGCCGGACGCGTTTACCGAGTTGGTCGCCTCGGCCATCGAGGCGGAGACGGGGCGGCGTCCCGAATATTCGACCTCCGGCGGCACGTCGGATGCGCGCTTTATCGCGCAGCATGGAAAAGTGCTGGAGTTCGGGCTGGTCGGCAAAACCATGCACCAGATCGACGAGCGCGTTCCCGTCGCCGATATCGACGCGCTCACCCGGATTTATGGGCGGATTTTGCGGGATTATTTCGGCTGACGCCTCGCCCAAGTGGTGAGGAGGCCACCAAAGGCGGCCGTCTCGAACCATGCTTCAGCTGTTGAGGCGCCCGGTGCAGCGGCGCCCTCGCCCTTCGAGACGGCGCTGCGCACCTCCTCAGGGGAGTGAAGCGGCCGCTCTTAATGCGCGCGGCTGATGCAGAAATCGACCACGTCGATCAGCGCGCGCTTCCACGGCGAATCCGGGAAAATGCCCATGGCGTCGCGCGCCATCGCGCCATAGTGGCGGGCGCGTTCGATCGTGTCTTCCAGGGCGCGGTGCTTGGTCATCAGCCCCTGCGCCTTTTCCAGGTCGCCTTCGCCGATTTCGCCGTTTTCAAGGGTTCTCTGCCAGAAGGCGCGCTCGGCCTCGTTGCCGCGGCGGAAGGTCAGGACGACCGGCAGGGTGATCTTTCCCTCGCGGAAATCGTCGCCGACGTTCTTGCCGAGTTTGGCGGCGGTGCCGCCGTAATCCAGCGCGTCGTCGATCAGCTGGAAAGCGATGCCGAGATTCATGCCATAGGCGCGGCAGGCCGCGATTTCCGCCTTGGGGCGCAGCGCGACGGTCGGGCCGACTTCCGCGGCCGCCGCGAACAATTCCGCCGTCTTGCCGCGGATGACCGCGAGATAGGCGTCCTCGGTGGTCGCCGTGTCCTTGGCGGCGGCGAGCTGCATCACCTCGCCTTCGGCGATCACGGTGGCGGCGACCGAGAGAACGTCGAGACAGGGCAGCGAGCCGACTTCCACCATCATGCGGAAGGCCTGGCCCAGCAAAAAGTCGCCGACGAGCACGCTGGCCTCGTTGCCCCACAATTTGCGGGCGGCGGCCTTGCCGCGGCGCAGGTCGCTTTCGTCCACGACATCGTCATGGAGCAGGGTGGCCGTGTGCATGAATTCGACGGCGGCGGCGAGCTTGATATGGCCTTCGCCCTGGTAGCCGCACATGCCGGCGGTCGCCAGGGTCAGCATCGGGCGCAGGCGCTTGCCGCCGGAGGAAATCAGGTGAGTGGCGACCTCGGGAATCATCGTCACGTCGGAGCCTGTCCGGGCCAGGATGGTCTGATTGACCCGGTTCATGTCGGCGGCGACAAGGCCGACGAGAGCTTCCATGCCAGGATCGGCGGACTTTTCATCGAAGGAAACGACAACACCCAAGACTTAAACCCCCAGCGGCCAAAAGCTTTACGCTTCGCCGTCAAGCTTTCTTCGCCGCCGACCATAGGTCGTTAATGGGGCGGGAGCAAGCAGGGAGGGGATTCGACTTACCTACGTCCGTCCCGCTAGGATCGCCGCCCATGCCGGAAAATTCTTCTCCAGACCTGCTGCTTGGCGGGCGCATAAAACTGTTTCAGCGGACGGGGCACCGCGTCGGGACCGATGCGGTCCTGCTTGCGGCCGCTGCGCCGGCGCTGCCGTCCGGGCTGATCGTGGATGTGGGCGCGGGGGCGGGCTTTGTCGGTTTGGCGCTGGCGCTGGCCAATCCGGAGGCGCGCGTCGTGCTGTTGGAGAAGAATTCCGTCGCCGCCGAGGACGCCCGCCGCAATATTGAAGCGAATTTTTTTGCCGAGCGGGCGGAGGTGCTGCAAGCTGATCTGTTTGACGCGTCGGCGCGCAAAGCGGCGGGGCTGGTCGAGGCCGCCGACCTCGTCGTCACCAATCCGCCTTTTCTGGAGGCGCGCGCGTCGCGCGCGTCGCCGGACGCCGACCGGGCGATGGCGCATGTGTTGGGCGAGGGGGGGCTCGCCCTGTGGCTAAAAGCCGCGCTCGCCCTGTTGCGCCCCGGCGGCGTTTTTGTGCTCATCCATCGCGCCGATGCTTTGGGCGAGATTTTAGCCGGGCTTGGCGGGCGACTCGGCGGTCTTGAAATCGTTCCGATTTTTCCGCGCGCCGGAAGCGCCGCCATTCGGGTCGTGGTGCGCGGGCGAAAAGGGTCGAAGGCGCCGCTGGCTTTGCTGCCGGGGCTCGTCCTGCATGGCGAGGACGGCGCGTTCACGCCCGTAGCGGAGGCGATCCACCGCCACGGGCGAAAATTGTTCGATCAATAGCAGTAGCGCACCGTGCGCCAGCGCAGGCCGTAAGCGGTCTGCACCTGGACGCGGCGCAGCGCGCAGCCGCCGTAATCATCGTCGTAATAGGCGCCGCCGTACCAGGGGCCGCCGATACCGACGCCGACGAAGGGGACGCCCCAGCCCCAGCCGCCGCCGCCCCAGCCGGCGTGGCCGCCATGCCAGCCGCCTCCGTGGAAACCGCCGCCGCCAAAGCCGCCCCCGTGGAACCCGCCGCCGCCGTGCATGCCGCCTCCGTGTCCGCCAAAGGCGAGCGCGGGGTGCGCCGCCAGCGCCAGCGCGCCCGCAAGCGTCGCAGTCCTGAGAACGCCGCTCACTGTGGTCATGTCTGACCTCCTGTTTTGATTGACAAATTCTTAACAGGTCGGCCGTGAATGCCGCCTGAACGGCGCCGGCCAAAAAACGGCTTTCCCTTTGCAAGCCGGGCCTCTAGTTTGCGCCCGCCGCCGCACAAATAGGGAAACGATGACTCAAAACCCGTCCGCCCTCGACCCGAAGAAGAGTTTTCAGGGCCTCATCCTCACGCTGCAAACTTTTTGGGCGCGGCAGGGCGCCGTTGTGCTCCAGCCCTATGACATGGAGGTCGGCGCCGGCACGTTTCATCCCGCGACCACGTTGCGGTCCCTCGGCAAAAAGCCGTGGAAAGCGGCTTACGTGCAGCCCTCGCGCCGCCCCAAGGACGGGCGCTATGGCGAAAACCCCAACCGGCTGCAGCACTATTATCAATTCCAGGTGATCCTGAAGCCGAGCCCGGACAATTTGCAGGACCTCTACCTGCAATCGCTGGCGGCGATTGGCGTCGATTCCGTGCTGCACGACATCCGCTTCGTCGAGGACGATTGGGAGAGCCCGACGCTCGGCGCCTGGGGCCTGGGCTGGGAATGCTGGTGCGACGGCATGGAAGTCTCGCAATTCACCTACTTCCAGCAGGTCGCGGGCGTGGAATGCTCTCCCGTGTCGGGCGAACTCACCTATGGCTTGGAGCGCCTCGCCATGTACGTGCAGGGCGTCGAGAACGTTTATGACCTGAATTTCAACGGCTTGGACGGCGACGCGCGCATCTCCTATGGCGACGTCTTCTTGCAGGCCGAGCAGGAATATTCGCGGCACAATTTCGAGGCCGCCGACGTGAAAAAACTGTTCGGCGACTTCGAGCGCGCCGAGGCCGAGTGCAAGGCTCTGCTGGCGTTTGGCGAGCGTGACGACAAACATCTGATGGTGCTGCCGGCCTATGACCAGTGCGTCAAGGCGAGCCACGCCTTCAACCTGCTTGATGCGCGCGGCGTGATCTCCGTGACCGAGCGTCAAAGCTATATTCTGCGCGTGCGCGAACTGGCCAAGGCGTGCGGCGCCGCCTGGCTGAAGACGGACGGCGCGGGTTTGGTCGGTTAAGGAAAAACGATGTCCGATCTTCTGTTTGAGCTCTTTTCCGAGGAAATCCCCGCGCGCATGCAGGCGCAGGCGGCGGCGGATTTGAAAAAACTCGTCACCGACGCTTTGGTCGAGCGCGGGCTGCTGTACGAAGCCGCCACCAGTTTCGCGACGCCGCGTCGTCTCACCCTGCATATTGTCGGCCTGCCGCCGAGCCAGCCCGACCAGCGCGAGGAGAAGAAGGGGCCGCGCGTCGGCGCGCCCGAGGCGGCGGTCGCTGGCTTTTTGAAGAGCGCGGGGCTGGCGTCGCTGGACGAGGCCCGCATCGACACCGATAAAAAAGGCGGCCAGTTCTATGTCGCCGTGATCGAGAAGAAGGGCGCGCCGACGCTTGACGTGTTGGCCGAGATTTTGCCCGCGACGATCAAGAATTTCCCCTGGCCGAAGAGCATGCGCTGGGGCGCGGCCTCGGCGGAGGCCAATCCGCTGCGCTGGGTGCGTCCGCTGCACGCCATCGTCGCCACCTTTGGGCCGGAGACCGAAGAGCCAGAAATCGTTCCGTTCGAGGTCGGCGGCATCAAGGCCGGCAATGTCACTTTTGGTCACCGTTTTTTGGCGCCGGGGGCGCTAAAGGTGCGGCGGTTCGACGATTACGTGTCGAAACTGTACGACGCCAAGGTGGTCCTCGATCCGGCGCGGCGGCGCGACGTCATCTTGCACGACTGCAAGGACCTGGCTTTTGCCCAGGGGCTGGAGCTGGTCGAGGACGAGGGTTTGTTGCACGAAGTCGCCGGGCTCGTGGAATGGCCCGTCGTGCTGATGGGCGAGTTCGACGCCGGGTTTTTGGACATTCCCGGCGAGGTGATCCGCGCCACCATCCGCGCCAACCAGAAATGTTTTGTGCTGCGCGATCCAGCGACCGGCGGCTTGGCGAACAAGTTTTTGTTGGTGTCGAACGTTTTGGCAAGCGACGGCGGCAAGGCGATCGCGGCGGGCAATGGCCGCGTGGTGCGGGCGCGTCTGTCGGATGCTTTGTATTTCTGGCAGACCGACCAGGGTCCGCTGCCGGACTTTTCCGCGTCGGGCAAGCCGCCGTTGGATCAGCGCTTGGAAAAGCTGCGGGCGCTGAACATCGTGTTCCACGCCAAGCTGGGCACGCAGGGCCAGCGCGTCGACCGCATCATCGCGCTGGCGCGGGAGCTGGCGCCCAAGGTGGGGGCTGATCCGGAAAAGGCGGCGCGCGCGTCGGAACTGGCCAAGGCCGATCTGGTCACCGAGGTTGTCGGCGAGTTCCCGGAGACGCAGGGGCTGATGGGCCGGCGCTATGCCGAATTGCAGGGCGAGGATGCCGAGGTCGCGGCGGCGATCGAGGAACATTACAAGCCGCAGGGGCCGACCGATCGCATCCCCAATGCGCCGGTGAGCGTGGCCGTGGCGCTGGCGGATAAGCTGGACACGCTGGTTGGATTTTGGGCGATCGATGAGAAGCCGACCGGGAGCAAGGACCCGTTTGCGCTGCGTCGCGCGGCTTTGGGGGTGATCCGGATCATCTTGGAGAACGGGCTGCGTCTGCGGCTTGCTGACCTAATCGATGGTGCCCTTGCTTGGCATTTAACGGAACCCGACCCAGAAATTGATGCTCTATCCGCCCGTGAATATCTGATGACGGTTAAGCACCTTGATATCGCAGTCGGCCTCGCGAAGCGGAGGAGGACGGAACGCGGAGAGATTGTTGCTCCTACTGGTGAGGGATATCTTCGAGCAGCTGGTGTTGAAGGGGAGTTGAAAGCGTTCTTCGCGGATCGTCTGAAGATCGACCTTCGAGATCGCGGCGCCCGCCACGACCTGCTGGATGCCGTGTTCGCGCTCGGCGGGGATGATCTCGTGCTGATCGTGCGGCGGATCGAGGCGCTCGACGCCTTTTTGAAGACCGAGGATGGGGCGAGCCTGCTCGCCGGTTACAAGCGCGCCGCCAATATTTTGAAAGCCGAGGAGAAGAAGGACGGGGGTGGCGCCTTCGAGGCCGCGCCCTCCGGCGATCTGCTCGTCGAGGCGGAAGAAAGGGCTTTGTTCGCGGCGATGGAAACCGCCACGGCGGAGGCCGATGCGGCGCTCAAGGCGGAAAATTTTGAGGCCGCCATGCAGGCCCTGTCAACGCTGCGCGCGCCAACTGACGCGTTCTTCGACAAGGTGACGGTCAACGCCGACAAGCCGGAGCTGCGCAAGAACCGACTGAGCTTGCTGTCGAAACTGCGCCGCGCGATTCATCTGGTGGCGGATTTTTCAAGGATCGGCGGGTAACCCCGCCGCTCACGCGCGTTCAAGCATCGGTTCGATTTTCGCCAGTTCGCTTGCGATGGCGTCTTCGGCGGATTCGAGGGCGTAGCGGCTCTGGATTTCCATCCAGAACGCCGGCGTTGTTCTGAAAAACCGGGCGAGGCGCAACGCCGTGTCGGGCGAAAGGTCGACTTGCTCCTTCGCCAGGCGCTCGATGCGGGTGCGGGGAACGCCGATCGCCAGCGCCACCTTGCCGGCCGACAGGCCCAAGGGCGTCAAAAATTCCTCCCGCAAGATTTCGCCGGGGTGGATGGGCGGCAGTTTCGACATGGCGTCCTCCTCAGTGGTAATCGACAAATTCGACATCCTCCGCTCCGGAGTCTGTCCAGCGGAAGCACAGTCGGAACTGGTCGTTCACGCGAATGGAGTGCTGTCCGGCCCTGTCGCCTTTTAACGCCTCAAGGCGGTTGGCGGGCGGCGCCCGCAAGTCCTGGAGCTGGGACGCCGCGGCGAGCATGACGAGCTTGCGCCGCGTGATGTTCACGAGGTCCGACGGAAAACTCCGGGGGCGCTTGCGATCAAGGATGTGCTGCAACTCCGGGGACTTGAAGCTCTTGATCCCCATCGTCCCGCCTTCCGCATTATGGAGCGGAATGTATCATGGTGTGATACGCCAAGCAAGGGCCTGTATCACGCCAAGATACATTAGTGTTTGGTCAGCCCCAGCGAAAATTCCGGCGCGGGGTCGTGGAAATTGCGGCCCTTGTAGACTTTTAGCTCGAAGGCCGTTTTTCCGTTCGCTGTGATCGCGATCGGCGGCAGCGGCTCGATCGAGTCAAAATGTTTGCCGTAGAGTTCGCGCGCCTTCTCCGGGGTGAGCGCGCGGCCGACGAGGATGGCGTCGCGGCCGACAAATTTTTGCGGGTCGCGGGTCGCGCCGAAGCCGCGCGGGTCCTCGGACAGGCACAGAACCGGAAAGCCGCCCCCCAGCGTCGCGTCGATCTTGCCGGCCTCGAACCAGCGCTGCGCGCCGATGAATGCCCCCTCCCGGTCCAAGCCGCGGGCGAAAAAGGCGTTGGAAAAATCGGTCCAGTCGAGCGCTTCCTGAAACGGATATTTCGGGCCCGCCAGCAGTGGCGGTCGCGCGAGGTTCAGCAGCGCGAGCGTCAGGATCAGGACCGCGATCAGGCCGCCCGTTCCCAATGCGAGCCTTTTGATCCAGGGGGCGCCCTTTGCGAAAAGATCGGCGATTTCGCGGCCGAGCATCGGCAGAATGAGAAGATAGCCCGGCGCGGCCCAGTGCGGCAGCAGGCGGTTCGACGACCACAGCGCCGGCAGGGTGAACAGCAGGATCGGTCCCGCCGCGAGGCAGGCGAGCAGAAAATCCCGCTCCCGCTTCGGGCCACGCGCCAGCGCGCGGACAAACATCCAGGCGCAGGGCAGGAAAATCCAGGGCAGCAGGAACAGGGCTTGCGCGCCCAGCAGGATGAAGGGCGCGCCGAAATTGAGATGCGGCGCGCCGGTGCGGCCGCCCTGGAACAGGAACGACACCCAATTGTGTTGCGCGTTCCAGATCAGGACCGGGGAGAACAGGGCGAGCGCCAAAAAACCGGCGAGCCAGGGCCATGGGGTTTTGAGCCAGAACCGATGGCGCGGGCTGACAAGCAGGAACAGGAAGGCGCCGGCGGGCAGAAATACGCCGTGATATTTCGACAGCATGGCGAGGCCGGAGCAGACGCCCGCCATGATCCACCACCGCGGCGCCTTGCGGTCCTCGTCGAAAAAGGCGTGGGAGAGGGCGAGCGCGCCGCCGAGCAGGGCAGGCAGCAGGGGCGCGTCGGGGACGATCCAGCTCGCGTCGGTCACGCCGAGCACCGGGGAGCAGCAGAGGGCGAAACTCGCCCAGAATCCGGCTTCCGCGCCATACAGCCGGCGCGTCAGCAAAAACATCAGCGCTGTGGTGAGGGCGGAGAGCAGGATGAAGGGCAGGCGCAGCGCCAGATCGCTCTGGCCGAGAAATTTTTGCGCCAGGGTCGACAGCCACCAGGCGAGCGGCGGATGGTCGAAGCCGCTGAGCGCGAAATCACGGGCGGTGGCGACCGTATAGGCCTCGTCCATGCCGAGGCCGAGCGAACCGGCGAAGACGAGACGCAGCATGGTGGCGCACAGGATCAGTGCGACGACGCGCCGCTCCGGCGTGCCCAACAGCGCCGCATGGCCCGCAGGCGGCAGAGCGGCGGCGGCGGAAGGCGGGTGATCCATGTGTTCGAAAACTCCGGCTGGCTGGACTGTCCAGCGCAATGCAGCTAGCAGAGTTCGAACCTGAAAAGATAGCCCACAGGAAGCTTTGAGCCGTGGCCGCCGAACTCTCCCTCGTCATTCCCACCTTCAACGAAAGCGCCAACCTGCGCGAGCTCTTGCGCCGCGTCGATGCGGCGCTCGCCGGCGTCGCCTGGGAAATGATCGTGGTCGACGACAATTCGCCCGATGGCACCTGGCGGCTCGCCAAGGACGTTGCGCTGGAGGATGCGCGCGTGCGCTGCCTGCGCCGCGTCAATCGGCGCGGCCTCGCCGGCGCCTGTATCGAGGGCATGCTCGCCTCCTCGGCGCCGGTCGTGGCGGTGATGGACGCCGATTTGCAGCACGACGAGCGCATTCTGCCGCAAATGCTGGAAAAAATCCGCGGCGGCGCCGATCTCGTGGTGGGCAGCCGCCATGTGGAGGGCGGGTCCGCCGACGAAGGATTTTCGGCCCGGCGCGCCTTCATCAGCCGATTCGCGACCAGCATGGCGAAAAAGGCGCTCAAGGCCGAGTTCAACGACCTGATGAGCGGGTTTTTCATGATTCGCCGCGACATCGTCGACGCCTGCGCGCCCGCCCTGACCCCGGCGGGCTTTAAAATTCTGGCCGATCTCGTCGCCTCCGCGCCCAAACCGCTTGTGGTTGCGGAGGTCGGCTACACGTTTCGCGAGCGCCATGCCGGCGAGTCCAAGCTCGACGCCAAGGTGGCCCTGGATTTCGTCGGACTGCTTCTGAACAAGGCCTCGGGCGGGCGCATTCCCGTGCGCTTCATCTTCTTCGCCCTGGTCGGCGCCAGCGGCGTCGGCGTGCATATGGCGACGCTTTACGCCGCCCTGGCGCTTGGCGTGAGTTTTGAGATGGCCCAGAGCCTGGCGGTGCTGGTCGCCATGACCACCAATTTCTTCATCAACAACGCGATCACCTATCGCGACGCCAAGATCAAGGGATTGGGGCCGCTGGCTTTGGGATTGCTGTATTTCTACGCGGTCTGCGCCATCGGCGCGGTGGCCAATGTCGGCATCGCTGAATTTTTGTTTCACCGCTACGGTCTGGTCACCTTTGCGGCTCTGGCCGGCGTGGTCATGGGCTCGGTGTGGAATTTCGCGCTGAGTTCACTGTTCGTCTGGCGCAAGGATTGAGTTTTGCGCGTCGGGCGATCGGACCGCCCGACGCGATGGGCCTCACTCGGCTTCGTGGCGCTTGCGGATGCGGCGCACCGTCCACCAGACGAAGGCGGCGATGAAGGGGATCGCCGCGCCCGTCCAGATGGTCGGGTCGACATGCGCGCCGGCTTCGTGCGCGCCTTCCAGCATCTTCATGATGACGCTGGCGATGTAATAGGTGATCGCCGCGACGGACAAACCTTCGACCGTCTGCTGCAGGCGCAGTTGCAATTGCACGCGCTCTCCCATCTTGCGCAGCAAGTCGCCGTTCTGCTGCTCGACTTCGGTGTCGACCCGGGTGCGAAGCAGGTCGGCGGCGCGCGACAGTTTGCGCGACAGTTCGGCCTGGCGGCTTTCCATGTTGAAGCAGGTGCGGATCGCCGGTTGCAGGCGCCGGGTGAGAAAACCGTTGAAGCTCGGATAGTCGGGCAGGGCGGTTTCGTCGATGGCTTCGAGGCGCTCCAGCACCAGATCGTTATAGGCGTGGGTGGCGCCGAACCGGAATTGGCTGATTGCGGCTTCGGCTTCGAGCTGGGTGGCGAGGCCGGTGAGATCGTCGAGCAATTGCGAGTTCTGCTGAACCCCCTGAGCGTGGTTCATCGCCGCGAGCAGGCGCGGCAGTTCGCGCTCGATTTCGCGGGTCGGCGGACCCAGGCGTTGGGCTTCCGGCAGGCCGAGCAGGGCCAGCGTCCGGTAGGTTTCGATTTCCAGCAGGCGCTGCGCCAGCCGGCCCGCCGCCATGGGCGGCATCGAGCGGTTGACGAGCGCGATGCGGACGAAGCCAAACGTATCCGGAGCGAAATCGGAGGCGATCAGGGCGCGGCCGTGATTGGCCTCGCTCACCGCGGGTTGCAGCGGGTCGAAGATCTCGGTGATTTTCGAAGGGTCGCCCTCGCCGGCGATCAGGTGCAGGTCAGCGGCGACCAGCAGCGGGCCGGGCTGCGGCAGCAGTTTCACCTTCTGCATCAGCGCGGCGGGCGTGGGGTTGAACAGCGTCTGCGCTTCGGCGTTGGAAAATTCCCAGGTGTGGGTGACGAATTCGCCGTGACGCTCCCAGGTCAGGCTGACGCCGGCCATTTCGACGCGATATTGGCGCGCCTGCGCATCGGGGCCCGGCTGTCCGCGCGACAGGGCGGCCTCGACCACGGCCTGGCGGTCGGCCTCGGCCTGCGCGGAATCCAGCAGGAAACCGAAATGCAGAACGCGCGCAGGCGTTTCGAGCGGTCGTGTCGGCCTTGCGTGCAGTTCGCCTAAAATCTGGGCGCGCAGCGCATGTTGTTCGAAAGCTGATGCGCCCAGGTTTGCTTCCAACATGTTGTCCTCGATGCTATAAATCTTTTACATATTTTGTCGCCGCGCCAAAAGCCGCAGCGATTCCTTATGCCACGAATAAGCCGAAAGGATAAGTCAGCCATGTGTCACAGGCGGTTCTTCAATCAGATTTCGGCGGGTGGCGTCTTTCTCGCCTTTTCTCTCGCGGCTTTGCCGGCTCTGGCGCTCGACCCCGCCCCCGCTGCGGCGCCCGCGCACACCTCCACCGTCACCGTTTTCGCCGCGGCCAGCTTGAAGAACGCGTTGGGCGAAGCCGCCGCCGCCTGGAAGGCCAAGACCGGCGAAGAGATCTCCGTCTCCTACGCCGCCTCCTTCCCGTTGGCGCGCCAGATTGAGGCCGGCGCCCCCGCCGATATTTTCATCGGCGCGGACGAAGAGAGCATGGATTATCTCGCCGGCAAGTCTCTGGTGAAGCCTGAGTCGCGGAAGGATTTTCTGTCTAATGATCTGGTTCTGGTGGCTCCGACCGGCGGCCCCGACAAGGTGGAGCTGACGGTCGCAGGCGTGACCGGCGCGCTGAAAGACGGCCGCATGGCCGTGGGCGATCCCGCCAGCGTCCCCGCCGGCAAATATGCGAAGGCGGCTCTGACCAAGCTCAACATCTGGGACGCCGTGCAAAACCGTCTGGCGCTCGCCGACAGCGTCCGTTCGGCGCTGCTCTATGTGTCGCGCGGAGAGACCCCGCTGGGGATCGTCTATCTCACCGACGCCAAGGCGGCGGCCAAGGAGACGAAAATCGTCGCCACTTTCCCCGAAAACACCCATGCGCCGATCCGCTATCCCATCGCGCTGACAGCGACCGCCAAGGAGCCCGCCGGCAAGTTTCTGGCTTGGCTGAGCGGCCCCGAGGGCGCGCCCTTCTTCACCAAGCAGGGCTTTGGGGTGCTCCCCGCCAAATGATCCGTCAAACGCGCCCGGCCCGTACGGCCGGGCGCGTCTTGCTACGCTGGAGTTTTTGGGCATAGGATCGCGATAGGGGTCGGTTCACCGGGAATCAGGTTCCGTGCGGGACGAGAGCGAACAAGGGCGCGCCGCCAACGAGCAGCCTGGCGAGGCTCCGCCGCCATCCCCGGAAAAGCGGGGGCGCTTCAGGCTGGGCCTGCAAGACGCGGAAGTCCATACGGCCAACAAGACGGCGATTGCGGCGGTGGTGGTCGCCGCGGTGTCCTGCATCGTCGGCATCGCCCAATGGATTGAGATCAAGGAACAGGCGATGTCGGCGCGCCTCCAGGCGACCGCGGACCGCGCCTATCTCTTCATCGACGTCAAGGAGGGGTGGCCGCATACCACGCCGCCGATCGACTGGGGGGAGGGGGCGGAGAAAGCCAATTTCGAGATTGAGTTCTCGATCACCAATTTCGGCAAAAGTCCCTCGGTCATCAAAGGCATATCCGGACATTTGTTTTTTTGCGATTCCGAGCCGGACCCTGGGGCGAAAAAGGACAGGTCGGCCCATGAAACCGGCGTTCGCCCCGCGGCTCTGTTGAAGACAGTCGACGGAAATCTGGTTCCGGTCGGTCAGATCAACGACCGCGAGTCCGACCAGGCCGGCAATATGACCGCCGTCATTCGCGCTGGAGAAACGCTGCACTTCAGCAAGGAATTTCTGTTCGCGCCGTTCTCAGGGAACGTCAAGGCGGAGTTTCTGGGGCGGAAATTCTGGCTCTACACCACCGTGCGCTACGAAAATATTTACGGCGAACATATGGAGACCTCGCGGTTCACCGAATATCCCGGCGGCGCGCGCGGCCCGGAAAAATACAATTATTGGGACAGGCCTTATAAGGGCGGAGATTAGGTTTTCCGGCCGCGGCTTCGGCGGGAGGATCATTCTGCGTGATTCTCTGTATCTCTTGTGGGCGCGCTGCTTTACGCTGCAGCGCAACCAGGAGAAGACGACATGCCGGAATTGACCACGCAGGCGCGGCAATTCGTCGACTCGCTCGCCAACGCCCATGGCTTGAGCGCCGGCGCGGTGGAAACCCTCTTGCTCGCGGTGGCCGCGGGCAATGGTTTTCAGGCGCAATTCAATCATCCCGAACTCGGCGGCATGGGGCAATGGTCCCAAGGCGGCATGCTGATGATCGGCGACATGTTCAATCAGGGCCTGAAATACAAGGTGGGCGCCCTGTGCGATGAACTCTCGACCCTGGTGCGCAATCAGACCGTTTTCGCGCCGGCGCAGGCGCAAATGCAGCAGCAGGGCTTCGGGCAGAGCCAGCAGCAGGGCATGGGCGCCAGTCTGTTCGTGCAGCGGTCGGGCTTGTGGCCCCCGGAGCTGGGGTCGCCCGCGTCGTCCGGCGCGCAAAACGACATGAGCTATGCCTACTTCCCGGCGACCCGCCGCCTGGCGATACGCGTCGGCGGCGACCTCCGCATTTACGACACCGGCGACCACCAGATTGGCGGCGTGTCGCAGCAGCAGAGCGGCGACCAGTCGCTGACCTTCACCAGTCAATACGGTCTGGTGCGCGTGGCCGACTTGCCGCTGGTTGGTCCGGTCGCGCAAAAACCCGTCGAGCCTGCGCCCCAGCCGGACCCGGCGGCCTTCGCGCCTGCGCCTGCGCCTCCGACCGCGCCGCCTCATGCTGTTTCGTCGCCTGCCGCGCATCTTGCCGCTGACGATATTTTTGCCCTGATCGAAAAACTCGCCGCGCTCAAGGAGAAGAATATTCTCACCGACGAGGAGTTCACGGCCAAGAAGACGGAATTGCTCAGCAGGCTTTGACGCGCGCCGCTACCGGCGCGACCTGAAAAAATCCCGCAAAATCGTGGCGGCTTCGCTGGCGCGAATGCCGCCATAAACCTCCGGTCTGTGATGGCAGGTTTTTTGGCTGAAAAAACGCGGGCCGTTCTCCACCGCGCCGCCCTTCTCGTCCTCGGCGGCGTAATAGAGCCGCCGCAGTCGCGCGTGGGAAATGGCGCCGGCGCACATGGCGCAGGGCTCCAGCGTCACATAGAGATCGCAGCCGGTCAGGCGCTCGTCCGACAATTTTTTTGCGGCTTCGCGGATGACCAGCAGTTCCGCATGGGCGGTGGGATCGCGATCCTCCAGCGTGCGGTTGCCGTTCGCGGCGATGATCTCGCCGTTCCGGACCAGGCACGCGCCGATCGGCGCCTCGCCGCGCATGGCGGCGGCGCGCGCCTCGAAAAAGGCGCGATCCCAGGCGGCGTTCAATCGGACGAGCGACACGGCGAGACCATTGCAAGAGTTGGGCGCGCGTGATTTTTGGGGCAAAAAGCGCGGCGCGCAAGAGCCTTAGCCGAGAGGACGCCCATGCCCATGCCGATGGACTATCAGCACGCCTCGGAGGATTTCGAGCGTTTTTTGGGCGAGGTGATCGCGCGCAGCGGTCTGACCACGCGAAATCAGGCCTTCACCACCGTCGAGGGCGTGCTGATGACATTTCGCCGCAGGTTGGCGCCGCGCGAGGCGCTGCGTTTCGCCGATGCGCTGCCGCCCGTTTTGCGCGCGCTCTTCCTCGCGAACTGGGATATTGACGCGCCGCCCGCGCCCTTTGGCGACCGCGAAACCTGGACGCGCGAGGCGCGATCCCTGCTCGAACATCACAATTTTACGCCGGAGACCGCCGTCTCCGATATCGCGGCGGCGCTGCGCGCGATCATCGGCGACCGGCGGCTCGACGCGGCCCTGGCGGACTTGCCCGGCGCGGCCCAGGATTTTTGGTCGGCTGCGCCGTGAACCAAGGCTGAAAAAACTTCGAAAATTTTTTGCGCCTCTGCTATCAGAGCGGAATGACACGCGACAAAGACCAGAAGTTCGGCAAGAAACCGCCCAAAAGCCGCCCCTCCCGCGGAAAAGTGCTGGAGGCGGTCGAGAAGGACGGCGAGCGCATCGCCAAGGTGATGGCGCGCGCCGGCCTGTGCTCGCGCCGCGACGCCGAAGACTGGATCGCCGCCGGCCGCGTCTCGGTCAATGGCAAGGTTTTGGAATCCGCCGCGCTCAACGTCACGGAAGAGGACAAGGTTTTGGTGGACGGCAAGCCGCTCGCCACCCGCGAGCGCACGCGGCTGTTCCTGTTCCATAAGCCGCGCGGCCTCGTCACCACCGACCGCGACCCCGAGGGGCGCGCGACCGTGTTCGACTATATCGCCGAAAACAATCCGGACCTGCCGCGCCTGATGTCGGTGGGGCGGCTGGACATCAACACCGAAGGGCTGTTGCTGCTCACCAATGACGGCGGGCTCGCCCGCGTGCTTGAGCTGCCCTCCACCGGCTGGCTGCGCCGCTATCGCGCCCGCGCCAATGGCGCGACCGATCAGGCCCGGCTGGACACGCTGAAGAATGGCGTCACCATAGACGGGATCGATTATGCCGGGGTTGAGGCGCGCCTCGATCGCGTGCAAGGGGCGAATGTCTGGATCACGCTGGGCTTGCGCGAGGGCAAGAACCGCGAGGTCAAGCGCCTGCTCGAATATCTGGGGCTGGCGGTCAACCGGCTGATCCGCATCTCCTATGGCCCGTTCCAGCTCGGCGAATTGCCGGAGGGGACGGTGGAAGAGGTCAAGACGCGCGTGCTCGCCGACCAGTTGGGCGAAAAGCTGGCGCAGGAGGCCGGCGTCGATTTCGACGGGCCGGTGATCGACCGCACGGTCGAGCCGGAGCCGGACGTCGCCCCCAAGGCGCGTCCGCCGCGGGCGCCTGAAAAAGTGCGGCCGCATCGGGCGGCGCCGGAGGAGCGGCGTCCCGGGACGGAAAAACCGGGCCCGCGCAAGCACGTTTCGGCTTTGCGCGACGATCGGGTGAAGGCGGCCAAGGGGCCGCGTCGCCGCATCGAGACTGGCGCCACCGCCGACCGCAATGGCCGCACCGTCGCCGTGGAGCGCGTGAGCGTGGCGCGCCGGGTCGAGGAGGCGCCGGTGGACACGCGCAATGCGCGGCGGTTCAAGGCGGAGCGGGAGGCGGCGGAGGCGCCGCGCGGAGAGACTTCGCGCAAAGGTTTCGATCGGCCGCGCAGCGAAGGCGGCGACCGGCCACGCCGGGACGGTGGCGGCAAGGTTTTTGGCGGCGCCCGTGGCGAGTCCGGCGGCGACAAGCCGTTCCGGCGGCCCCGCGCCGAAGCAGACGAGCAAAAATTCGACCGGCCGCGCCGCGAGGGGGCCGTGAATTGGGAAGCTCGGGAGGGACGAACCCCTCATCCGTCGCGCTCGCGCGCGACACCTTCTCCCGCAAGGGGAGAAGGAGGCGCCCGCGACAGGTTTGGGGGCGAGGGCGCCGAGCGCAAGTCTTTTGGCAAGCCGAGGGGCGAGACGGGCGGCGACAAGCCGTTCCGCAGGCCGCGAGCTGAGGCCGGAGGAGAAGGAAGTTTCGAACGGCCACGCCGCGAGGGCGGCGACAAGAGATTTGGCGGGCCCCGCGGCGAAACCGGAGCGGCCAAAACGTTTCGGCGCGGGCCGAAGCCGGTCGGCGGCAAGCCCGGCGGTGGTCCTAAAAAGCCGCCTCGCAAAAGCTGATGCGAATCGTTGGCGGCCGCTTCAAAGGCCGCGCGATAAATGGTCCGCGCGGCGAGGGCATTCGTCCGACCTCGGACCGGCTGCGCGAAAGCCTTTTTAACGTGCTCGCCCATTCCTATGGCGATCCCGTTCCGGGCGCGCGGGTCATCGACCTGTTCGCCGGGACCGGCGCGCTTGGGCTGGAGGCGGTGTCGCGCGGCGCCGCCTTCGCGCTGCTGGTCGACGATGGCGCCCAGGCGCGGGCGCTGATCCGCGAAAATGTGGAAAGCCTCGGGCTTGGCGGCGTCACCCGCATTTTTCGCCGCGACGCCCGCCGACTCGGCGACGCCCCGCCCGGTCCCGTCTATGATCTGGCTTTTCTCGATCCCCCCTATGACCGCGGCCTCGCCGAGCCGGCGCTGATTTCGCTGGCGCGGGGCGGCTGGCTCAAGCCCGACGCGCTGGTGGTGGTGGAGGAGGCGGCCGCCGCCATGTTCGAGCCCGCGTCCGGTTACGAGGTGCTGGAGCGCCGCGATTACGGCGAGACCGAGCTGATCCTGTTGCGCTTCGGTGACTCCGGCCTTTCCCGCGACTGAGCGCGGTGAGACTCGTCTGGACAGCCCGAAAACTTTCTGTTATCGCAGCCTCAACGGTCCGGCGCTCCGCAAGCGCTAAATCTTGTCAATGCGGCTCGACAGCCGAATGCGCGAAAAGCGCTTCGGCGACTGGCTCTTTTAAATGGGATGACGGCGTGCAGGTTCTGGTTCGCGACAACAATGTCGATCAGGCGCTCAAGGCGCTGAAGAAAAAGATGCAGCGCGAAGGTATCTTTCGCGAGATGAAGCTGCGCGGCCACTACGAAAAGCCGTCCGAGAAGCGCGCCCGCGAGCAGGCTGAGGCCGTTCGCCGCGCCCGCAAGCTGGCCCGCAAGAAGCTCCAGCGCGAGGGTCTGCTGCCGGTCAAGGCCAAGCCGGCCGCCCGCTGATCACGTTTTTCTTGCCCCGCGTTCGCGCCCCCGCTCAACCCGCGGCGGGCGCTTTCGCATTTTTGCCGCCTTTCCGCCTTAATCTGCGCCTATGCGGGGCGGCTTCCCCAACTGTGCGGAATTTCAAAATGGTCCGATTTCGTTCTCCCCTGGTCGCGCTGGCGGCCTTGGCTGCTCCGCTGGCCGGATGCGATTCGATGAGCGGAATTTCGACCCGGGGCCCCGGCTATGCGGAAGTCTCCGCCGCCGATCCCAAGGCGGTCGCGGCCAATATCGATTCGCTCGACGCGGTCGTCATCGCGCATCCCAGCGATCCCGAAGCCTACAACACCCGCGGCGTCGCCCTGGCGAAGATCGGCAAATACGACCGCGCCATCGGCGATTTCAGCCAGGCGATCAAGCTCGATCCGCGCAACGCCTCCGCCTACACCAATCGCGCCCTGGCCGAGCGGCAGATCGGCGCGAATGACGCCGCGCTCACCGATTTCACCCACGCCATCGAGGCCAATCCGAACCACGGTCCGGCCTATCTCGGCCGCGCCAACCTGCTGCGCGCCCAGAACCGGCTGCCCGAGGCGATGAGCGATCTCGACCAGGCCATCCGGCTCAATCCGGAAAACGCCCAGTCGTTTCATGCGCGCGGCCTGATCCACCAGAAGAACGGCGACAACGACCGCGCCGTCAAGGATTTCGACAACGCCATCGACCGCGATCCCTTTGCGGCGGCGCCCTACCAGGCGCGCGGGCAAAGCTGGCTGTCCCTGGGCAAGCCGGACAAGGCCATCGAGGACTTCAACGCCGCGCTCAATGTCGACAACAAAAATGCCGAGGCTTGGGCGCTGCTCGGCTATGCCTATGAGAAGAAGGGCGACCGCAAGCTGGCGGCGGACAATTACCGCCGCGCCTTGTCGCTCAACCCCGACCAGCCCATCGCCAAGCAGGGGGCAGGCCGCGTCGGGGCGTGACCCCGAGCGGCTCTACTTGATCTCGCCGAGCTGCTTCAGGCGCAGCATTTTCGCTTCCGGATTGGCGTAGGCTTCCTGCCGGTCGACATTCCAATAGGTGAGCCGGTCCAGCGGAATCTGCGCGCCGGTCGCGGCGCAGATGACATAGGCGCCGGGCTTCTTCACGCGGAATTCGCCGTCGAGATAGTCCACTTGAGCGGCGCCGGGCGGCGGCGGGCGGCGATCGAGCCAGTTCATCGAAAAACTCCTTTGAGCGTGCACCCGATGTAATGCCGCGGCGGCCGCGCTTCAATCAAATTCCGGTTAGAGTCCGAGCCCCTCGCGCGGCTCGGTCGTCTCGGCCTCCGCGCCCCGCCGCGGCCGGCGCAGCAAGGTGACGGCGCAGGTCGCCTGCGTCGCCACGCGATGGGCGACCGGCCCGAGCGCGGACTCGTCGAAGGCGGGCGCGCTGGCGAACAGCAGAATGTGGTCGACATGGGTTTCGCGGGCGAAGTCGAGCAGGCTTTTCGCGGGATCGTCGGCTTCCAGCACATGCGCAGTAGTTTGCGCCTCCGGCAGGTTCAGGCTCTCGGCCCAGCGGCGCAGCTCGATCAGGCGGCGCACATGCCCGCCCGTTTCGCCCATCCTTTGCCTCGGGATCACCGTGACGCAGGCGAGCCGCGCGTCCGGCGTCGCCGTCATCACTTTCCGCGCATGGGCGCGCAAAACATCGGTCGCCGCGACGCCGCCGGAGAAATCCACCGCCGCCATCACAATGGGGGTGTTCGCCCGGCGCGCCGCGAGGTCTTGCGGATAGCGCGTCGGCGCCAGTTTCAGCGCCCACCAGCGCCGCCGCGCCGTCAGCCACGAATCGGCGTTCAGCTTCTCGGCGCGCGCGGTGAGGGCGATCTGCTCGGGCGCGGCGAGGTCGAGCAGCAATTGCGCCGCCGAGGCGTAGCGATTTTCGGCCTCGGGCTCCAGGCAATGCAGGATCGCCTCCTGCAGCCAGGGCGGGCAGTCCGGCCGCAGCGCGCGCGGCGGTTCGGGATCGCGCCACAGCCGGCGCGCCAGTTGCGCGTGACTATGCGGATAGCCGAACGGGCGCTCGCCGGTCAGCAGGTAATAGAGCGTGACGCCCAGGGCGAAAATGTCGCTGCGGGGATCGCTGCGGTCGCGCAACACCTGCTCCGGCGCCAGATAGGGCGCGGTGCCGAACGGCACGCAAAACTCCTCCGCCAGCAGGTCCGGCAGATGCGCGTGCCGCGACAGGCCGAAATCGATCAGGGCGTAGACGCCGTCGGCGCGGCGGATGATGTTCGACGGCTTGACGTCGAGATGCAGCACGTTTTGCCCATGCAGGCTGGCGAGCGCCTGGGCGACGCCGCGCCCGATGGCCGCGACCTCGTCGACCGGCAGCGGCAGCGCGTCGACCTTGCGCAGCAGGCTCTCGCCGGCGATCAGCTCCATGGCGATATAGGGTTTGCGCGCAAAATCGCCGGAGGCGATGAATCGTGGCGCATGCGGCCCGTGGAGCAGCGGCAGGATCATCTGCTCCATTTCGAGGCTGACCACGGCGCTGGCCTCGTCGCCGCGGATTTTGGGGGCTTTCAGCGCCGCCGGCGGCGACATGTCCTCGCGCGTCACCTTCCAGATTTCCGACATGCCGCCATCGTGCAGGCGCTCGACGAAATGAAAGCCGTCGAGAACGTCGCCGGGCTGGAACAGGGGCGCGTCGGTCATGGTCCAGCTTAACCCGGCGCTTGCGACAACTTAAATGCGCAATTGCCGTCGGGCCGCTGTTTTATGGAAAATCTTTGTCCCGCGCCGGCGTCGCGCAGGGGAATGCCGGTTTTGCCAAAAGGATATGCGCAAAAAAGCAGGTTTTGGCGGTTCTCCGCTTCAAACAAGGCGGCGAACGCTCTAGAACGGCTCATCCCATTTGCGCGGAGAATATTCATGACGACGCCGACAAAAATTTTGGTCGCCCAGGGCGGCGGCCCCACCGCGGTCATCAACCAATCGCTGGCCGGCGTGGTGCTCGAAGCCCGCAAGTTCCCGCAGGTGGCGCGGGTCTATGGCGCCCATCACGGCGTGCGCGGCATCGTCAACGAGGATCTCCTCGACCTCACCCAGGAGACCAGCCACAATCTCGAAATGGTCGCGCGCACGCCGTCCTCCGCGCTCGGCTCGACCCGCGACAAGCCCGACGCCAAATATTGCCACGAGATTTTCGAAGTTCTGCGCGCCCATGAGATCGGCGCCTTCTTCTACATCGGCGGCAACGATTCATCCGATACGGTGCGCATTGTCGCGGAAGAGGCGGAGAAGGCGAACTATCCGCTGCGCTGCATGCACATCCCCAAGACGATCGACAACGACCTCGTCATCAACGACCACACGCCGGGCTTCCCCTCCGCCGCGCGTTTCGTCGCCCAGGCTTTCGCCGGCGCGAACTTGGACAATGCCGCGCTGCCCGGCGTCTATATCGCCGTGGTGATGGGCCGCCACGCCGGTTTTTTGACCGCCGCTTCCGCGCTCGGCAAAAAATTCCCCGACGACGGGCCGCACCTGATCTATGTGCCGGAGCGCACGTTTGACGTCGACCAGTTCCTCAAGGATGTGAAGGCCACCTACGACCGGCTCGGCCGCTGCGTGGTCGCCGTGTCCGAAGGCATTCACGACGCGTCCGGCGCGCCGATCATCACCAAACTGGCCTCCCAGGTCGAGCATGACGCTCACGGCAATGTCCAGCTCTCCGGCACCGGCGCCCTCGCCGACCTGTTGTGCGAGGAGGTGAAGAACAAGCTCGGCATCAAGCGCGTGCGCGGCGACACTTTTGGCTATCTGCAACGCTCGTTCATCGGCTGCGTCTCCGACGTCGACCAGCGCGAGGCGCGCGAAGTCGGCGAGAAGGCGGTGCAATATGCGTTCTGGGGCGAGAGCAACGGCTCCGTCACCATCAAGCGCACCGGTTTTTACTCGGTGGACTACGAACTGGCGCCGCTGCAGGCGGTCGCCGGCAAAACCCGCGTGATGGAAGACGAGTTTTTGAACGCCGCCGGCAATGACGTGACCGACGCGTTCAGGCTCTACCTGCGCCCGCTGCTCGGCTCGGGCATGCCCGACGCTTTTAGGCTGCGGCCCAACGCCGTGCCGAAGGTGTTGAAGGTTTAACAAAAAAGGCCCCGGAAGCGACGAGCTTCCGGGGTTTTCTTTTATGCGACGCGGCGCGCGAAACCGGTTTTTTTATGAAAGTGAAAATCGCAAAACCCGTCGCATCCGCCAATGTGGCGAAACGATGTTCTTGTTATGTTCCACGTGAAACGTGGGGTGGCCTCTCACAAGTTGTTGTTAATATTAAACAAATATGGCCGCGCACGAACCCTGGGACCAGCGTTCACGCTCAGTGTCGCCGATACAACTCGGAGGATGCAGGCGCGATTTCAGCGTGTTTTTGATCAAAAATCGCGTGTTTTTTGCACAAACGCGTCCGTTTTGCGCGATTTTGAGCGGACCTGTTTCAACCTAAGGTAGAAATTTCCGAAAAAAGCGCTCCCAGGAGCCATCGAGACGGCGCCAAAACAAGACCATCGCAACGCTTCAAGGGGCTTCGTCGGGAAGCGGAAACTCACGGAAGTCGCCGGCAAAGGAAAGTCAGGCTGGAGGCCAAACATATCCAAAAGTGACTTCTGCACAGGGCGGGCGGCCGGCAAAACTGAGATACAATCTGAAGGAGGTTATTGAGTGCGCGCCGCCAATGGCGCGCTCTCAGCGTCAACGGATCGTCCGAACGTCCGTCTTTCAATGTGATGGTCAACGCTATGGGTCCAATCGCTTAGCCGGCAAGCCCCACGGCCCGGGCCGGCTATCACTGCATTTTTTCTCTGTAAGGATTATAGTAAATGTCATACCTGCCACAATACGTACTGACCTCCAGTTGGCGTTTCATCCAATCTAAGACTTCGTTTAACATAATATAACCCCTAGCAAACAAATATCCTGCGTGCTGCTCTGCATTTATTATCTTTTGATAATCCCTCAGCACGTCTAAACAAAATACTTTTGGATTTTCTTTTACAGCTTTGTCTTCGGATTCAATGTAGTCATCAATTTTTGTTTTATAAAACATGTACTGATCGTTCCAGTATTCTATTTCCGAAGGTTGCCAAGCCATGCTATATCTTTTTTTGGCGTGTTCATAAGATGACAGTAGGGAATCTAAATCATTTATTGATTCTGCTATGCATAAATTGCCCCAAACGAGCGAGATGACTATAAAAGAGAGTCGCGTTGCAGTGTTTTTGCGCTTACGCTTCATATCGCTCTCCCATAAAAATAGCTTTTATTTGCAAGTAACGCCAACCCCTTGCCCGCTGCAATAGCACTCAGCTCCTAACGAACGAGCATCTGGACTGGGACACCTTCTCACGCCATGGCTGTCACAACAAAAGGGAACGCTTATAAATCCCATTGACACATCATTCAGTCGCGTCATGGCTTGCAGAACTTTCCTGCCTGGCGTCGTAAGAGCGACTGAGGGCAAGTTAAATGTTTCGGTCGCGCCGGGAGCAACCGTGGCTCTGAGATCCCTAGTTATTTCTGGTTGCGTTGGGTTAAGAACATTATAAATATATATCCGCGTATTTCCGTTTTGTTCTTCATCAGTGTTATTTTTGAGCTTTATTGTGCCGAGGATTTTCGCACCTAAATCAAAGGTGCTGTTGGCTAGCTGTACTCCGGCAAGCAAGGCATTAATCAACTCAAGAACTGGCGCTAATGCAATCGCAAAGGAGATGCTGCTGGGTGTTGAAGCAAAAACGGTAGTTGCGGCTACGCCATTGATTATAAAACTTCTTCTATTCATTTAACGCTGCTCCTTTTTGCCGCAGGCCTTCAAGAGCTAAAAAACAGTATGCTGTCTTTATAAGATATTAGACATTTTACATTAGGGTATTGATTCGGATCAAATTTGCCTGCCGGCAAGCTACTGCTGACAATCAGCCTGCATCCCGAGCGTGAGAAGTTGTGATCGTCAGAACAACAGCAACGTCTGTTCAGGGCTGACACGAGGCATCCAACGGCAACGACGCCAGGACATCAATTCAAGCTTTCCACGGCAGCAGCTTTTTCGACAGCTTCGGCCACACCGGCGGCTTGTCGTGCAGCGTCTGTCCCGACAGAATTTTTTCGTACAGCCCCAGATACCCCTGCGCCATTTTCGCCGAGCTGTAGGTCTCGCGCGCGTAATCGTGAAGTTTTGCGCGGTCGAAGCGCAAGTCCCGCACGGCGCGGGCGAGTTCCCCACAAGACTCGCTCAAAAACCCGAACTCGCTCCCCACCAACTCCGGCAGCGCCCCATAGGGGGTGGAGAACACCGGGCAGCCGAAATACAGGCTCTCGATCACGGCGAGGCCGAACGGCTCGTGCCAGCGCATCGGAAAAATCAGCCCGCGCGAGGCGTTCAGCGCCGCGAATTTTTGCGCGCCCCCGACCATGCCGTGAAAATGCGCGCGTCGGGTAAAGGTGAGGCGAAAACCGCGGCGAAAATTAAAACGGTCGCCCCCCAAAATGTCGATATCGACGCCGGCCTTTTTCGCCACCGCAATGGCGCCCTTGACGTTCTTGGCGCGCCATTCCGCTTTGCCCAAAAAATGAAAATTTTCGCGGGGTTTCAAAAGATCGACGGGGCCGTAGGCGTCCCAGTTCAGTCCGTTGAGGACATAGACGTCGGACTGGTGGCGCCGCGCATGGTCGGCGGAAATGAAATTGCAGTTGAGCGGCCGGGTCGGGTTCTTGTTGTAATTGCCGTGCTCGGTCATCAGATAGGGGCGGCCGAAATCGCGGTCCAGGTCGAATTTCGGCTGGAACTGGAAGTGATAAAGATCGTAGCCGGCGGGGATTTGCGGCAACAAATCCTGTTCCGTGTCAAACGTCAAAACCTCGCCGAAATCGCAGGTCGAGCCGGGCGGCGTCAAAAAGGCGATCTCATGCCCGAGTTTCTTCAACTCCAGCGCGAGGTCCCAGATGACGCGTTCGGTGCCGCCATAGGCGAACACCGGAACCGTCGCCCAATTGACGAAAAGAATGCGCATGCGCCCGGGCCTTGTTGTTGAGCTATCGCGCATTCGGTGAACTCCCGTTCACCGAATGCGCTCTAGTTCTTATTTTGACGCATTTTCTTCACGCGAACCGGCATCCACTTCGCTCGAAAATGCTCTAAGCGCTTCGCTTAGAGCAGTTCGCCGCTCGGCGCCAGCGCGGCGGCGCCGGCGACGCTCGACCCCTTGTCTCCCGGCGCCCAAGCGGTCTGCGCCCGCCAGCGCCAATAGAGCGGGGTCAGCGGATGGCGACATCCGGGATGCCAGGGCTTGGACATATCCGTGTAATGGATCAGCCCGGGATTTTCCGCGGCCGCTCTGGCGTCTTCGGCCGAATAAAGCCGCTCGAGTTCGTTGAAGCGATAGAGCCGCGCATTGGCGTTCCAGCGCAGCGGCAAAGCCAGCGTCTTGTCGCAAAAGGCGATATTGAGAATGTCCTGGTCCTGCAGCGCGATCCGCTCTCGGTACGACAGGAAGGCGTCGCGATAAAGCTGATCGGCGTTGCAGCTCCGCAGCTTCGCGATGTTGAACACGCAAACGCCGGCGTTGAAATAAATATGGGACGCCGGCAGGCCCAGGCGCTTCGACTGCTCGACGCCGCCTTCGTCGACGCAGGCCCCACACAAATGATCGCCCAGATCGACCCAGATCTGACCAATGTTGTCGGCCAGGATCACGTCGGCGTCGATATAGATTGTCTTGGCGACCTCGTTGGGCAGCAGTCGGTGCAGCGCCAGACGATAATAGGTCGCGCGCGAAATATGCGGGCGATTGTCCGGAAAGATTTCGAACTCTTCCGCGCGCACCTGGATGAAGTCGATCCGGGCCTCCGGGGTTCGGAACAGCGCGGACAGCCGCGCGCGGCTGGAGTCGGAAAAATTCTGATCATGCAGAATATGCACGGTCAGCTCCTGCCGGGGATGGATGTTGCCGAGCAGGGAGGCGATCGCCGCGCCGCAATGCGGCGCGTAAGCGTCGTCGATGGCGAAGGTGACGTGCACGCGTTCCGGAACGAGCCGCGAAACGGCCTCGGCGTTCCGGGCGTCGATCCCGGCGATGATTTTGGCGGCATCGCGCGCGGGGACTTCGAAGTCGCGGCCGAACACCTGTTCCCAATAGGTTCGGCCGGTCATCGAAGGCAAGGAGTCCCGATAGGCCTCGCGCAACTGCGCAAAGGCTTGGCTCAGCTGCCGCATGGCGCGCTGAAACGCTTTTCGCTCGCGCAGGAAACGCTTGCGGTTCATGCGCAACACGAAGCCGGCGCCCTCGTGTTCGTAATGCACGCCGGCGAATTTGTAGATTTCCACGAGGTCGGCGCCATCGCCCAGGGGCTGGAACATGAGTTTCTTGCGGACGAACGCCTTCGGCATCAGATGCCCGTTAAAGGTCGCCCTGCGGATCAGATCCTTCAAACCCCCGATCTTCTTGTTGCGGGGATAGGACAGGTTCGCCGGCCTGACGAGGGGCGCCAGCTTTTCAACTTGGGAGAAGGCGCGGATCTCGCCGTTCACCGCCTCGATCGACGCGGCGGCCTGAAAGAATTGCGGTCCCGCCATCACGTGCTCGAGCGCCAGCGTGATCAGATGCGCGGAATCATACTGGAAAGACTGCAGCACAGTGTCGAACCAGCGGCGCAACGCCTCGAGGCGCGGCTGATAGGGCTTTTCCTGCGTCGCCAGCAGAAGCGCCAGCGTGGTCAGCGTTTGATGGTACCGCGACGCCGGCGGCTCCTTGACCCTCGGGGTTTCAATCCAGCACGCGACGCCATTCATGGTGACGATATGGAATGCGTTCTGAAGGCCGAACAGAATGTCGCCGCCCGCGATCAGCGGATAGGGATAATGCCTGACGGCGCCCAGCGGGAAGGCGAGGAAACGCCAGCCGGAATAATTCACTTCGGGCGCCGGAGCCTCCAAAGTGACAAGGGCGCCGGATTCGCGCGCATCCAGCCCCGCTTTGACGGCGCGCCTTTCGCCATCGAAACAGGCGCCGACCTCGCGCGTCACCCAGGGCTGGTCTTCATGAAAGACGGCGCCGGAGAGGGCGATGTTCGGATGGGTCGCATAGCTCAGCAGCGCATAGGTGCGCCAGAGCGATTCCATTTCACAGGCCGCATCGTCGCTGAGGAACAGACAATGGCTGAAACGCCAGCGATCCTCCAGATGGATCAGCCCGCGCGCAAAGGCGGCGGAAGGGCCGAGATCGCCGGCGCGCAACAGGGTCGCGCCCGCCGCTTCCTCGGCGGTGAGCGCGTTGGACCCGTCGACGACGATCAATTCGATGCAGTGTCGACACGACCGGTCGGACAACAGCACGTCCTCCCGCAGGCGGCGCAGCGTCTCGAGCAAGCGCGCCTTGTGCTCGAAATGGGTGAGGACCACGCCGAGCTTCACCTGATGGAGCGGCGGCGTTTCCGTCGCGAAATAGCCGCCGTCCCAAAACGAATCCGCCTCAGCCTCGATCTCGAAGTAGAGCAGGCCGCTCTCCAGTTCCGGCCAAGCTGTAACCGGGATTTTGACTTCCGCGCCGGAGTGGAAATCGACAGGAATTTCCGCGAGCCAGCGATGCCCGCCGGAACTCTGATGCAGGCCAAAACGCACCGTGAAGGCGCCGCATCCCCGAAGCACGAGGGCAAGTTTGTCGATTTTCGTTTCCCGACGCCAACGGTCTACGCTCAAGCCATTGAAGAATGTATCAAAACTGATCCGGTCGCCCCAGTGGAAACGCAAGGAGCCACCATGACGGCGTTCATGGCCGGGGAAGTTGATGTTGCGTGCGTAAAGTCCAAAGTCTTTTGCTGGACCGGAGCCCGGCCAAATGATCGTTTGCAGGCGGAACAGAGTCATCATCAAGACCTCGACACTGCGTCGCTTATACACGAGTCCCAGCTGAGTCTCCCGAAAGATTGCGCCGCCGTCTTGCGCCTCGGCCACATGTCCTCCGGGCTGCGATCGCCGCGCTTGGAATGACAATGGTTTGCCGCTCTGGAAACCTCTGCGCGCGTGGTATAGGCAACGAGGTCGGCGACGCCACTTGTGTCGCCAGGATAGACTTGCTGCGCCGTTCCGGCGCTGCGCCGTGTGCTTTCTTGGGGCGAATCGAATGAGATACTGCATTGTCGGCGCCGGGTTTTCGGGAGCGGTGATCGCGCGGGCGCTGGCGGAAGCCGGCCAAAAGGTCCTGGTCATCGACGAACGCGGAACGGCCGGCGGCAATTGCCACTCGGAGCGCGACGCCGACACCGGCGTCATGGTCCATGTCTATGGCCCCCACATTTTCCACACCGGCAATGAACGCGTCTGGGATTATGTGCAAAAATTCGGCGACTGGGTTCCCTATAACCATCGCGTTCAGGCGGTGGCGGGCGGGCGCGTGTTTTCGCTGCCGGTCAACCTGCTGACCATCAACCAGTTTTTTAACCGGGTAATGAGCCCGGACGAGGCGCGCGCCTTCATCGCCGCCCAGGCGCAAAAGATCGCCGAGCCGCAAAATTTCGAGGAACAGGCGCTGAGCATGATCGGCCCGGACCTCTATCGCGCCTTCTTCCGCGGCTATACGCGCAAGCAATGGGGCGTCGAGCCGACCGAACTGCCGGCCTCGATTTTAAAGCGCCTGCCGGTGCGCTTCACTTACGAGGACAGCTATTTTGCGCACCCGCACCAGGCCATGCCGCGCGATGGCTATACGGAAGTGGTCAAGGCGATCCTCGATGTCCCAGGCGTCGAGGTGCGGCTTTCAACCCGGTTCGAGGACCTCGATGAATCCTTTGCCCATGTGATCTTCAGCGGGCCGATCGACCGCTATTTCAATTACGAGTTCGGCCGGTTGGGCTACCGCACGCTGGATTTCGAGCGCTTCACCCACAAGGGCGATTTCCAGGGCACGGCGGTGTTGAACTATTGCGACGAGGACGTGCCGTTCACGCGAATCACCGAGCACAAGCATTTCGCCCCGTGGGAGCGGGACAAGTTTGAGGGCTCGGTGCTTTACCGCGAGTTCAGCCGGCTGTGCGGGCCGGAGGACATTCCCTATTACCCGATCCGCCAAACCAACGAAGAGGCCATGCTGCGCAAATATGTCGAGCGCGCCAAGGCGACGCCGGGCGTGAGTTTTGTCGGGCGGCTGGGGTCTTATCGCTATCTCGACATGGACGTGACCATCGCCGAGGCGCTCGACGCCTCCGACCGGATGATCGCGGCGATTCGCGAGGGGCAGAGCCTGCCGGCGTTTTTCGTCGAGCCGCTGGGCGCCTAACCGCGGGAGGGCGCCGCAAGGCGTCCGTCTCGAAGGACGAGAGAGGAAAATTTTTCTCCCGCCCGGGATCAAGTCGCGCTCTGGTCGTTTTCTTCCACGGTCGCTTTTGACCGTGGGAGACCATCCATGAAAAAGACATTTGCTGCTTTGGCTGTGCTGGGCCTGCTCGCCGCCTGTTCGCCGACCTCTGGCGATCCCGCCAAGACGGCGAAAACCTCAAAGGGCGACGCGCTCGTCGACACCAAGGGCATGACGCTCTATACCTACGACAAGGATTCCGATGGCAAATCGGCCTGCACGGGCCCCTGCGCCACAAACTGGCCGCCGCTTGCGGCCTCCGGCGACGCCAAGGCCAAGGACTCCTATACGGTGATCAGCCGCGACGATGGCGGCAAGCAATGGGCCTACAAGGGCAAGCCGCTCTACACTTTCGCCAAGGACAAATCCGCGGGCGATGTCACCGGCGACGGCGCCGCCGATGGCGCCTGGCATGTGGCGCAGCCCTGACGGGGAGGGCGCGGCCGCGCGGGCCGCGTCGCCTTAGTAGATCACCACGGACCGAATCGATTCGCCCTTGTGCATCAGGTCAAAAGCGTCGTTGATCTTGTCCAGCGGCATGGTGTGGGTGATCAAATCGTCGATGTTGATCTTGCCCTCCATGTACCAGTCGACGATTTTCGGCACGTCGGTGCGCCCGCGCGCGCCGCCAAAAGCCGAGCCGCGCCAGTTGCGGCCGGTGACGAGCTGGAACGGCCGCGTCGAAATCTCCGTGCCCGAGGGCGCGACGCCGATGATGATCGACGTGCCCCAGCCGCGATGGCAACATTCCAGCGACTGCCGCATGGTGTGGACATTGCCGATGCATTCGAACGAAAAATCCGCGCCGCCGCCGGTGACGTCGACAATCGCCTCCACCACCTTGTCGCGGCCGACATCGTCGGGGTTGATGAAATGGGTCATGCCGAATTTCTTCGCCATGGCCACCTTGCTCGGGTTGAGATCGACGCCGACGATCTTGTCGGCGCCCACCATGCGCGCGCCCTGAATCACGTTGAGGCCGATGCCGCCCAGACCGAACACGACCACATTCGCGCCCGGCCAGACTTTGCCGGTGTAAACCACCGCGCCAATGCCGGTGGTGACGCCGCAGCCGATGTAGCAAATCTTGTCGAACGGGGCGTCCTCGCGGACTTTCGCCACCGCAATTTCCGGGAGGACCGTGAAATTGGAAAAGGTCGAGCAGCCCATATAGTGGAACACCGGTTTGTTGCCGCTGTCGCAGGAGAAGCGGCTGGTGCCGTCGGGCATCACCCCTTGCCCCTGAGTCGAGCGGATGGCGGTGCACAGGTTGGTGCGCTGCGACAGGCAGCTTTTGCAGGCGCGGCATTCCGGCGTGTAGAGCGGAATCACGTGGTCGCCGGGTTTGACCGAGGTGACGCCGGCGCCGACCTCGCGGACGATCCCTGCGCCCTCATGGCCCAGGATCGCCGGGAATTTTCCTTCGGAATCGAGGCCGGACAGCGTGTAGGCGTCGGTGTGGCAGACGCCCGTCGCCATGATTTCGACCAGCACCTCGCCCGCCCGGGGGCCTTCGAGATCGATCGTTTCGATCGTCAGGGGAGCTTCGGCTTTCCAGGCGACCGCCGCGCGCGTTTTCATGGGAATGACCCTTGCTGGAGAAATGAATGTCTCCATTAAAGGGGCGGGCGCAGGGCCGCGCAACGTCGCGCGGCCTCCTTAAGAGCAATTTCAGAAGCCCCCGCAATGCGGCGTTCCGCGCCTAAGAACAAATTCAGAAAGCCGGCGGTCCGAGGCGTGCGGAAACGTTTGCGCGCGTGCGAATCGCGGCTTACTTTTCAGTCAGAGCGGCCTGCTCGCTGCGGCGGCAGATCGTCTTGACGTAAAGAGTCTCGCCGACGCCTTCGCGCAGGGCGCCGCGGGCGACCGATTCCTGCCAGCCCTGCACGCAGGCGAACTGGCTGGCGACGTGGGTGGAGATCACATCCACGGCGTGCGTTTCGTCGCAGGCCTGCGGCGGCGTCGACAATTGGCAGACAAGAATCACAGCGGTGAATGCGGACATGTTCTCTTCCTTTCGGCGAGACGCGGGCGCGCTCCTGATTTGCGCAACAAAGCCACTTCCGGTTTCGCCATCCCGCCGTTTCAAGGGCGGGGCGTGAAACGAGCATTCCTCCACATCCTGCAGTTTCCGTTTGGTCGAGCCTCGACACACGAAAACGTGAACGCACGGAAAAGATTGCATAATTCCCGTACGGCCGGAATAGGACTTCCGGCGGTGAGACACAGGGTCGCAGTTCTTGTTGTCCTGGGGCTTGCCGTCGTTTCCGCCGGGGACCGCGAGGTCCTGGCGGCGGATCAGGCGGCGCCCTCCGCTGCTGTTGAAGTCGCGCCGGGGGATTTTGTCCTTCCCGGCGTCATTTCACTGTCAAACGAGCAAAATGCGGGCCAGATCAGCAATTCCGGCTTTGTCGTCGGCCGCGACGGCGTCGCGGTGATCGATACCGGCGGCAGTCTGGTCGCGGGCAAGCGTCTGCTGGCCGCCTTGCGCGCCAAAACCGATCTGCCGATTCTCTACGTCATCTTCACCCACGGACACCCCGATCACACCCTGGGCGCCGCCGCCTTTGCCGAGCTGAAGCCGGTCTTTGCCGGCCATCGCGCGCTGCCCGAGGTTTTGGCGAGCCATGGCGAAGATTATTTGCGCGCCGCCCGCGCGCTGGTCGGCGAAGCCAATTTTGCGGGGACGCGGGTGATTGCGCCGACCCTGCTGGTCGACGGCGTGACCGAACTGGACCTCGGCGGCCGCAAGCTGAAACTGGAGACTTGGCCCACAGGTCACACCAACGCGGACTTGACGGTCACGGACGAGGCAAGCGGCGTCTTATTCTTGGGCGATCTGCTCTTTTCTGGTCATATTCCGGCCTTGGACGGCAAACTGACCGGCTGGCTCGACAATCTGAAAAAGCTGCGTGAGCGCGCCGTGCGGGTGGTGGTTCCCGGCCATGGTCCGGCCTCGATGGCCTGGCCCCAGGCGGCGGACGCCCAGGAGGCCTATTTGCGCCGCCTGCGCGACGATGTCGGCGCGGCGATCCGGAAAGGCGAGACCATGCGGGAGACCGCCGCGACCGCCGCCGCGTCGGAACGGCCGAACTGGCGGCTTTTCGACGATTTCAATCCCCGCAACGCCACCGCCGCCTATCATGAGCTGGAGTGGGAATAGCGCGGGCGAACCGTGAGGGGAGCGGTTCTAAGTCAAATCTAAAGATAGACGCGCTCGAGCAGTGTTGCCGGCGCCCCGCGCAGAGACTAGCTTTTTATTGTCGTGAAAAAATGACCGCGCCCAAGCATAGCCTAGGCTTTCTTCGTGGCCTGCTGGCGGCGGCGCAGAACAACCAGAAGAAACGGCCATGACCGGCGGCGAGCCGCTGTCCGGAACGCCGGCGCATTGGAGGAAACCATGAATAGGCTCGTCACATCTGTCTTGTCTGTCAGCGCGATCGCCCTTTCGACCGCGGCCTTCGCCAACGAATCCGTGTTGAAGAATTCCGCCGATCCCAAGCAATGGGTGATCCAGGCGGGCTCTTACGACAACAACCGCTATTCCAAGCTCGACCAGATCAACCAGAGCAATGTCGGCAAGCTCGCGCCGGCCTGGAGTTTTTCCACCGGCGTGCTGCGCGGCCATGAAGGCTCGCCGCTGGTCGTCGGCGACGTGATGTATGTGCACACGCCGTTCCCGAACATCGTCTATGCCCTCGACCTCAACAACGACGGCAAGATTCTTTGGAAATACGAGCCCAAGCAGGACCCGAACGTCGTTCCGGTGATGTGCTGCGACACCGTCAACCGCGGTCTCGCCTATGCCGACGGCAAGATTTTCCTGCATCAGGCCGACACCACCGTGGTCGCGCTGAACGCGCAGACCGGCAAGGTCGAATGGTCGGTCGCCAATGGCGATCCCAAAAAGGGCGAAACCAACACCGCCACGGTTCTGCCGGTGAAGGACAAGCTGCTGGTCGGCATTTCCGGCGGCGAGTTCGGCGTGCAGTGCCACGTCACCGCCTATGACATCAAGTCCGGCAAGAAAATCTGGCGCGCCTATTCCGTTGGACCCGATGACCAGATCCTGTTCGATCCGGAAAAGACCACTTCGCTCGGCAAGCCGGTCGGCAAGGATTCGTCGCTGAAGACCTGGCAGGGCGACCAGTGGAAGACCGGCGGCGGTTGCACCTGGGGCTGGTATTCCTACGATCCCGAGCTGAACCTGGTCTATTACGGCTCTGGCAACCCCTCGACCTGGAATCCGAAGCAGCGGCCCGGCGACAACAAATGGTCGATGACCCTGTTCGCCCGCGACCCCGACACCGGTGTCGCCAAATGGGCCTATCAGATGACCCCGCATGACGAGTGGGACTATGACGGCGTCAATGAAGTGCCGCTCGTCGACCAGAAGATCGACGGCAAGGATCGCAAGCTGGTCGTGCATTTCGACCGCAACGGCTTCGGCTACACGCTGGACCGCGTCAGCGGCGAGCTGCTGGTCGCCGAGAAATACGATCCCACGGTGAACTGGGCCACCAAGGTCGACATGGATCGCAACAGCCCGACCTATGGTCGTCCGCTGGTCAACGCCAAATTCTCGACCGAGCAGAATGGCGAGGACACCAATTCGCAGGGCATCTGCCCGGCGGCGCTCGGCTCCAAGGACCAGCAGCCCTCCGCCTACTCGCCCAAGACCGGCCTGTTCTACGTGCCGACAAACCATGTCTGCATGGATTATGAGCCGTTCCGCGTCAGCTATACGCCGGGCCAGCCCTATGTCGGCGCCACGCTCGCCATGTATCCGGCGCCGGGGGGCACCCATATGGGCAATTTCATCGCCTGGGACGCCACCAAGGGCAAGATCGTCTGGACCGACCAGGAGCAGTTTTCGGTCTGGTCCGGGGCGCTCGCCACCGCCGGCGACGTCGTGTTCTACGGCACGCTCGAAGGCTATCTGAAGGCCGTGGACGCCAAGACGGGCAAGCTGCTCTACAAGTACAAGACCCCGTCGGGCATCATCGGCAATGTGATGACCTACCAGCATAAGGGCAAGCAATATGTGGCCGTGCTCTCGGGCGTCGGCGGCTGGGCGGGCATCGGCCTCGCGGCGGGCCTCGCCGATCCGCACGCCGGTCTCGGCGCGGTCGGCGGCTATGCCGCGCTCAGCAATTATACCGCGCTTGGCGGCACGCTGACGGTCTTCGCCCTCCCCGATTGATCGTCGCAAAGCCCCATCGCCGGGCGAGCGTCGAGCCCGCCCGGCTTTTTGTTTCCGACATGGCGCAACGTCTGTCCGATCCCGGTGTTATCGCGGGAGAGTTTGTTCGCGCGCGCCCAGCTGATTGGAATGTTGTCGTGACTGATTTCGTCCAGAAAACCTCGGGGCGCCTCGTCCTCGCCGCGCTCGCGGCGCTCGCCCTGGCGACGCCGGCCTATGCTGAAGCGGACAAACCCGCGTCCGACAAACCCGCGTCCGACAAGGCGGTGTCGAGCCAGGACGGCAAATATTTCGACGCCAATGGCGAGCCCACCTACAAGATCGGTCCCGACGGCAAGGTCGACTGGTACACCTATTCCGGTTTTCAGCGCTACAGCGCGGAATGCCTGCGCTGCCACGGCCCCGACGGCATGGGCTCCTCCTATGCGCCGGCCCTGGCGAATTCGCTGAAAACCCTGTCCTACGCCGATTTCCTCTCCACCGTCGCCAATGGCCGCAAGAACCTGGAAAACGGACAGGAAAAGGTCATGCCGACGCTCGGCCTCGACAAGAATGTGATGTGCTTCATCGACGACATCTACATCTATCTCAAGGCGCGCTCCGATGACGCCGTCGGCCGCGGCCGCCCGCCCGCCAAGGAGCCCAAGCCCAAAACCTGGGAGGACGGGGTGAACGCCTGCATGGGTCCGCCGAGCTGATTTTTCATGATGCGCGCGCTGTTCTTGGGGATCGCCCTCCTTGTTTCCGTCGGCGCTGCGGCGCAGACCCGTCCGGACCTGGTCTCGCGGGAAAAACTGCGCGTCTGCGCCGATCCCGCCAACCTGCCTTATTCCGACAAGGCGAAACAGGGGTTTGAGAACCGGATCGCCGAGATCGTCGCCGACGAATTGAAATTGCCGCTGCGCTATTACTGGATGCCGCAAGGCCCCGGGTTCGTGCGCAACTCGCTGGGCGAGGGCATGTGCGACCTGATCATTGGCTATGCCGCCAATTCCGATGTGGTCGACCATTCCAATCCCTATTACGCCTCGACCTATGTGCTGGTGTCGCGGCCCGGCTCCGGGCTCGAGGAGGTCAAAACCCTCGACGACCCGCGCCTGAAGACGGTCAAGCTCGGGGTGATCGCGGCGACGCCGCCCACCGACCATTTGTTGCGCCTCGGCCTGCTGGACAAGGCCAAGAGCTATGCCCTGCTGGTGGACCGCCGCTTTTCCTCGCCCGCCGAGGAGGCGGTCCATGATGTCGAGGCCGGCGTCATCGACGCGCTGGTGGTTTGGGGGCCGATCGGCGGCTATTTCGCCAAAAAGGCGCAGCCGGCGCTGGTCGTCTCGCCGCTGCATGCGGAGCAGCGGCCGCCGCTTGCTTACCGGATCGCCTTTGGCATCCGCCGCAACGAACTGGACTGGAAACATCGGCTCAATGATGTGATCCGCGCGCGAAAGGCGGATTTCGAGGCGGTGTTGCGCGACTATGGCGTCCCGCTCGTTCCGATCGAGGCCGCGCCCATTGGCGCCGCCGTGTCGCGCGGGGAGGGGGCGGAATGAGGGTGGCCGCGCTCCTCCTGTTCGCCCTGACTTTTTCGGCTTTCGCCGCGCCGGCCGAGCCGCCGTCCTACCGGCTCGACGATTATCAGGCGCCCGTGCCCGCCACGCTGAACGGCCAGCCCGCGCTCGATGTGGCGCGGGCCAAGGCGCTGTGGGAAGGCGGCGCTCTGTTCCTCGACGTCCTGCCCCATGCGCCGCGGCCAAAAGGGCTGGCGCCGGAAATCCTGTTCGTCGACAAGCCGCATGTCAGCATCAAGGGCGCGATCTGGCTGCCGGAGGTCGGGCGCGGCGAATTGTCCGCCCAGACCGATACCTATTTCCGCCAGTCGCTGTCGGCGCTCACGGCGGGCGATGTCTCGCGAAAGATCGTCGTGTTCTGCAAGCGCGATTGCTGGATGTCGTGGAACGCGGCCCGCCGCGCCCAGGCTTACGGCTACCGGAACATCCTGTGGTTTTCGGAGGGCGTCGAGGGCTGGCGCGACGCCGGTCTGCCCATGGAAACCATCAAACCCTATGGAAGTTAGCCGGCCAGGAGGCCGCCATGCCGAACCGTCGCCTGCTGCTGCAATGCGCCCTGCTTCTGCCCGTCGCCGCCCATGCGCAGACCGCGCCGAACGAGGACACCTGGATTGGCCTCAAGCCGATGTTTTTTGGCGAAAAGCCCATCGACGAGGCGCCCGGTTATGTGACGCTGGATGCGCCGGCTCGCGCCGAGGACGCCGCGATGGTCCCGGTGCAACTCAAGTTTTCCGCGCGCGAAAAGGGCGACAGGGTGGTCGCCGCGACCGTGATCGTCGACGAAAATCCTTCGCCGCTCGCCACCACGCTGAGGCGTGGCGAGGATGCGGGGGTCTTCGATTTCGCCCTGCGTCTGCGGGTCAATTCCTATTCCTATGTGCGGGTGATCGCCGAAAGCGAAAGCGGCGCCCTGCATATGGTCAAGGTTTTTGTGAAGGCGGCGGGCGGCTGTTCGGCGCCGGCGTCGAAAAACCCCGAGGAGGCCAAGGCCAATATTGGCAAAATGCGTTTTCGCACTTTTGCCGGGCAGGGCATGGCCGAGGCGCAGGCGATGATCCGTCATCCCAATTATTCCGGCATGCAGATGGATCAGCTCACCCGCATGTATACGCCGGCTTGGTATGTGACGCAGGTGCGGGTGCTCCAGGGAGAAAAACTGTTGTTCTCGATGGAGAACGGCATTTCGCTGTCCGAGGACCCCACCTTCCGCTTCAGCTATGTCGCCAACGGCCAGCCGGTGCGAATCGAAGCAAAGGATTCGACCGGCGCCGCCTACGCCCAGACTTTCGACGCGGACGGCGCCGCTTACTGAGTTCGCGGTTCCGCGAAGCCCGGAAAAGTTTTTCTGCGGCGACGCTTATTGCACAGCCGAACTTCTGGCGCGCTTACGCCTTTGTCCTCTTTTTCTCGGAGGACAAACCATGCGCAGGTCATTACTGGCGGCTACCGCGATCATCGGCCTTGCTTTCGCGCCTTCTGTTTCGGCCCAGCAAGGCGGCGCCGGCGGCGGAATGGGCGGGGCCGGCGCCTCGCCTGGAGCGGGCGGGTCTGGCGGCGAAATGCGCGGCGGGGGCGGCGGCAGCGAGACGAAAGGCGGCGGCGCCGGCGGCGAGATGAAGGGCGGCGGCGCGCATTCGCAATCCGGCGAAAAGGGCGGCGAGATGCGCCAGCGCGCCGGAGAGAAATCCGGCGACGAAATGCGCGGCGACAAGGCCAAGGGCGCGGAGACCGAGCACGGCGAGAAGGGCAAAGCCGCCGAGCATGAGCGCGGCGACAAGGCGAAAGGCGCCGAGAACGAGCGCGGCGAGAAGGGCAAAGCCGCCGAGCATGAGCGTGGCGACAAGGCCAAGGGCGCCGAATACGAGCACGGCGAGAAAGGCTCGAAAGGCGCCGACTACGACCGTGGCGAGAAGGGAAAGGGCGCGGACTACGACCGTGGCGATCGGACCAAGGGCGCGGAGCGTGAAGGCGGCGAGCGCGGCGGCGCCTCGGCGCATCTGTCGACCGAGCAGCAGACCCGCGTCCGCAGCAGCTTCCGCGGCGCCAGCATCAGGGAGGCGCGCGACATCAACATCACCAATGTGCGGGTCGGCACGAGCATTCCGCGCACGGTGACCGAATATTGGGAGCCCGTGCCCACCTCCATCGTCGAAGTCGTCCCGGCCTGGCGCTCTTACAAGGTCGTGCGCATCCGTGGCGACATCGTCATCATCGATCCCGACACGTTCGAAATCGTCTATGTGATGTGATCAGGCGGGGGCGCGGCTAGAGCCGCGCCCTGTGCCAGGCGATGTGGTCGGCCATGAAGGTCGAGATGAAATAATAGGAATGGTCATAGCCCTCGCGCATGTTGAGCGTGAGCGGAATCCCGGCTTTTTGACACGCCTCCTCCAGCAGCCAGGGTTTGAGGCCTTTTTGCAGGAAGGAGTCTCCGGCGCCCTGGTCCACCAGAAAGGCGTTGAATTTTTTGCCGTCTTCGATCAGCAGGGTGGCGTCATAGGCGCGCCAATTCGCCTCGTCCGGCCCCAAAAATTTGGTGAGCGCGGGGATCGACCAGTCGCTGGTCGACGGCTGCACGATCGGCGCGAAGGCCGAGCAGCTCTTGAAACGGTCGGGATGTTTGAGCGCCAGCGTCAGCGCGCCATGGCCGCCCATGGAATGGCCGAAAACGCCCTGACGCGCCATGTCGGCCGGAAAATTTTCGGCGATCAGCCGCGGCAGTTCCTCAGTGACATAGGAATACATCCGATAATTGCGATCATAGGGCGCTTGCGTCGCGTCGAGATAAAAGCCGGCCCCGGAGCCGAACTGCCAATTGTCCTTTTCGTCGGGCACATCGTCGCCGCGCGGCGAGGTGTCGGGACAGACGATGATCACCCCATGCTGCGCCGCCGCCGCGCGAAACTCACCCTTTTCCGTGACATTGGCGTGGGTGCAGGTGAGGCCCGACAGATACCATAAAACCGGGACTTTTGCCGTCGCCGCCTGCGGGGGGACGAAGACGCTGAACGTCATGGGGGTCTTGGTTTCGCGGGACTCGTGGCGATAGACGCCCTGCACGCCGCCATGGGACTTGTTGGTGGAAATAGTTTCCATGAATGCTCCAGAGTTGCAGAAGGTTGGCGCGGTCCCTTCCGCCGTCATGGCCGGGCTTGTCCCGGCCATCCACGCCAGCATGGAGCGCGCCACCCTGGAAAAGAACGCCCGAAGCGCCGCGGCCGTTGTGGATCCGCGTGCGGCCTCGTGGCGTGGTTGCCCGGACATCCGCGGATGACGATCCGCGCGCACGGGCATGACGGGGAGACTTTTGAAAAGAAAGCGTCGGCGCAAGCGCCGACGCCCAAAAAGGTCTCAAAAATGCATCACGCCGCCAGCTTGCCCGCGGCCTTGGCGACATGGGTGGCGATGGCGTCCATCAGCGGCGGCGACAGGCAGTCGTAGGGCTCCAGGCCGATCGACTTCAGCTGCGCCCGCACATCGCCCATCTTGGACGGCGGGAAGCCGGATTCGATGATCGACGAGACGAAGGCGGCGAATTGCGGCTCCTGCCAGCCCTGCTCGCGCGACAGTTCGGTGTGGACGAAGTCGAGGCCGTAGAACGGATGGTTCTTGTTCTCGATCCGGCCATACATATGCACGCCGCAGTCGCGGCAGGCGTGGCGCTGGATGGTCGCGGAGGGATCGACGACATGGAGCTTTTCGTTGCCCGAGATCACACGGAGATTGTCGCGCGACACCACCGCGACCACGGAAAACACCGCGCCGTCGGGCTTCCAGCATTTGGTGCAGCCGCAGGCGTGGTTGTGGGCGACATTGCCGGTGATCTGCACGTTCACCGGATTGCTGGCGCATTTGCAGCTCAGCGTTCCGCCAGCGAAACTGGCGCTTCCTCTCCTCAGTCCGTTGTCGATGGACGGATGAAGCTTGAGCATGGGCCCCTCCCTGCGGGTCATTGTGGATGTCGCATTCCCAGCCGCGGGGGCCGCATCGTCCCCGGAGCCACCGAAGAGTTTCATGAGCTGTTTCAGCATCGCCGAAGCCTCCACTTTCGCGTGCGGTTGTCCCGCAAGCATTCGTCAATCAAAAGGCGTCAATTCCACGAACGCTACCGCGAAAACATTCCATACTGCGGCTAGACTATCGCACGATGAGTATGGCACGACGCTTCCTGCGCCGCATGGGCGCGCGTCTTAGTAATCTCTTATGATTTTCACATTGACGGCTTAGAAATAATGCGTTCAATTCTTTGGCATGACGCAAGCAATGCCCGGCTTATCCGCCCTCCGGCGTCTCGGCCGCGCTTTGGCCCTCGCCAGTCTTACGTTGGGTTATGCCGCGGCCGCCGCCGAGCCGCCGTTAACGGTCGAAATCGTTTTTGTTTCCCACGCCCGACCGCCGTCCCCGCCCTATGTGCTTGACCCTCCGCCGCCCGGCGAAGGGTTTGATGGAGCCAAACTGGCGTTGCAGGAAAACGCCACAACGGGCGCGTTCCTCAACCAGGTTTTTGACTTGCAAAACGTCGAGCTGGGCGAGGACGACAAGCCGGCGGAGGCCGTCAAACCGCTGCTGGCGCAGGGGAAAAAATTGTTCGTCAGCGCGCTGCCGGCGCAGGAGACGCTGGCGCTCGCCGATGCGCTGAAGGCGCAGGGCGCACTGTTGTTCAACGCGGGGGCGCAAGACGATTTTTTGCGCGGCGCCGAGTGCCGTCCAAACCTGTTCCATACCGCGCCGAGCCGGGCCATGCTCACCGACGCGCTGTTCCAATATCTCGCCGTGCGCCGCTGGAGCAAAATCCTGCTTGTGCCCGGGCCCAACGCCGACGACCTCGCTGACGCCGACGCCGTGCGCGCCGCGGCGAAAAAATTCGGCGCAAAAATTGTCGCGGAAAAACCCTGGACCTTCGGGCCGCTCGCCCGCGCCCGCTCAGACGCGATCACCCAAGCCGAAGCGCTGACTTTTGCGCGCGGCGTCGAGGCCGACATGATCGTCGTCGCCGACGAGGCCGAGGATTTCGGCGACTATATTTTGTATCGCACCTCCGAGCCGCGTCTGGTCGCGGGCACGCAAGGGCTGACCCCCGTGTCCTGGCATCCCACCCACACCGCCTACGGCGCCGAGCAATTGCAAAACCGCTTTTTGCGGATGACCAAGCGGCGGATGCGGCCCATCGACTACCAGGCCTGGATCGCCGTGCGCGCCATCGGCGAGGCGGTCACCGAGCTGCGCGACGCCGACCCGCAAAAGATCGCCGCGACCTTGCAAGGCCCGAACTTCACCCTCGCCATTTTCAAGGGCGCGGCGGCGAGTTTCCGGCCCTGGGACCGGCAATTGCGCCAGGCCATTTTGTTGGCGCAGCCGAAATCGCTGATCGGTCTCGCCCCGCAACCGGGCTTTCTGCACCAACGGAACACGCTGGACACCCTGGGCGTCGATGAGACCGAAAGCGCCTGCAAATCGGGAAAACCATGATCGCCTTGCGCCTTGCCCTTGTCGCCTGTCTGTTCGCGAGCCCCGCCGGCGCGACGCGCATCTATGTCACCAATGAAAAATCCAACGATATTTCCGTGATCGACAGCGACACGCTCGCCGTGACCCAGACCGTCAAGGCGGGGCGCCGGCCGCGCGGGGTGCGGGTGAGCCCGGACGGCAAATGGCTCTATGTCTGCGCCAGCGACGAGGACGGCATTCAGGTTTTCGACACCGCGTCGATGAAGCTGTTGCGCACGCTGGAATCCGGGCCGGACCCGGAACAATTCGCCATGAACGCCGCCGGCGACCTGCTCTATATCGCCAACGAGGACAATGCCCAGGTCACAGTGCTCGATGTCAAAAAGAACCAGGTGATCGCCAATGTGCCTGTGGGCGTCGAGCCCGAGGGCATGGCGCTCAGCCCCGACGGCGCCGTGCTGGTCAACACCTCCGAGACCACCAATATGGCGCATTTCATCGACGCCAAGACCTTTGCCCGCATCGACAATGTGCTGGTCGACAAGCGCCCGCGCTACGCTCTGTTCACGCCGGACGGCTCGAAATTGTGGGTGAGTTCCGAGGTCGGCGGAACCGTGTCGGTGATCGACGCCAAGACGCATCAAATCGTCAAGAAATTGCGCTTCGACGTGCCCGGCCTGACCCGCGAGGAGGTGCAGCCGGTGGGCATGCGCGTCACCGGCGACGGCAAGACCGTGTTTGTCGCGCTCGGCCCCGCCAATCGCGTCGCCGTGGTCGATGCCGAGACCTTTGAAATCCGCAAATATATTCTGGTGGGACAGCGCGTCTGGCACATGGCGCTGACCCCAGACGAAAAATACCTGTTCACCGCCAATGGCAATTCCAACGATGTCACCGTCATCGATGTCGCCGCGTTGAAGGCGATCAAATCCATTCCGGTGGGACAGGCGCCTTTGGGCGTCGCCGCCGCGCCGAACTAGGCCAGACCGCCATGCCGAAAGATAAATTAGCCCTCATGCTGAGGAGGCCCTGCAAGGGCCGTCTCGAAGCACGAGGGCGGTCCAGGCTCCTGGCCGCCGCCCTGCTCCTCTTCGCCACGCCGGCGCTGGCCGGCGGCCCGCCCGTCGACGACGACTGGCCGTGTCAGCAGCGCAAGACCGGGGCGATCAGCCGCGCGGCGATCTGGGCGGGGCCTGAGGTTTCGGGGCGCTGGGACGACGATGCGCAAGTCGCGGCGCTGGCGCGCAAACTGGCGTCGCGGCGCACGCCCTTGGACGAGGCGGGGCCGTTGATCGACGCTTTCGCCAAAGAGGCCGGCGCCGACAAGGACAAGCGCCTCACCTTGCTGTTCGACGGGACGCTCGATCTCATCAATGGCGAGCGCAACAAGGTGATGGCCGCCATCACCCGCTATGCCCGGGGGCAAAAAGCGCTGGCGGCCAAGGTGCGCGACGATGCCGATAAGGTGGCGGACGCCCAGGAAGGCCAGGGCTATGGCCAGGACATCACCGCGCCCGACGCTTTGGAGAAGGCGCATCCCGAACTCAAATGGGACAAGCGCATTTTCGACGATCGCGCCCAGGCTCTGACCTATGTCTGCGAAAGTCCGGTGCTGCTGGAAAAACGCGCCTTCGCGCTGGCGCGCGCCATTCAGGAAAAATTGTAAGGGCGGCGCCCCTTACGGCAAGTCTTTGTTTTTAAGAATTTTTTGATCTGAAAAGCCAAGCTTCTAAGAATAAAATAATAAGATTTTTTGGCTTTAGCGGAACAGATGGGATTTTATTTCGTTGTGGGACGCAGCGGGAGAAATTAGTCTCATGCTGGCCGCAATCCGGGCGACAGATCTGGATGCGGGAGGAAGCGCACTGCAGGGCATGACACATGAATGTTCTGATCATCGAAAACGATTTGACCGCCGGCGGCGTGCTCGCCGAAGGCTTGAAGGCCGAAGGTTTTGACGTGACCTTCGTCCAGGAGGCGGAAGACCCCGTGGAGACCGTCAAGGCGCTGAATCCCTGCGCCGTGGTGTTCGACACGCCCTCCGCCGACGGCAGCGATCTCGAAACCTGTCGGGCGATGCGCCGCAATGGCCGCACCGAGCCGATCCTGTTCCTCAGCGACCGCCACGACCCCGCCGACCGCGCCCATGGGCTGATGGCCGGCGCTGACGACTATATCGCCAAGCCCTTCCAGTTCGACGAATTCGTCGCGCGGCTGCGGGCGCATCTCATGCACCGCTCGATCTCCGGCGATGCGCGCGAGCGCAGGAAAGTCGGGCAATTGGTGCTGGACATGCACACCCGCCAGGCGCATTTCGGCAAGGTGCATATCCGGCTGACCCAGCGCGAGGCCGAACTGCTCGGCATCCTCATGGACAACGCCAACCAGCCGGTGTGCCGGGGCTCGATCTACGATCAGCTCTGGGGCGACCAGGGCTGCACCTCGCTCAATGTGGTGGACGTGTATCTCGGCTATCTCCGCACCAAATTCACGGAGATCACCCGCGTCGGCGGTCCGTTCATCAGCACGGTGCGCGGACGCGGCTTTATGCTCGACATCAACGGCTACAAATGCGCCGCGCGCTGAATCCAGCCTGATCCTCAACCTCGGCGCGCCCCCAAAAAAGGGGGGCGCGTGCAAAAGGTTTTCCTTTCATGCGACATTTCACCGTCTTTGGCGCGGCGGCTTTCGCTTGCGCGCTGTTCGCCGGCTCGGCCTGCGCGGCGCAGGAGCCGATGGCCGCCGACATTCTGTTCGAGCGTCCGCAACTGGAAAAGCTCAAGGGAGGCGACAGGCTCGATTACAGCTACAGTTTCAAGTCGGCGGACCCCGCTGTGTTCGGGCCCGCTTTCGACGACCGCATCGGCCTGCGCGTCGAGCCCGGCGACGGGCCGGACAAGAAAAAGGTGGAGGTGGAGATGTTTTCGGCGGAGCGGCGGCGCGCCGCCGGCCCGTTCGAGGATATGAGCGGCAATCCGCTGCTCAGCCTGATGCTGGAGGAGAATCTCCAGCGCCTCGCCGCGATCTTCCAGGCCAATCCGCGCTATATGAAGACGGCGATCCGCCTCGCTTTGCGCAACGCCAAGGCGACGCCCGAAGCTTTTGACGGCGCGCCCGGCTGGCGCGTCGAGGTCGCGCCGTTCAAGGACGACCCGCACAAGGCGCGCATGCATGGGCTCGACGCCTTGACCTATCGCTTCCGCGTCTCCGAGGCGGCGCCCGGCGAAATCACCGAAATCGACATTTCCGCCCGCGACGCCAAGGGCGATGTGCTGTTCGAGGAGACCACGCGCTATGCGGGGAAACATTAGGCTGCTGAAAAACCCGTGGGCCGCCCCCACCCTGGCGGGCGCGCCCGAGACGCCCGCCAAGGCGGGCGCCTCAGGGTGAGGGCTACGCGATTGTTAGATATCAATCCCCCCCTCGCGGTGAGGAGGCTGCGCAGCAGCCTGCTGAGCTTGTCGAAGCATCGAACCATGGCCATCGGAACGGGCCTTTTTCAGCCTAGGCTTCTGGCCGCCGCGCTTTTCGCGCTCGGGGCGGGCGCGGCGGCCGCGCAGACGCCGGCGAACGATTTTCCCACCGAAGCGCGCGCCGATTATGTGTTCGCCTGCATGGCCGCCAACGGCCAGACGCCCGACGCCTTGAAGAAATGCGCCTGCTCGATCGACGTGGTCGCCTCGATCCTGCCCTACGACAAATATGTCGAGGCCGAGACCGTGCTGTCGCTGCGCCAGGGCGTGGGCCGTCAGGCCACCATGTTCCGCGCCGCCAATTTCGAGGAAATGGTCGCCGACCTGCGCCGCGCCCAGGCCGAAGGCGAGATCAGGTGTTTTTACTAGCAGGCTGCAGCGCAGCCTCCTCACCATGAGGGATTCCTTTATGTAAAACAATTGAGTAGCCCCTCACCCTGAGGAGCCCGCCTTGGCGGGCGTCTCGAAGGGCGGGGGCGGGCCACGGGTTTTTCAGCGGCCTGCTCGAGCGTTTTCCAGCGAAGCGGACGCCAGTTCGCGTGAAGAAAATGCGTTAAACCTAAGAGCGAGACAGGCGGCGGCGCAGGTCGGCGCATATCGGGCCGAGGTCGGGCAGCCAGGGCGTGACGCTGTCGTCGAGTTCGTCATTGAGGTCGTGGAAGTCGAACACGCCGTCGGTGTATTTGGCGAATTTGCCGGGATCGTCGGCGCCAAGGCTGGCGCGGCCGCGCGACCGCTTGACCGCATATTCCTCCCGGCTCTTGCAGAAATAATGGTTGACCTGGGCGACCGACCAGTCGACGTCGGTCGCCACGCCATGCGGCTCCATCTCCAGCGGCGCGCCATTGGCGAGCACCGCGCGGCCCCGGGTCAGCGAGGGCGCGTGCATGTGGATCTGGTCGACGCTGTCCGGCCGGAACAGGCTTTTGACATGGCGGTTGAGCGGCGACGCCTGGGTCGAGGCGCGGCGAAACCGCTCCATCACCGGGCGGGGTGAAAATTCCGTCGCGCCGGAAGAGCCGAACAGCCGCCAGTTCACGCCGATGCAGGCGACATCGGCCGGGAACGAGGCCAGAAAGCCGTTCACGCCGCCGCCGCGCTTGAGCACGAAAAACTCGTCGGCGTCGAGGAACATCAGCCAGTCCGTGCGGCAGTCGCGGGCGAAATGGATGTAGGCGGAGAGCTGCGGCGAGATTTCGGTGACCGGCCAGGGGATGTGCGCGTCAATGGCCCCGATGGCGCGCAGGCCGGCGAGCAGGCTGGCGGTCTCGTCGGTCGAGGCATTGTCATAGATGACGATCCGATCAAAACCGAGCATGCGATGCCAGGCGACCCATTCGACCAGATAGGGCGCTTCGTTCTTGACGATGGCGCAAAGCGTGGCGGACATGGGCGGCTCCGGCGGGTTGCCCAAGCGGAATAGCCCGCGCCGCGTCCGCGCTCAACCTTATTTCAGCAGCATCAGCCAGCGCTGGGTTTCGTCGGGCCGCGCCACCTCCAGCCGGCTCATGCCGATGTAGCGGACGATGCGCAGCTTGTCGCCCTTGGCGAAGCGCACGCATTGGCCGGTCTTTTCCTCCGTGTCCAGATAGGCTTCGGCGACGTCGCGGCTTTCGTCGACATAAAGCTCCACCCAGCGCTTCAGGGGATCGCCGGTCTTGCAGGCGAACAGCGGGAAGGTGAGTTCGCAAATGTCGCCGACGGCGCAGCGCACCTTGGGTTCGGCCTGGGCCGAAACGGGGAAGAGAAGCGCCGGCAGGGCTGCGAGCAGGAGCAACGGTCGCATGAGAGGTATCCGCATGGGTTTTCACGAAAATTAGGCGGCGAAACTCGCGCGAAGCCTGCGGCGCCGGCGGGGCGGTTGAACTTCGTGGAATTTACGTTAACGGTGACTGGCGATGGGGGAGGGGAGCGCATGGACCAGCCGGTCGACGTGGCGATGTCGGTCTACGGAAAACCGTTCCACACCGCCGTGACCCTGCTGAGCCTGCAGAAGCACAGCGGCGCCCATATCCACCGCATTTTCGTGCAGCTCGAACGCCAACAGCCGTTTGGCGCGCAGCCTGAAAAATTTCTGCCGCTGCTCGGCGACAAGATTGTTGTTTACCAGCCGCCGCTCTATCTCGGCTGGTCCCATGCCGATCCGCGCCGGCTCGGCGACCCCGCCTACCGGCAATCCGTGCGCTATCAATGGCCCTGGGAGACCAGCGATCGCGCAAAACTCTTCATCCTGCACAATGATTGCGTGTTCTTCGACGATGTGATCGGGCGCATGGGCGCGGTCATGGCGCGCGACGGCGTGGCGGGGGTCGGCGCCATCGGGCAGTGCTGGAACTGTCCCGCGCATCGCGCCGGCCGCTGCGACGGCGCGCGGCACGAGACGTTTCAGCCGAGCTATGAGGAGGCCTGCGCGATCGTGCGCGCCGATCCGGGGCCGCGGCTCACCGTGGAAAAAATCGACAAGATTTCGCCCATGCCCCTGTTGGAATGCCGCCTGAACGAATTCGCCTGCCTCATCGATCTCGCCCAGGCGCGGCCGGCGACCATGCCGTTCGGGCCCTGCCTGCCGTTCGGCTGGAACCGCACCGACATTGGCGTCGACTGGTTTCGCGGCATGCGGCTGCAAAAATTCCGCTTCGCCCATTGGGATTTGCGCGACGGGTTTGCGCATGGCCTGTTCTATGGCGAGAACGGCGGCCACCCCGCCGACAGCGACCGCGCCCTTTACGACAAGGGCGAAGCCGAGGCGCGCGCCTGGCTGGAGGCGCATTTTCCGGACGAAGCGGCGCTTTTGCGCGCCCTGGTCTGATCGCCGCTCATGCAACCAATGGCGCCGCCTCGCGTATAGGTTTGGGCGCAACCCATGCGCTTTTTCAAGAGAAGGCGTTTGACGATGTTCCGAATCTTCTTGCTCCTATTGGCGCCGGTCCTGGCCTCTTCCGCCCTCGCGGCCGAAAGCGCGCGCTTCATCGATGGCGTCTGGTCCGGAAAGGGCGCGTTCCAGATGGGCGACAAGATCGTGCTGTGCGGCGACGTCATGATGAAATTCAGCGGCGACGAGAAGACTTTTGTGGTCCGCGAGGCCTCCATGACCTGCGACGGCATGCCGCCGCAAAACTTCACCGAAGTCGACAGCTTTTCGCTCGCCGACGATGGCGAACTGACCTTCGAAAAAGGGGTGGCCACGCAGATCGCCGCCGGCACCAAGGTCGGCCGGGTGAAGGGCGCCCGTCTGACCATGCTCAATCCGATCGACGCCACGAAAATGGACGATATCGACATCCGCCTGTCCGGCGACACGCTGGTCTATAGCCAGATCGCCGGCGCGCCCGGCGTTCAGCCCGATTACGCCTTGTTGGCCTTCATGAAGAAGAAATAGGCGCCTCGACCGGCGGCGCCGGGAGGATGCGGGCGATCAGCGCCTTGCGCCGCGCATTGCTGACGCCGTCGAAAAAGCGCAGGCCGAGTTCGCCCTCGCCGATGCGCCGCACTTCGCATTCGATGGCGCGGTCGTCCTCCTTGACCGCGACCTCGATATGGGTCCCGACCCCCAGCGAGGGCGGCAGGGGATGGGTTTCCGTCGCGTCGATCACCAGGCGCAAGCCGTCATTGGAAATATCGGCGATGGTCGCGCGGATTTGCAGCTCGCCGTAGAAGATCACGGCCTCGACATGGTCGAAGATCTTGTGCCGGATGGAGGCGCGGCGCTCGTAACGCATCGGATGTTTTCCCCACCGCGCGGCGCGCGGCTTTCCTCCGATACGATTTTGCGCCCATTGGCTTGCGCGGAGCCGGACGGGACGCGCCCTGCGGCGCGTCCCCTAGGTTCAATGGCCTTCGAAGGCGACCAGCGAGCGCACCGGCACGTTCAGCGCGCCGAGCTGTTCGGCGCCGCCGAGTTCCGGCAGGTCGATGACGAAACAGGCGGCGACCACTTCCGCCCCCATCTGCCGCAGCAGCTTGATCGCGCCGCAGGCGGTGCCGCCGGTGGCGATCAGATCGTCGACGAGCAGGACCTTTTCGCCCGGCTTGATCGCGTCCGAATGCATTTCCATCTCGTCGACGCCATATTCCAGCGTGTAGGACATGGACACCGTGGTGTGCGGCAGCTTGCCCTTCTTGCGGATCGGAATGAAGCCGGCGGAGAGCTGGTGCGCCACGGCGCCGCCGAGAATGAAGCCGCGCGCCTCCATGCCGGCGACCGCATCGATTTTTTGCCCCGCGAAGGGTTGGACCAGTTCGTCCACCGCGCGCCGAAAAGCGCGGGCGTCGCCGAGCAGCGTGGTGATGTCGCGGAACAGGATGCCCGGCTTGGGATGGTCGGGGATGGTGCGGATGATGGACTTGAGATCTTGTTCGAAGGTCATTGTTCGATCCACGCGCTGAAACTCGGACGGCTTGCGCGGCGGCAAGCGGGATTTTGAAAAAGCACATGGCGCAGTAAGGGGAAAGCGAAAACAACGCCGCATCCCTCCGCATATCGTCACACTGCCTTTGTTTTGGGCAGGCGTCGCGGCGGCTCAGTCGATGGCGAAAATGTCGCGGTCCCGGGTTTCGGGGACGAGCAGCAGGCCGACGACAAAGGTCATCAGCGCGACGCCGATCGGATACCACAGACCGGAATAGATGTTGCCGCTGGCCGCGACCATGGCGAAGGCCAGCGGCGGCAGAATGCCGCCAAACCAGCCATTGCCCAGGTGATAGGGCAGGGCGACGGCGGTGCTGCGGATGCGGGTGGGGAAAAACTCCACCAGTTGCGCCGCGATCGGACCATAGGTCATGGCGCCCAAAATGATCAGCAGGGTCAGCAAGACCAAAACCTTGGGCTTGTCGACGCGGGCGGGGTCGGCGCGCAGCGGATAGCCGGCGGCGGCGATCGATTTTTTCACCTCCGCCTCGAAGGCGTCCCGCTTTTTCGCCATGTCCTCGCGCGGAAGACCGGCGCCCTCGAAGGCTGCGATCTCGGTCCGGCCTATGGCGACGCGCGCCAGCGCGCCGGCGGGGGCGGCCTCGTTGGCATAGCTGACGCCGGCATTGGCGAGCACGTTTTTGGCGACATCGCAGGAGCTGCGGAAATCGGCGTTTTCGACGGGATCGAACTGGAAGGCGCAAGAAGCGGGATCGGCGATCACCCGCACCGGCGCGGCGGCCTGCGCCTGCGCCAGAGCCGGATTGGCGGCGACGGTCAAACCCTTGAAAATGGGAAAATAGAGCGCGGCGGCGAGCAGGCAGCCGCCCAAAATGATCGGCTTGCGGCCGACGCGGTCCGACAGCCAGCCGAACAGGACGAAAAACGGCGCGCCGATCACCAGCGCCGCCGCCACCAGCAGATCGGCGGTGGCATGGTCCACCTTCAGCTCCTGGGTCAGGAAGAACAGCGCATAGAACTGGCCAGTGTACCACACCACCGCTTGCCCGGCGGTGCCGCCGAACAGCGCGATCAGCGCCATCCGCGCCGTGTTCCAATAGCCGAACGCCTCGAACAGCGGCCGGCGCGCGCCGCGATCATTGGCCTTCATCCGGCGAAACGCCTCGCTTTCCCGGAGTCTGAGGCGCATCCAGATCGAGGCCGCGAGCAGCACGAAGGACAGGAGAAAGGGAATGCGCCAGCCGAACGCCTCGAACTCCGCCTTTCCCAGCAGGCCGCGCACGCCGAGGATGACGATCAGCGACAGCAGCAGGCCGAGGCTCGCCGTCGTCTGAATCCAGGAGGTGTAAAAGCCGCGCCGGCGCTCCGGCGCATGTTCGCCGACGAACACCGCGGCGCCGCTGTATTCGCCGCCGAGCGCCAGGCCCTGGGTCATGCGCAGCGCCACCAGCATCATCGGCGCCGCAATGCCGACCGAGTCGAAATCCGGCAACAGCCCGATCAGAAAGGTGGAGGTTCCCATGATCAGGATGGTGAGGATGAAGGCGTATTTGCGCCCGAAGAGGTCGCCGAGCTGACCGAACAGCAAGGCGCCGAACGGACGCGCGGCGAAACCCGCGGCGAAGGTGAGCAGGGCCAGAATATAGGCGGCGGTCGGGTTGACGTTGGAATAGAAATTCTTGGCGATGGTCGCGGCCATCGAGCCATAGACAAAGAAATCGTACCATTCCACCACCGTGCCGGCCGAGGAGGCGACGATGACCCGCTTCTCCTGCGCGGTCATGGGACGGGCGTCCCGCTGTTCGAGAGCGGCCTCGGTCATCGCCTCTCCTCTCCCGCTTTTGCGTCGCTCAGCGATCGGCGGCTTCGAAATGCACGGCGTCGAACAGCAGCCAGAGATGAATGCGCGCGCAGCTGTCCCGCACCGCGCCCAAAGCGAACAGGGCGCCGAGCAGCGCGCCGGACAGGATGAGCAGCATGTCGTCGCCGTGCAGCCCGACCATGAGGGCGACGACGCCGACGACGAGACACGCCCAGCGCACCACGAGCGGCGCGGCATTGCGGTTGGCGAAGGATTGGCCCACCCGTCCGGAACTCGCCTGTTGCTCCGACCGCGTCGGCGCGCGGTCGAGGGTCGCGCAGCCGCGCAGCAGCACGGCGAGGGCGAGACGGTCGATCAGCCAGCCGCTCGCCAGCACCAGGAGGATCAGCAGGACGAGCGCGAGCGCCAAAGTCTGCGCCGTCAGCCGGCCGGAGCCCGACCAGGCGGGGCCCCAAAGCGCAACCACCGGCAGGAAGTAGACGGTGAACAAAGTGAGCGGAAGTTGCGCCCGCCATCGCGTCCAGCGGTCGAGGCTTTCGATGCGCCGCCCGGACACGCGGTAGCCTTTGCGCCTCGTCCCAAAAGGATAAAACAAACGTTGTTCGTCGCCATGGCCAAACCAGAGCGGGCGTCGCGCTGCAATCATCTGCTCCCCTTTCTGCCGAAGAGGAAAAGGGCGACGGATTCCAAATGACTCAGATCAAAGACATCCGTCACTCATGATGTTAGCAGGCTACGTCGAATATTTTGCGCGCTCAACCGCGCGGGGTCCTGTTTTGGCCCGGGCCGGCGTGCGATCTGCATAAGCGACTGAATTCTCCTCGCTTTCCCCGGATCATTTCTACGTGACATCTGTCGCGGCGCGCGCCGGCTTGCCGAGATCTTGTCGATCCTAACGCGATGCGTGCGCAGGAGACCCGGCACGCATCGCAAAGCCTCAGTTGAACAGGCTCGAAACGCTTTCTTCCTTGGCGGTGCGGTCGATGGCCTCGCCGATCAGCGGCGCGATCGAGACGACGCGGATGTTTTTTGCGACCCGCACGGCCTCGGTGGACTGGATGGAATCGGTGATCACCAGTTCCTTCAGTTTTGAGGAGGAAATGCGCGCCACCGCGCCGCCCGAGAGCACGCCATGGGTGATATAGGCGCGCACGTCCGCCGCGCCCACATTGAGCAAAGCTTCCGCCGCATTGCACAGGGTGCCGCCGGAATCGATGATGTCGTCGACGAGAATGCAGCTCTTGCCCTTCACTTCGCCGATGATGTTCATCACTTCGGATTCGCCGGCGCGCTCGCGGCGCTTGTCGACAATGGCGAGCGGGGCGTTGATGCGCTTTGCCAGCGCGCGCGCGCGAACGACGCCGCCGACGTCGGGCGACACCACCATCACATTGGACAGGTCCAGCTTGTCCTGGATGTCGCGCACCAGGACGGGCGCCGCAAACAGATTGTCGGTGGGGATGTCGAAAAAGCCCTGGATCTGGCCGGCGTGGAGATCGACGGTGAGCACGCGGTCGGCGCCGGCGCGGGTGATCAGATTGGCGACCAGTTTCGCCGAGATCGGGGTGCGCGGTCCCGGCTTTCTGTCCTGTCGGGCGTAGCCGAAATAGGGCATGACCGCCGTGATGCGGCGCGCGGAGGCGCGGCGCAGGGCGTCGATCATGATCAACGCCTCCATCAGATGGTCATTGGTGGGGAAGGAGGTCGACTGGATGACGAACGTGTCTTGTCCGCGCACGTTTTCGAGGATTTCGACGAAAACTTCCATGTCGGCGAAGCGGCGGACCTGACATTTGGTCAGGGGGACGCCGAGATAGGCGGCGATGGCCTCGCTCAGCGGCCGATTGGAATTGCCCGCAAGAATTTTCATGACGCCAGACATCTCGTGTCGTTACGTTGAAGTTGGCGGCGTCTTAGCAGCGCGACCGGCGATGAACAATGCCATAGCCGGATGCTGTCGCATTTTCGTTAAAGACTTGAAGTCGCACCTGGGATCGGCGGATCAGCGGATCGGCGCGTAGGACAGCGCCCGGGTCGGCGTGGATGGCATGGCCGCCAGCGCTTCCGGCGTGTTGGAGAGATAGGCCGCGACATCGTCGGCGCTGCGCTGGGCGAGGGCGGCGAGGGCGGCGGCGTCGACCAGCGACCACGGGTCGGGCGAGGCGCCCTTGATGGCGATTTCGTCGTTGAGTCGCTGGGCGCGATGCGCCTTGTTGTCGTAGATGTCCCAGACATAGGTGAGGCGGGCGCCGCCATTGTCGGGATAGGCGGAGATATAGCCGCGCGCGAGATAGCGGGCGCCCGCCGAATCGGTGAGGGCGACCTCCTGCTTGGCGGCGTCGGCGTTGAATTCGGCCAGGAATTTGGTCTTCAGCGGTTCGGGCGCGTCGAGCTGCGTGACCGCCAGCGTGGCGGGGCGGGGGCTCGCGCCCGAGGGGCTGATCACGCTATGCGTCGGGGCTTGCATCGTGGCGGTGGCGATGGGATCCATGTCGCCGCCGCATCCGGCGAGAAGAAGGGGAAGGGCCGCGAACAGGCGCAACACCGCTTTCGACTCGACCATACGCACTCCCTGAATCCCGCGTTGACGGTTTGTTAACCACAGTGCTAGCGGTAAAATCGCGCGAGGTCCAGAACCTGGATCAACATGCGGCAAATGCTGACTTTTGTTCATGATCCCGGACCCGGACACAGATCTTCCCGACACGCCCAATCTGGACGACGAAGACGACGCGGAGCTTGCGCCGGAAACGGCGCTCGAGCTTGATTTCGAGGCGTCTGAGAGCCCGGACGCGCTGAAGCGCGGCGTGCGCGCGATTCGCGACCACTGGAAGCATGCGCCCTCGGGGCCGGGCGTTTATCGCATGCTCGCCGAGGATGGCGCGGTGCTCTATGTCGGCAAGGCCAAGAGCATCAAAAAGCGCATCGCCTCCTATATGCGGGTGAGCGGCCACACCAACCGCATCGCGCGCATGATCGCGTTGACGGCGACCATGGTGTTCGCCTCGACCGAGACCGAGGTCGAGGCGCTGCTGCTCGAAGCCAATCTGATCAAGCAGCTCAAACCGCGCTTCAACGTGCTGCTGCGCGACGACAAGAGTTTTCCCTATATTCTGCTGACCAAGGACGAGCGCGGCGCGCAGATCGTCAAGCATCGCGGCGCCCGCGCGCGAAAGGGCGATTATTTCGGCCCGTTCGCCGGGGTCTGGGCGGTCAACAACACGCTGAACACGCTGCAAAAGGCGTTTTTGTTGCGCTCCTGCGAAAATTCGTTTTTCGACAACCGCACCCGGCCCTGCCTGCTGTTCCAGATCAAGCGCTGTTCCGGTCCCTGCACGGGCGAGATTTCGCCGGGCGATTATGACGAGCTGGTGCGCGAGGCCCGGGATTTTCTCTGCGGGAAATCGCGGGCGGTGCGCGAGCGGCTTGCGGCGGAAATGAACGCCGCGGCGGAAGAGCTGGAGTTCGAGCGCGCCGGGCGGCTGCGCGACCGCATCGCCGCTTTGGCCGCCATTCAGGCCCAGCAGGGGATCAATCCGCGCAACACGCCGGAGGCCGACGTGTTCGGCCTGCACGAGGAGGCCGGCGCGTTCTGCGTCGAGGCCGTGTTCATCCGCGCTTGCCAGAACTGGGGCAACCGCGCCTATTTTCCCCGCGCCGACAAGGTTTTGACGCCCGGCGAGGTGTTGGGGCCGTTCCTGGCGCAATTTTATGCCGACCGCCCGGCGCCGCGCTGCGTGCTGCTCTCGCATGAGATCGAGGAGGCCGAGCTTTTGGCCCAAGCGCTTTCCGCGAGAGCGGGGCATAAGGTCGAGGTCGTCGTTCCCAAGCGCGGCGAAAAGGCTGAGCTGGTCGGGCATGCGCAGCGCAATGCCCGCGAGGCCCTGGGCCGCAAACTCGCCGACGCCGCCAGCCAGCAGCGGCTGCTGGAGGCGCTTGGCGCCGCGTTCGGCATGGATAAGCCGCCGCGCCGGGTCGAGATTTACGACAATTCCCACATCATGGGCTCAGCCGCCATCGGCGCCATGGTGGTCGCGGGTCCACAAGGCTTTGTCAAAAACCAGTACCGCACCTTCAATATCAAGTCGGAGATCGCGCCGGGCGACGATTACGCCATGATGCGCGAGGTTTTGGGGCGGCGGTTTACCCGCATCCTGAAGGAGGGGGAGCCGGAGACCAACGATCCCGAGGCGTTTCCTCATAAGCCGGATCTGATCCTGATCGACGGCGGGCGCGGGCAGTTTTCCGCCACGCTGCAGGTGATGCGCGAGCTCGGGGTGGAGGGGATCACGCTGGCGTCGATCGCCAAGGGCGTCGACCGCGACGCCGGGCGCGAAACGTTTTTTGTCGAGGGGAAGGAGCCGTTTCGGCTGCCGCCGCGCGACCCCGCGCTTTATTTCGTGCAGCGCCTGCGCGATGAGGCGCATCGGTTCGCCATCGGCACGCACCGCGCCAAGCGGAAAAAGGAGTTTGTGAAGAACCCGCTCGATGAGATCGCCGGCATCGGGCCGGCGCGGAAACGGGCGCTGTTGCAGGCGTTCGGCACCGCCAAGGCGGTGGCCGGGGCGTCGCTCGCGGATTTGGAGAAGACGCCAGGGTTGTCCGCCGCGACCGCGAAGCTGGTCTATAACCATTTTCATGAGAAGGGGTGAGGCGCTGGGCGTCTCGCGAGGCGTCGCCGCGCGTCCCCTCGCCCCGCTTTAGCGGGGAGAGGGACAGGGTGAGGGGCTGGGGCATTGGCTTCAATGTCGTCAGACAAGTCGTTTGAATGCTTTCCTGACGACGTCGAGGGTCGCGACCCTGCCCCTCACCCCAACCCTCTCCCCGCTAAAGCGGGGCGAGGGAGAAGAGCGAGGCAGGGAGAGGGCGTTTACTCCTTCCCCAAACAACACTTCTTGAATTTCTTGCCGCTGCCGCACGGACACGGGTCGTTGCGGCCGACATCTCTAAACTTGTTCTCGGCGGGGGCGGGCGGGGCGAAATCCTCTTCGTCGACGTCGAAAACTTCTAAGGCCGCCACCGCGTCCTCGACCGGGCCGAGGCCGCGCTCCTTGAAAAAGCCGTCGCGGTCGGCGCGGGCGGCGCGCAGGTCGTCCTGGAAATCCTCGAAGGCCAGAATCGTGTTGTCCACCTGTTTCTGGCGGAAGGCGCGGGCGACCAGGGGCTCGAGATCGCCGAAACCCAGCAGCGCCACGCCCGCCTGCATGCCGTACCAGACCACATGGGTGTCGCGCGGCAAAAGGGTTTCGAACCAGCCTGAGAACTGGGCGCGCGTCTCCTCGACCGGGATGTCGCCCTTGTGGGTGAACCAGCTCAGCGCTTCAATCGCCGCGACCCGCGCCCATTCGTCGGCTTCCGGCGTCTCCACCAATTTCCGCAGCGTGGCGAAATCGCCGTCGCACAGGCTGATCAACAGGCTGGGCAGCGTTTCCGTCGCGCCGTCGCCGATCATATCGTAGAGCGGCTCGCCCTCCAGCGCCACCGAGACCAGCGGCGCGAAAGCCGCCGCATCGCGCTTTTCCGCGAGCAGATGCAGGCCGAAAAAGGCCTTTGAGGCGTTTTCCGGCGAGCGGTCGGCGCCCGAAGCATAGGCGTTGAGCGCGGACAGCAAGGGGTCGCGCGCCTCGCTCCAGCGCTGGCGCAGGGTCATCAGCGCATCCAGCGGAAAGGTTTCGGCGCCCGAGAGGTCGTCCAGCGCGATTTTGACCAGGTCCATGAATTCTCCTTAGACGGGGACCCGCACGCTGGCGCGCAGGCCGCCGAGCGGGGATGTGGAAAGATAGATGTCGCCGCCGTGCGAGCGGGCGATGTCGCGGGCGATGGCGAGGCCGAGGCCGGTGCCGCCCTCGTCCTGGTTGCGCGCCTCGTCGAGACGCACGAAGGGCCGAAAAACCTCCTCGCGCTTGTCCGCGGGAATGCCGGGGCCGTCGTCGTCGACGTGGATTTGCAGGAATTTGCGGTCGCAGGAGCCCTCGAGCGCAATGGTCTTGCCATGGCGCACGCCATTGACCAGCAGATTGGCGAGGCAGCGCTTGAAGGCGTCGGGGCGCACGGTGGCGATGGGCTCGCCGGCATAGGTGACATGGGTCTTGTGGCCGAGCCGCTCGGATTCCTGGCGCAGCATGTCGAGCAGGGCGGGGATGTTGGTCGGCGACGCCACTTCGCCGAGATCGCCGCGCGCAAAAGCCAGATAGGCCTCGAGCATGCGCTGCATTTCATTGACGTCGCCGGCCATGTCCTGGACTTCGGGTTCGTCGGGCAGCAGGGCGAGCGACAGTTTGAAGCGGGTGAGGATGGTGCGCAGGTCGTGGCTGACGCCATTGAGCATGGTGGTGCGCTGCTCGATGGCGCGCTCGATGCGGCGCTTCATTTCGAGAAAGGCGTAAGCGGCGCGGCGGACCTCGCGGGCGCCGCGCGGGCGGAACTCGACTTCGCGGCCCTTGCCGAACTCTTCGGCGGCGTCGGCCAGCGCCATGATCGGGCGGATCTGGTTGCGCATGAACAGGATGGCGACGACGATCAAGACCGCCGCCGTGCTCAACATCCAGACGATGAAAATATGGGTGTTCGAGGCATAGGCCTGGCTGCGCCGCGTCACCACGCGCAATATGCCGTCGCCGAGGTCGACGCGCACTTCGAGGAAATCGGATTGGCCCACCGTGTCGATCCAGAACGGCAGCGGGATCATCCGGCCGATCTCTTGGGACAGCGCGCGGTCGAGCAGCGAGAAGAACGGGCGGGGCAGGGCGGGCGGCAGCGGTCCCGGCGGTAAAATTTCGGCGTCGAAGCCGAAACGCTTGCGCGCGATCTCCTCGAGCTTGTCGCTGTCCTTGTCATAGGCGCCGAATTCGCGGTGGATGTCGATCAGCGCCGCTATGTCCTGGCTGACCGCATTGGACAGGCGAAAGGTGACGAGGCTCCAGTGGCGCTCCATGAACACGACCGTGATGGCCGCTTGCAGGATCACCATGGGCGCGATGACGATCAGCAGCGACCGGGCGTAGAGGCCCTTGGGCATCGCGCCCGCCAGCAGGCGCGCGAATTTTTGCCAGAGGGCGCGCAGTCGCCCGAAAACCGTCATCTTTCCGCCGCCAGCCGGTAGCCGATGCCGCGCACGGTTTGCAGCAGCAGGGGATTGGCGGGGTCTTCCTCGATCTTGCGGCGCAAGCGGTTGACCTGGACGTCCACGGTGCGCTCGTTGGCCGCCTCGCCGCCGCCCAGCGCCTCGCGCGTCACCGTTTCACCCGGGTTTTCGCTGAGGATGCGCAGCATGTCTCTTTCGCGCTCGGTGATGCGGATGATCTCGTCGCCTTTTTTCAGCTCGCCCCGGTCGGGATCGAAACAGAACTCGCCGAACCGGGCGGGATTGGGCGAGGCCGCCGTCGCCACCGGGCGCGAGCGGCGCAGCAGCGCGGCGACGCGCAGGGTGAGTTCGCGGACATCATAGGGTTTGGCCAGATAATCGTCGACGCCGGACTCCAGCCCCTTGATGCGGTCTTCCAGTTCGGCGCGGGCGGTGAGCATCAGGATCGGCGCCCGGCCGATCTCGCCCGCGTCGGCGCGCAGCCGCGCGGCGAATTGGTAGCCGTTTTCGCCGGGCATCATCACGTCGAGGATGATCAGGTCGAAATGCAGCAATTTTAAATGCGCGCTGGCGTCCTCGGCGCTGGTGGCGGAGGTGACGCGATAGCCCTCGCGCTGCAGCACGCGCGACAGCAATTGCCGGATGCGGCGGTCGTCGTCGACCAGCAGCACATGCGGCGCGTCGTCCTGCGGGGTCGGAATTTCCGTCATGCGCCGTCCCCCGCATCGCTGATGGCGGCCAGAAACGCCGCGCCCTGGGCTCGGGCGCCGGCGGGCAGTTTTTCCAGGGCGCGGGCGAACCGGCGCGTTTGCACCTGCGCGATCTCCTGCGCCAAAGCGTGGCCTTTGTCGGTGGCGTGCAGCAGGCGCTGGCGCCGGTCGGCGATGCCCGGGCGCTGCTCGATATAGGCGCCGTCGAGCAATTCCTTCAGCACGCGGCTGAGGCTCTGCTTGGTGATTTTCAGGAGGTCGAGCAGTTCGGCGACGGACAGGCCGGGGCGGCGGTCGACGAAATAGAGCACGCGGTGATGGGCGCGGCCGAAATTATAGCGCAGCAGCAGCCGGTCGGCGTCGCCGACGAAATCGCGATAGGCGAAGAACAGGGCTTCGATGAGGTCGAACATCGGCTCGGCCGCCGGCTGCTCCACGGGCGGGGGCGGCGGCGCGGTCTGGCGCTGCAAGGCCTGGTCCATCACATCCCTTCCCGGCGCTAAATATGTCAGCTCTATTGACATATTTCAGGTCGGTTGCTACTCGTCAAGCTTCCCCCGAGCGGCGATCGATGCCGGCGCAGGCCGTGTTTCCCTCAAAAAGCCGCCCATATTCAAAATTCCCGGCAGTTTTGCAGGAGCGCGACATGTCCGTTTTGCCTTTCGACCAGCGTGATGGCTTCATCTGGAAAAACGGCGAGATGGTCCCGTGGAAGGACGCCAAGCTGCATGTCCTCTCCCACGGCCTGCATTACGGCTCCTGCGTGTTCGAAGGCGAGCGCGCTTACAATGGCGTCATCTACAAGTCCCGCGAACATTCCGAGCGGTTTAAAAAATCCGCTGAATTGCTGGATTTCGAAATCCCCTATTCCGTGGACGAGATCGAGGCGGCCAAGGTGGCGACGCTGGAGAAGAACGGCCTGAAGAACAGCTATGTGCGCCCGGTGGCGTGGCGCGGTTCGGAAATGATGGCCGTGGCCGCCCAGAACGCCAAGATTCACGTCGCCATTGCGGTGTGGGACTGGCCGTCCATGTTCGACATCGCCACCAAAATGAAGGGCATCAAGCTCGACATCGCCGAATACCGCCGCCCCGATCCGGCCTGCGCGCCCTGCGCCTCCAAGGCCGCCGGTCTCTACATGATCTGCACGATTTCCAAACATCGCGCGGAGCGGCGCGGTTATGCCGACGCCATGATGCTCGACTGGCAGGGCCGCGTCGCCGAATGCACCGGCGCCAACATCCTGTTCACCAAGGATGGCGAGATTCACACCCCGCTCGCCGATTGCTTCTTGAACGGCATCACCCGGCAGACCGTGATCGGCCTCGCCCGCGACAAGGGCATCAAGGTCAACGAACGCCGCATCCTCCCCGAGGAGCTGTCGAGCTTCGAGGAATGTTTTATCGTCGGTACGGGCGCGGAAGTGACGCCGGTCGCCGAGATCGGGCCGTATAATTTCGTGCCCGGCGCCATTTCGCGCACGCTGGTCGAGGCTTACGCCGCCGAAGTGCAGCCGAAGGTGCTGGCGTAAAGCTTGCGCTGGGCGGGCGGCCGTAAGGTTCGCCCGCAATGACGGCATCAAGGACTTCGGCGTCGCCGTCGAAGTCCATTCTCGCTCTTTGATTATCCAGCCAGGGCGGCCTTCACCAGGCCGCTGACCTTGGCAAAGTCCATCTTCCCCGCATGCGCCGCCTTGAGCGCCGCCACCACTTTGCCCATGTCCTTGATCGAGCTCGCGCCCGTCTCGGCGATGGCGGCCTTGATGGCTTCCGCCACTTCCGCCTCGCTCAGCGGCTGCGGCAGGAAGGTGGAGATGACGGCGATTTCCTCGCGCTCCTGCTGCGCCAGTTCCGGGCGGCCGTTCTGCTCGTAGATCGTCATCGATTCCTGGCGGCTCTTCACCAGCTTCTGCAGCAGCGCCAGAATCTCGTCCTCGCCGACCTCCTTGCCGGAGGTGCGCGCCTCGATGTCCTTGTCCTTGAGCGCGGCGGTGATCATGCGGATCGTGTCGACGCGGCGCTTGTCGCCCGCCTTCATCGCGGTCTTGAGTTCGGCCGTAAAAGTTTCACGCAGCATTTTGGGGCTTCCCGCTGGTCAGCATTGACGATTGCGCCTCGAATGCCTAGGTTGCCGGCGGATTTCAACCCCCGTGAAGGAAAAACGCCGCTTTCGTCGCCCGCGAAGGCGGCGCGTGCGCGCGAACAGAAAAGAAAACGCAGATGACCGAACAGACTGGCTGGACCAAGCCCACCCCGACCGCCTTGCTCGTTCTTGCGGATGGAACGGTGATCGAAGGCTTCGGGTTCGGCGCGACGGGGGTCGCGGTCGGCGAAGTCTGTTTCAACACCGCCATGACCGGCTATCAGGAAATTCTGACCGATCCGTCCTATGCCGGGCAGATCGTCACTTTCACCTTCCCGCATATCGGCAATGTCGGCGCCAATGCCGAAGACGTCGAGACCGTGGATATGGCGCGGGTCGAAGGCGCGCGCGGCCTGATCGTGCGGGCGCCCGTGACCGATCCCTCCAATTTCCGTTCGCAGGACCATTTGGACGCCTGGCTGAAGGCGCGCAACATCATCGGGTTGTCGGGCGTGGATACCCGCGCCCTGACCGCGCTGATCCGCGAAAAGGGCATGCCCAACGCCGTGATCGCCCATGATCCCGACGGCAAGTTCGACCTCGACGCCTTGAAGAAGCAGGCGGCGGCCTGGCCCGGCATTGACGGCATGGATTTGGTCCCCGGCGTCACGTCGCAAAAAGATTTTTCCTGGGCCGAGACCACCTGGAGGCTCGGGGCTGGCTATGGCGCTCAGGAAAAAACCGCCTACAAGGTCGTGGCGCTCGATTTCGGCGTGAAGCGCAACATTTTGCGCCTGCTGGCGGAAGCCGGTTGCGAGGTCAAGGTCGTGTCCGCGACCACGCCGGCGGAAGAAATTCTGGCGCTCAAGCCCGATGGCGTGTTCCTGTCCAACGGCCCCGGCGATCCCGCCGAAACCGGCAAATATGCCGTGCCGACCATCCGCAAGATTTTGGATGCGAAAATCCCGACGTTCGGCATCTGCCTGGGCCATCAGATGATGGCGCTGGCCGTGGGAGCCAAGACCGCGAAAATGCACCAGGGCCATCACGGCGCCAATCATCCGGTCAAGGATTTTACGACGCAAAAGGTCGAGATCGTCTCGATGAACCACGGGTTTGCCGTGGACCCGAACAGCCTTCCGGCCAATGCTGTCGAAACCCATCGCTCGCTGTTCGACGGATCGAATTGCGGCATCGCGCTCACCGACCGCCCGGCCTTTTCCGTGCAGCACCATCCCGAGGCCTCGCCCGGGCCCCAGGACAGCCATTACCTGTTCGCGCGATTCGTCGAGATGATGAAGGCGCGGGCGGCGTAAGACGGACGAACTCTGGCCGCTGCGCGGCCACCTTCTTCCGCCCATCGCCAACGGGTCGCGGGGAGGGGGCGCCGTCACTTCAAGGGAAAATCGCCGCGGGCCTTGCGGGCTTTCGTGAACGCCCACCAGTCCAAGGCCTCGCCTGTTTTCGCCTGATGGATCGCCGCCGCGAAGACGTCGTGGACGCAGGGGTCGTGCCTGCGCCCCGTCGCCTGACAGAGCCGGAGGTAAAGGCTGTCGGCGTCCTGATCCGCGAGTTGGCTGATGCTGGTGACGCCCAGCAGGCTGAAATCGGCCAAGGCCGCCTTGCCGACATTGCGCAGTCGCGCCAGAGAGTCCCGGTCTGCTTCGGGCGGCATGGCGTTGTTCCTGATTTGTTTTAGTCTGGCATGGCTGGCCACGCGGCGCAAGTCCTCCGACAGCGCCGTCGCGGCGCCAACAAAACTGTCGGCTTCGCCTCTTCCGTGAAACAGCCGCGACACATCGTCGCCGCCAAAATCCCTCCAGATCAAATTTCGCAGGGGCATGGTCCTTGCTGACCGCCGCGCGGGGACTTTTGTCTCCTCAAACCCGAGGGCAAACCAATGGCCAATGTGACTTTTACCTCGCCGAAACTGTCTCGCGATGTGACCGTCTACGCCGTGGCGGGAGCGCGCGGCACGCTGCTCGATCTCGCCAAGGAGCATAAGGTTCCGATCCCCTACGACTGTCAGGACGGCGAATGCGGCTCCTGCCTGTGCGAGGTGACGATCCTGAGCAAGACGCCCCACGCCATTTCCCTGACCGAAAAGGAAAAGGAAGTGTTGAAGCAGCTCGGCAAGATTTCTCACCAGGAAGTCGACAATGCCGAGGTTAACGACATGCCGCCCCACTACCGGCTCGCCTGCCAGTACATCATTCGCGACGAGGATATTGTCGTGAAGTTTGATGGCGACGAGACGGTTCCTGTGAAGATCGTCAAGTCGTCGGCTACGGTCATCAGCTGATCGTGGCCTGAAACCCTGAGGGACAGGCGCCGGTCGCGGCTGGAGACAGTTTTGTGACCGGCGCCGATGCGCCTCTTGACCGTTTTATGACCGGCGCCGATGCGCCGCCCGCTTTCAGGATAAGCTTGCCGAACCTCCTCCGGCGCCCTAAATCAACCCGAAACGTCCGGCGGCCGTTCGGACAAACGGCAGTTGGGCTATGGAGCGGATGGGCAGCGATTACGTGGAGGATGCCGGCCCACACGAGGGAAGCCCGGAAGCGGATGCGCGCACGCAAACGCGTCGCGATCTCGCGCCGCTCCCCGCCAAAAAGGTCTTGAGCCAGAAGGTCAAGGCGCTGATCGGCGCGGGGGCCAGCCTGCTGCTGGTGATCGTCGCCTTCTTCGTCCTGTCGCGCACGCTCGCCAACCTCAACCTTTCCGAATTGCGCTCGGGCATTGCCGCGACCTCGTTCGGCCAGATCGCGCTCGGCCTGCTGTTCACCAGCTTCTCCTATCTGATGCTGACCGGCTATGACGCCATCGCCTTGAAGCAATTGCGGCTGAAAGTGCCTTACAAGACCACGGCGCTGGGCTCGTTCACCTCTTATGCGGTGTCGTTCACGCTCGGTTTCCCGATCTTCACCGGCGGCACCGTGCGCTACTGGATCTATTCCCGCGCGGGGGTGAAGCCGGGGAAAATCGCCAGCCTGACCGTGGTCGCCGGCGTCACCTTCTGGCTGGGCATGGCCGTGGTGATCGGCTTCGGCCTGTTGGTCGAGGCCGAATCGATTTCGGAAATCAATCAGTTCGCCGTCTGGCTGAACTGGCTGATCGGTCTCGCCGTGGTCGGCGCCGTCGGCTATTACCTCTATTGGGTGTCGGTGCAACCGCGCCGCGCCAAGCTGCAGGGTTTCCTGTTCGAATTGCCCGGCCTCGGGCTGACGCTCGGCCAGATGACGCTCGGCGTGCTCGACCTCTGCGCCGCCGCGGCCGTGCTCTATGTGCTGCTGCCGAGCCATGAGGGGCTGGATTTTTTCACCTTCGCCTCCGTCTATGTGTTCGCTTGCCTGCTCGGCATTGTCAGCCATGCGCCCGGCGGCATTGGCGTGTTCGAGGCGACCATGCTCAAGGCGCTGCCGGCGCCCTCGCAGGAGGCGCTGCTGGCCTCGCTGCTGATGTTCCGCATTCTTTATTATGTGATCCCGTTCGTGCTCGCCCTGGTTCTGCTGGGCGCCACCGAGGGCGGACGCCGCTGGGACGAGCTGCGCGAAGCCATGAACCGGGCCGAGGGCGGCGACGACCGCTAAAGGATTGCGCGCCATGACCAAGACCGCTGGCGCCGTGATTTCCGCCTTGATCGAAGCCATGCCCGAGCCTGTGCTGGTGATCGGCGACACCGCGCGGCTGGTCGCGGCCAATGCGCCGGCCCGGGCTTTGTTTCCCAATCTGCGCCTGGACGCGCCGCTTCTGTCCTCGATCCGCGCCGTCGATCTCCATGACGCCATCGCCAAGGTTTTGGCCGGCGGCCCCGCCGAAGACATTTCCTGGCTGACGCTCGCGCCGGTCGAGCGGGTGTTTCAGGCCCATGTCGCGGCTTTTGACGCCGGCGAGGCGCGTTTCGTCGCGGCGACGCTGCATGACGCGACCGAAGCCCGGCGGGTGGAGCGCATGCGCGTCGATTTCGTCGCCAACGCCAGCCACGAATTGCGCACGCCGCTCGCCTCGCTGCTCGGTTTTGTCGAGACCCTGCTGGGGCCGGCGCGCGACGACGCCGCCGCGCGCCAGAAATTTCTCGAGATCATGCTGCAGCAGGCGCGGCGCATGGCGCGGCTGGTCGACGACCTGCTGTCGCTGTCGCGAATCGAGCAGACCCTGCATGTGCAGCCGCGCGCGGCGGTCGATCTCGCCGATGTCGCCCGGCAGGTCTGCGACGCTCTGTCCCAGCTGGCGCGGGACAACCGGGTCGAGTTGGTGATCGAGGTCGAAAAAACCGTGGTGCGCGGCGACCGCGACGAACTTTTGCGCGTCGCCGAAAATCTGATCGAGAACGCCATCAAATATGGCGCGCCCGAACCGGGGCAGGACGACCGCAAGGTCTGGGTGTCGGTGGCGCCGCGCGAGGGAATGGGCGCGCTGGCGGTGCGCGACGAGGGGCCGGGCATCGCGCCCCAGAACATTCCGCGCCTCACCGAGCGTTTTTATCGCGTCAATGTCGGCCAGAGCCGCGCCAAGGGCGGCACCGGCCTCGGCCTCGCCCTGGTCAAACATATTTTGGCGAGGCATCGCGGACGGCTGCGCATTCAATCGGCGCTGGGCGCCGGCGCGACCTTTACCGCGACCGCGCCGCTTCACGATTAGGCGAGCGCCGGACGCTGTCACGAAACTGTCGTCTCACTGTCGTAGATGACCCCCGCGCCCAACGCGCAGGCCGGGGGATGCCCCGGCGGTTCCTCCCAAGAGGCTGAAATGACGAAATTCCTGATGCGCTCTGTGTTCGCTGCCGCCGTGGCGACCGCCGCCGCTCCCGCGCTCGCCGCCGACATCTCCGGCGCGGGCGCCACCTTCCCCTATCCGATCTACGCCAAATGGGCCGACGCCTACAAAACCCAGACCGGCAATGGCCTGAACTACCAGTCGATCGGTTCGGGCGGCGGCATCAAGCAGATCATCGCCAATACCGTGACCTTCGGCGCCACCGACAAGCCGCTGAAGGCGGAAGAACTGGCCAAGAACGGCCTGGTTCAGTGGCCGCAGGTGATGGGCGGCATTGTGCCGATCATCAACATCGAAGGCGTCGGCAGCGAGCAGCTGGTGCTCGACGGCCCGACCCTGGCGAAGATTTTCCTCGGCGAAATCAAGGCCTGGAACGATCCGGCGATCGCCAAGCTGAACCCGAAGCTGAAGCTGTCCGAGACCCCGATCGCGGTGGTCCATCGTTCGGACGGCTCGGGCACCACCTTCAATTTCACCGATTACCTCGCCAAGGTGTCGGCGGACTGGAAGTCCAAGGTCGGCTCCGACGCCGCCGTGGAATGGCCGGTCGGCCTCGCCGCCAAGGGCAATGAAGGCGTCGCCAACACGGTCACCAACACCAAGGGGTCGATCGGCTACGTCGAATACGCCTATGCCAAGCAGAACAAGATCGCCTTCGCCGATCTCGTCAACAAGGACGGCAAGCGCGTCGGTCCCACCGTCGAAGCTTTCCAGGCGGCCGCCGCCAACGCCGATTGGGCCAAGAACCCCGGCTATTATCAAATCCTGACCGACCAGCCCGGCGCGAAATCCTGGCCGATCACCGCCGCCACCTTCATTCTGGTGCACAAGCAGCCCAACGATGCCGCGGCGGTCGGCGAAGCGCTGAAATTCTTCGACTGGGCGTTCAAGAGCGGCGCCAAGGATGCGGAAGCGCTGGACTACATTCCCATGCCCGACAATGTCGTCGGCCTGATCCGCAAGACCTGGGCGGCCGACATCAAGACCGCCGAGGGCAAGCCGGTCTACGAAGGCAAGTGATTTGTCGGGGGCTTCCGCCCCCGGCCAACCCGTGGACCACCCAAACGAGCGTTCGCTAGAACGCCCGTCTGGCGACGGGCTTTCGCCTTCGAGACGGCCCCTGACGGGGCCTCCTCAGGGTGAGGGTTACTGGGTATAGAGAAATCCCTCATGGGGAGGCGCGCCTCGAACCATGGCCATCAAGACGGGATTACAATGTCGGACTCCACTGCGTCGCTTGTCGGCGACGCCCGCACGCGGGCGCTCAAACGGTTTAATCTGGGCGACCGGGCGTTTCACCTGATCACCAAAAGCGCGGCGGTCGCGGTGCTGCTGCTGCTCGGCGGCGTCATCGCCTCGCTGATTCACGGCTCCGCGCCGGCGCTGAGCGAATTCGGCTTCGGCTTTCTCACCTCGGAGGCCTGGAACCCGGTCACGGAAAAATTCGGCGCCGCGCCCGCCATTTACGGCACGCTGCTGACCTCGTTCATCGCCTTGCTGATCGCCGCGCCCGTCGGCTTCGGCATTGCGGTGTTCCTGACCGAAATCTGCCCGTTCCCGCTGCGCCGGCCGATCGGCATCGCCATCGAGCTGCTCGCCGGCATCCCGTCCATCATCTACGGCATCTGGGGCATGTTCGTGCTCGCGCCGGTGCTGCAGGCGACCTTGCAGCCCTGGCTGATCGCCGGTTTCGCCGACATTCCGATCCTCAACGACCTGTTCGCCGGGCCGCCCTATGGCATCGGCATTTTCACGGCTTCGATCATCCTGTCGATCATGATCCTGCCGCTGATCGCCTCGATCTCCCGCGACGTCTTCGCCACCGTGCCGACCGTGCTCAAGGAAGCGGCCTTCGGCGTCGGCTGCACCCGCTGGGAAGTGGTGCGCCGGATCGTCATGCCCTACACCGGCGCGGGTCTGGTCGGCGGCGTCATGCTGGCTCTGGGCCGGGCGCTGGGCGAGACCATGGCGGTCACTTTTGTGATCGGCAACGCCCACAAGATTCACGCCTCGATCCTCGGGCCGGGCACCACCATTTCGGCGACCATCGCCAATGAATTCACCGAGGCCGATGGCGTGCTCTACACCTCCTCGCTGATCGCGCTGGGTCTGGTGCTGTTCGTCATCACCTTCATCGTGCTGGCGGCGTCGCGGCTGATGCTCGCCCGGCTCAAGCGACAGGAGGGCCGCTGATGGCGGACCGTCTTACTGAGAAGGAGGGCCGCTGATGTCTCTCGCATCGATTCGCAAGGCGCGCAGCGCCATCGCCATGGGGGCCTGCATCGGCTCCGCCGTGCTCGGCATCGCCGCCCTCGCGCTGATCCTCGGCGCGCTGCTGTGGAACGGGTTTTCGAGCCTCAACCTCGACGTCTTCGCCAAGATGACGCCGCCGCCGGGCGCGTCCGGCGGTCTGCTCAACGCCATCGTCGGCTCACTGATCATGACGATCATGGGCGTCGCCATCGGCGCGCCGCTCGGGCTGCTCGCCGGGACCTATATGGCGGAATATGGCCGCTATTCGAAGCTCACGACCTTGGTGCGCTTCATCAACGACATCCTGCTGTCGGCGCCGTCCATTGTCATCGGCCTGTTCGTCTACGAGATCACCGTCTTGCAGATGGGGCATTTTTCGGCCTACGCCGGCGCGCTCGCTCTGGCGCTGCTGGTGGTTCCGGTGGTGGTGCGCACCACCGAGGACATGCTCAATCTCGTGCCCGGCGGGTTGCGCGAGGCGGCCATCGCCATGGGCCTGCCGCGTTCGCTGATCATCCGCCACATCGCCTATAAGGCGGCGCGCGCCGGCCTGATCACCGGCCTGCTGCTGGCGGTCGCCCGCGTCTCCGGCGAGACCGCGCCGCTGCTGTTCACCGCGCTGAACAACCAGTTCTTCAGCACCAATCTCAACGCGCCCATGGCGAGCCTGCCGGTCGTCATCTTCCAGTTCGCCATGTCGCCCTACAAGGATTGGCAATCTTTGGCCTGGGCGGGCGCGCTGCTCATCACCACCGCCGTGCTCGTGCTGTCGATCGGCGCGCGCATCCTCGGCGCTCAGAAAACATTCAAGTGAGTCGTCCCATGAACGAAGCTTTTCACAACGAGTCCAGGCCGAACGCGGAAGCGCTGGGCGACGCCAGCGGCTTCTTCCCGGCGCTGCCGGAAAAAATGTCGGTGCGCAATCTCGACTTTTTCTACGGCGACCACCGCGCGCTAAAGAGCGTCAGCGTGCCGCTTTTTGATCGGAAGGTGACGGCCTTCATCGGCCCGTCGGGCTGCGGCAAGTCCACGCTGCTGCGCGTGCTCAACCGCATGTACGACCTCTATCCCGGCCAGCGCGCGGTCGGAAACGTGCTCCTGGACGGCGAGAACGTGCTCGATCCCAAGCTCGACGTGAATGCTCTGCGCGCGCGCGTCGGCATGGTCTTTCAAAAACCGACGCCGTTCCCGATGACCATTTACGAGAACATCGCCTTTGGCGTGCGGCTCTACGAAAAGCTCGGCAAAGCCGACATGGACGAGCGCGTCGAAAAGGCGTTGCGCGGCGCCGCCATCTGGGACGAGGTCAAGGACAAGCTCAACGCTTCCGGCCTGTCGCTGTCGGGCGGCCAGCAGCAGCGCCTGTGCATCGCCCGCACCGTGGCGATCCAGCCGGAAGTCATCCTGTTCGACGAGCCCTGCTCGGCGCTCGACCCGATCTCGACCGCCAAGATCGAGGAATTGTTCGACGAATTGCGCTCCGAATATACGATCGCCATCGTCACCCACAACATGCAGCAGGCGGTGCGCGTCTCCCAATATACCGCCTTCATGTATCTCGGCGAAATGGTCGAGTTCGGCGAGACCGACCAGATTTTCCAGACGCCGCGCGAAATCCGCACCCAGGATTACATCACCGGCCGCTTCGGCTGATCTTCGAGAGAGTGTTATGGCCGAACATACCGTCAAATCCTTCGACGCCGAGCTGGAACTGCTGGGGCGCCATATTTCCGAAATGGGCGGCATCGCCGAAAAGATGCTCGCCGACGCCATGGACGCGCTGGCCAATATGAACGCCGAACTGGCGCAGCAGGTCATCGCCGTCGACCCCCGGCTCGACGCCTTGCAGCGCACTGTGGAGGAGGAAACCGTCTCGATCATCGCGCGGCGCCAGCCGGTCGCGGTGGACTTGCGTGAAATCGTCGGCGCCTTGCGCATTTCCAGCGATCTCGAGCGCGTCGGCGATCTCGCCAAGAATATCGCCAAGCGCACGGTCAAGATCGCCGGGGAAGGCCGGGTGCCCCGCGCCATCGGCGGCTTGCGCGGCATGCACGATCTCGCCGTGGTCCAGCTCAACGACGTGCTCGACGCCTATGCGCAGCGCGACGCCGAACGGGCGAAAACCGTGTGGGTGCGCGACGCCGAACTGGACGCGCTGGAGGATGCGGTGTTCCGCGAACTCCTGACCTATATGATGGAAGACCCGCGCAACATCACCTTTTGCACGCATCTGCTGTTCTGCTCGAAGAACCTCGAGCGGGTCGGCGACCACACCACCAATATTGCGGAAACCGTCTATTACATCGTCGGCGGACGGCCTCTGCCGACCGACCGGCCGCGCGGCGGCGCGACCGCGGCTGCCTGATCCGGGGGGACGCCATGAACGAGACGCGCGCGATGACTGTGAGCGCCCCCCAGCGCGGGGCGCCGCGCATTCTGGTGGTCGAGGACGAATCCGCTTTGTCCCTGCTGCTCGCCTATAATCTCGAAGCCGAAGGGTTTTTGGTTGAGCGCGTCGAGCGCGGTGACGAGGCGGAATTGCGGCTGGAGGAATCCGTCCCCGATCTCGTCATCCTCGACTGGATGCTTCCTGGCGTCTCCGGCCTGGAAATCTGCCGGCGGCTGCGGGCGCGGGACGCCACCCGCACATTGCCGGTGATCATGCTCACCGCGCGCGGCGAAGAGGGCGAGCGGGTCCGCGGGCTTTCCGTGGGCGCCGACGATTATGTGGTCAAGCCGTTTTCCGTGCCGGAATTGATGGCGCGGGTGCGGGCGCTGCTGCGCCGGTCGCGTCCGGAGCGGGTGGCGACGAAATTGTCGGCGGGCGACATCGAACTGGATCGCGAAACCCGGCGGGTGCGCCGGGGCGGCCGCGACATTCATCTGGGGCCGACGGAGTTCCGGCTGCTGGAATATTTGATGGAAAAGCCCGGCCGGGTTTTTGCGCGCTCGCAGCTCTTGGACAGTGTCTGGGGGTTTTCCGTCGAGATCGACGAGCGCACCGTGGACGTTCATATCGGCCGGCTGCGGAAAGCGCTGGCCAAGGCGACGGAAACCGACCCGATCCGCACGGTGCGCGGCGCCGGCTATTCTTTTGACGAGACGTTTGGAAGGGCGTGAGGGTCAGTGTTCGTCGAGGCCGAGGCGCTGTTCCACGCGCCTCATTCGGGCCTCGAGATCGGCGATGATGGCGCCATGGCCGATGACCGAGGAATGATAGTCCACCACCGCGCGGCGCAGGCCGACGATCTGGTCCGACAGCTCTTTGTTGGTGACGTCCAGCTTGTTGTCCAGCCGGTGCAGGTCCGAGGCCACGTCGGCGCGCAGGGAATGCATGTCGGATTGCAAATCCGCTATGTCGTCCTTGGTCGCCATCTTCTCGCGCATGTCGCGCAAAAGCTGGAGCACAAGGTTTTCGCGTTCGTTTGCGGTCATGTCGCTTTCCTGGCCCCATCTTTATAAGGCAAATCCGCCGCCAGCGGAACCGTGCGGCCGGTTGCAACGCCGGGCGCGCTTGACCTGTGCCTATAGTTTAGGCGCCTTCCTTGTTTCCTCGCCCATCTGTCCAGATTTAGGACGTGACAGCCCCGGCTCGGGCCGCGCATAAAGTCGCGCGACGCAACAAAGGACGGGGCGACCATGGCCATTCTCGCCAAACTGCATCATTCCACGCGATACAGCTACGATCGCCCGGTGATGCTGGGGCCACAGGTGGTGCGGCTGCGTCCCGCCCCCCATTGCCGGACCCCCGTCCACGCCTATGCGCTGAAAATCGAGCCGGCCAATCATTTCATCAACTGGCAGCAGGACCCGCACGGCAATTATCTGGCGCGCCTGGTCTTCCCCGAGCCGACCGACGAATTTTCCGTCACCGTCGATCTCCTGGCGGAAATGGCGGTCTACAATCCCTTCGATTTCTTCATCGAAGATTACGCGCAAAAAGTCCCGTTCAACTACGCCGACAGTCTCGCCAAGGACATTTCCGCCTATATTGGCGCGGAGCCGGCGGGGCCGCTGTTGCAGGACTATCTCGCTGGGATTTCCCGCGTGGAAACGCCCACCGTGGATTTCCTCGTGGCGCTCAACACCGCCCTGCAGCACAGAATCAAATATGTGGTGCGCATGGAGCCGGGCGTGCAGTCGCCCGAGCAGACCTTGCAACTGGGCTCCGGCTCGTGCCGCGACACCGGCTGGCTGCTGGTGCAGATTCTGCGGCATCTCGGCTTCGCCGCGCGCTTCGTCTCCGGCTATCTCATTCAGTTGAAGCCCGATCTGGAGGCGCTGGACGGGCCCTCCGGCACGGATCACGATTTCACCGACCTGCACGCCTGGGCCGAGGTCTATATTCCCGGCGCCGGTTGGATCGGCCTCGACCCGACCTCCGGCCTGTTCGCCGGCGAGGGCCATCTGCCCATCGCCGCCACGCCGCATTTTTCCTCCGCCTCGCCCATCGACGGGTCTTACACGGGGGATGCTCGCGCCGATTTCGCCTTCGAAATGCGCGTGGATCGGGTCGATGAAAAGCCGCGCGTCACCGCGCCGTTCTCGGATGAAGCCTGGCTGCGGCTCGACGCGCTCGGAAAACTGGTAGACCAGGATTTGCGCCTCCAGGACGTGCGTCTCACCATGGGCGGCGAGCCGACCTTCGTCTCCATCGACGATTATCAGGCGGCGGAATGGAACACCGATGCGGTGGGGCCGACCAAGCGCGGCATCGCCGACCAGTTGATCCGGCGGCTGCGGGAAAAATTTGCGCCCAACGGCTTTCTGCACTACGGGCAGGGCAAGTGGTATCCCGGCGAAAGCCTGCCGCGCTGGACCTTTTCGCTCTATTGGCGCAAGGACGGCGAGCCGATCTGGCGCGACATCAATCTGATCGCCCGCGAGACTCCGGCCGAACAGGCGACGCCGGAGCAGGCGCAGGTTTTTTGCGCGGCGGTCGCCGAAAAACTCGACATCACCCCCGACCATGTCGTGCCCGCCTATGAAGACCCCGCCGAATGGGTGCTGAAAGAGGCGGACCTTCCCTTCAATGTCACGCCGGGCGACAGCCGGCTCGCCGAGCCGGAGGAGCGCGCCCGTTTCGCCCGCGTGTTCGGCCATGGCCTGCACCGGCCCAGCGGCTTTGTGCTGCCGGTGCAAAGGTGGAACAGCGCGCCGCGCAAAAAATCGTGGATCAGCCAGAAATGGCCGCTGCGGCGCGGGGCCTTGTTCTTGAAGCCCGGCGATTCTCCGGTCGGCTATCGCCTGCCGCTGGCGTCGCTGCCCTATATCGCTCCCGACGCCTATCCGTTCATCATGGAGCAGGACCCGACGGCGGAGCTGCCGCCGCTGCCCCGGGCCACCGAGATCGCGCAAAAATTCAAGCGCGGCGCCCGCGAGGCCGGCCGCGCCGAGCAGAATGAGCAGACGCTGGGCGATCACAGCGTCGAGGTGCGCACGGCGCTCGCCGTGGAGCCGCGCGACGGCAAGCTGCATGTGTTCATGCCGCCGGTGAAGGCGCTGGAGGATTATCTGGACCTGCTGGCGGCGGTGGAGGCCTCCGCCGCCGAAACCGGCCTGCCCGTGCATATCGAAGGCTATGCGCCGCCGGTCGATCCGCGCCTGCAGGTGATCCGCGTCGCGCCCGATCCCGGCGTGATCGAGGTCAATGTCCATCCCACCGACAATTGGGACGAGCTGGTCAATATTTCGCGCACGCTCTACGAGGAGGCGCGGCAGTGCCGGCTGGGCACGGAAAAATTCATGGTCGACGGCCGCCATGTCGGCACCGGCGGCGGCAATCATGTGGTGATCGGCGGCGCCACGCCGATGGATTCGCCGTTCCTGCGGCGCCCCGACCTGCTCAAGAGTCTGGTGCTGTACTGGCAACGCCGGCCGTCGCTGTCCTATCTGTTCTCCGGCCTGTTCATCGGCCCGACCTCGCAGTCGCCGCGCGTCGACGAGGCGCGCCATGACGCGCTCTATGAGCTGGAAATCGCTTTGTCCATGACCCCGCCGCCCGGCGAAGGCGCGCCGCCCTGGCTGGTCGACCGGCTCTATCGCAACCTGCTCACCGATGTCACCGGCAACACCCACCGCTCTGAAATCTGCATCGACAAGCTATATTCGCCGTCGGGGCCGACGGGACGGCTCGGGCTGGTCGAATTCCGCGCCTTCGAAATGCCGCCGGACGCGCGCATGTCGCTGGCGCAGCAACTGCTGTTGCGCGCCTTGGTCGCGTGGTTCTGGCGCGAGCCGCAGGATGGCAATCTTTCGCGCTGGGGCACCAGCCTGCATGACCGCTTCATGCTGCCGCATTACGTCTGGCGCGACTTTTTGGAGGTTTTGGACGATCTCAAGCGCGCCGGCTACGCCTTCGACCCCGAATGGTATCGCGCGCAATTCGAGTTCCGCTTCCCCTTCTACGGGCAGGTCGAGCATTCCGGCGTAAAACTGGAGGTCCGGCAGGCGCTGGAGCCCTGGCATGTGATGGGCGAGGAAGGGGCGATTGGCGGCACGGTGCGCTATGTCGATTCCTCGGTCGAGCGCCTGCAGGTGCGCGTGGAAGGGTTTAATGAGGCGCGCCACGTCGTGACCTGCAACGGCCGCAAGCTGCCGATGGGATCGACCGGCGTGCGCGGCGAGGCGGTCGCGGGGGTGCGCTTCAAGGCGTGGCAGCCCTATTCGGGCCTGCATCCGACGGTGTGGCCGCATGTGCCGCTGACGTTCGATATCGTGGACAAATGGTCGAAGCGGTCGCTCGGCGGCTGCGTCTATTATTCCGCGCATCCCGGCGGCCGCAATTACGAGACGTTCCCGGTCAATTCCTACGAGGCGGAGGCGCGGCGTCTGGCCCGCTTCCAGGACCACGGGCATACGCCGGGGTCGATTGTGCTGCCGCATGACGAGGTTTCGGGAGATTTCCCGACCACGCTGGATTTGCGGCGGCCGCGGGGCGTTTAGCGCGGATGTAGTGGGGCAGGGGACAGGAACGCATTGCGCCCTCACGAGTCGCCAATGCGCTCAGGGTTGAACAGCGCAATGCGATCCAGTCCCCGCACCAAAACCGGCAAAAAGTGAAAAGGAGTCGTGTGGCTTGACAAAGCCGGAATTTGTTCATGTTATGTTCCGGATGAAACTTTAGGACCTATATACGAGTGTGACCTAATATGAGGGTGTGCGATTGGTATTGACACCAGGCGAAATTTGTGAATTGCGAAGGCAGGCAAAATTTCGTTTCCCATTCGGGGTCGAATGGGTTAGAGTGCGAGGACTGGTTTGGGACAAATGTCAAGAGGTATGTTTAAATGACAACCGCAAAAATGAAGGCAAAGATTGTGCGGGTCGTCGTTGAGCAGGGCCGTGCAGGGCTTTTTTATGCGACAAGCCCTGACTTAAAGGGGTTACTTGTTGCCAACCCGACTATCGAAGGGTTGAAAGAGGAAATCCCGACAGCAATTGAAGAAATGTACCTCGCTTGTGATATGCGAGTTTGTGTCACTGAGGTCGAGAACGATTCGCCCATGTCATGGGTTGCGGTCCCACAGGGTGCGGCGAGTTCACTCCGTTGTTAACGGAATGGAATAAGGCTCTTCAAAGAGGCTGTTCCAAATCTTTTCGATCGTTTCCGCTCGTTGTTCCTGCGTCTGAGTGTCTGGTGCAGGAACCCTCTGAAGTTCTCCGCTTCGCGTTCTGAACATTGTGGGTACTTTGGTCGGCGTAAGCATCATTCTGTGAACTTCAGCCCAATATTGACTGACTGAAAGCCTAGCTCTCATTGTTCTTCTCCGGTATCGCCAGAGACGGCATGGTCAAATTCTGCCGGCGTCATATCCGCTACCGACGCCTCGTCAGAAGCGCGTGGGTCATATTTTCCGTCTGGCGACGGGAGCTCAGCAAACCAATACCCACCGCCTGGAACTCTAGCGACCTTGTGCCTCATCCGCCAAAGCATCGTTGACAACACCATTTCCGGGTCTGTTCCTTCGATGGTCAACTTGAATTCATTCACAAGCTTGTCATAAAGATCAGAGCGTGACACTGGCGCTCCAGCTTCAGCAATGATCTCGCGCGCATGTTCTGCAACAATTTCCTTCCGGGTGTTTCTACGCTTGGCTGACGGTCTGATGATGGCGGGGGGGGCAGGTGGCTCCGAATGCTCATCTTGAACACCAGCAAACTTGCGCCATTGAGAAATGAAGGCGTCAATTTCCCGAATTTCCGCCCGCGCCTCGTCCAGGAGTTGCTGCAATGTATTGATTTTTGCAGCTAATTCGTCACGCCGCCCAAGCGCGTTTTGATAAGCAATGTCGCTCATTCTGACGTCCACTGATGGTCCACTGATGTTCCATATCGGTGTAACATACAGCTTTGGCATGTGGAAGAGGATTCTTAGTCCTCTTGAATTTGTATGAATGCTGGAGTGATTACAAAATTGCGATGCCTGGAAAGGAAAAGGCGCCGGGGGCGGATCCCCGGCGCCTGGGAATTGCCAGCGTCCTCCGGTTCAGGCAACGCTCAATCGCAGCAGCTGCGGCGTGAGCGCCGCGATTTCTTCCCGCGCTTCCTTTTGCAGCGCCTTCAGCCAGCGTTTCGGGATCGCGTCCAGGCCATACAAGGCCCCCGCCAGCGCGCCGACCATGGCGCCCGTCGTGTCGGCGTCGCCGCCCCGGTTCACCACGCGAATGAGGCAGTCTTCAAACGTGTTCGTCTCAAAAAAACCGCACAGCACGGTCCGAACCGTGTCGACGACATAGGCCGAGGACGGGCCGGTGTAGGCCGTGTAGCGAAAATACGGGTGCTCCTCGATCCAGCGGTCCGCCAGCGCGCGCAAAACCGTCTTGTCGGGCGTGAGCAGCGCTTGCTGGATCAGCCGCATGAACCAGACGCAGGCCGCGTCCGACTTGTCCTGGTTGTGGGTGATGTGACCCTGCTGGACCGCCCAGGCTTGGCCAAGCTCGGGACGCTTCAAGGTCGCCAGCGCCACGGGGAGCACCCGCATCACCGCGCCATTGCCGCCGTCGCCTTCGGAATAGGGGCCTTCGACGGTCCCGTGGGTCATGAACCGGCGAATGCCGCGCCGACAGGTGTTGCCGACGTCGAGCGGGCCGGATTTCAGCCAGTCGGCAAAACCTTCCGCCACATCCTGGGCGTCAAACCCGTTGCGCTTGACCAGCGAGCGCGCCAGCACCAGCGACATTTGCGTGTCGTCGGTGATGTCGCCGGCCTTGAGGCGCAGCCAGCCGCCGCCGACAATGTTCCAGTGCACGCCATATTGCGCCGCGATCTCGCGCTCGGTCATGAATTCGACGGTGGCGCCGAAGGCGTCGCCAATGGCGAAGCCTAAAAAAGCGGCGCTGGCGCGACTTTCGACATTGGCGGATGTGACGAGGGAGGTCATGACTGCGGGGTCACCCAGAAATCGCCGCCGATGAGCAAAACCTCGCCTTCGCCGCGCAGCGGGCTGATCGAAAGCAGGTTGTTGACGAACAGGATCTTGGACACGGGCGCTCGAATCTTGACGATGATATCGCCGAAACAGCCGGCGACATCGGGGTCGGTGGAGGTCGAGACGCAATTGTTGAGCCAGATGAGGCAGCAGGCGCGCCGCGTCAAATGGCTGGCCTCGGAGAGGTTGAGGCCGCGGTAGAGCGTGACATGGGTGCGCTCGCCATGGACGAAGCGGCGCAGAATGTATTGGGTGAATTCGTATAAAAGGTCGAGCTGCGAATAGATGGAGTTTGAATGAAAACGGCTGTCCATCTTCTCCTTGAGATAGGGCGCCCAGGCGGCGGCGTCGCCGGGGGGCAGCGGGTGCTTGTGGTAGCTCGGGCGCAGGCCGAAGCGGCTTTCGACCCAACCTTTCATCACCGCGCCCTCGGGGCCGTTGGAGTCGAACCCCCAGCCTTGCAGCAGTTTGAGATAGCACGAGCGGAACGGGGTGCGGGCGCTGGTCGGGGCCTGTTCGACGTCGATGGCGAAGGCCGCGTTCATGTAGAGCTTGAAGGCGCTTTCCGCGTCCGCCAGCGTCGGCGAATCGTCCAGCATGGCGAAGAGATCGCGGTTGAACGTGCGGACATTGGTGATTTCGATCCGCGGCCCGCCCATGTTGAATTCCGGGCTGGACAGAAAATCCGCGGTATATTCAATGAAATTGGTCGGATGCGCTCTCGGCGTCATGGTGCAGGTTCCGGCTGTCTCGCTGAATAGCGGCGACAGCCGGCGTCTGTCCAGTATTTCCTAGGGACGCGGCGTCGCAGCCCCGGAGCCGTAGGACAGGATGACGCGTGCGATCGCCAGCAATTCCTCCTGCGAGTTCGGCTTGGAGAAAGCGGCGTCGGCGCCCTCGGCCATGGCGTTGTCGAGCACGTAGTTTTCCGTCGCCGTGGTCAGCACCACCGCGGGAACGTCGGTGAGCTCCAGATCGGCGCGCAGGGCGGAGAGAAAACGCGCGCCGTCGACCTTGGGCATGTTGAGATCGACCACGATGCAGTCGGGCAGGCGATTCATCAGGTCCTTGCAGGCGATGTCGCCGAGCGCGTCGAGACCGTCCTCGGTGTGGACGACGTTGAGGTCGATTCGTTTTTCCTCGGCGGCGAGGCCGAGCGCCCGCTTGAGCAGGAAGGCGTCGTCCTGGTCGTCTTCGACAATCAGCACATGGCGGGCGTTGCGCGCGTCGGACATGAATCGATACCTTGATAATGCGTGGAAAACCGCCTGCGAATTAACCGTCTGAAAGTGGACTGAAAATGTCCTATTTGTGATTATACAGCGCAAAGGCCCGGCGTACATTGTCCCGCCCTGAGACGAAACGACGCGCGTGCGCAATGGCCAATGAAATCTTCGCCCTGGCGTTCGAAGCCTGCCCCGCGGCCATGCTCATGGTGAGCCCGAGCGGCCGGATCGAACTGGTGAATACGCAATGCGAGGCCATGTTCGGTTTTCCGCCCGGCGGCATGGTCGGCTTGCCCGTCGAAGCGCTGTTGCCGGAGGGCGCGCGCGACGGGCATCGGGAGATGCGCGACGTTTTTCAGGCGCAACCGACGAAACGGATGATGGGGGTGGGGCGCGATTTGCGCGCGAGGCGCCGCGACGGCGGCGAGTTTCCGGTCGAGATCGGTCTGACGCCGGTGGTGACGCCTGAAGGGCCGCGCGTGCTGGTGTTCGCCGTGGACATCAGCGGGCGGGTCGAAGCGGAACGGCGGCTGGTCGCCTCCATGTCCGAATTGCGGCGCGCCAACCAGAATCTCGCGAGTTTTGCTTACGTCGCCTCGCACGACATCCAGGAGCCGCTTCGAAAAATTTGCGCCTTCGCCGAGGTTTTGGAGGGCGCGCTGGCGCGCGGCGACGCCGAGGAAACGCGCTATGCCGCGGGGGTGATGGCGCAATCGGCGCAGCGCGCCCGCCGGCTGGTCGCCAGCCTGCTCACCTATGCCCGGTCGCTGGAAAGCGAGTTGAACCTGCAGGATTTTTCCATGCGCGGGCTGGTCGACGAGGTGTTGGAGATGTGCGCGCAGAGCATTTGTGACAGGCAGGCGCGGGTGGAGACGCGCGGCGCCGATTTTTGCGTGCGCGGCGACCGCGAGCAGACGCTGCATCTGCTGGTGAATTTTCTGACCAATGCGTTGAAATACGCCAAGCCGGGGCAGGCGCCGCAGGTGCGCATCATGCTCACGCGGGGCGAGCGGGAAAACCGGCTGTCGGTGGAGGATGAGGGCGTCGGTTTCGCCGAGGACTCGGCGCGGGTGATTTTCGAGCCGTTTCGTCGCCTGCACGGGCGCGACGCCCCCGGCGAAGGCATCGGTCTCGCCATCTGCCAGGCGGTCGCCAGCCGCCATGGCTGGCGGCTGTCCGCACGGGGCCGGCCGGGGCGGGGGGCCAAGTTCGAGGTGGGGTTTGCGTCCCGGGCGGCCCAGGCGTCCTGACAGAATCGAAAAAATGTCAGGGCTTTCCGCCATCGCTCCCCAAAAGCCGTATAGGCTTGGGCAAGACCCGATGCTATAGGGCGGCGGCTTGGCGCGTCCCGTGCGCCAATTCGCCGCAGATCAGGGAGTCAGGCATGAGCAAGATCAAGGTCGCCAATCCGGTCGTCGAAATGGACGGCGATGAAATGACCCGGATCATCTGGCAGCTCATCAAGGACAAGCTGATTCATCCCTATCTCGATCTCGACCTCAAATATTACGATCTCTCGGTCGAGCACCGCGACGCCACCAACGACCAGGTCACCATCGATTCCGCGGAAGCGACGAAGAAATACGGCGTCGCCGTGAAATGCGCGACCATCACGCCGGACGAGGCCCGCGTGAAAGAGTTCAACCTCAAGGAAATGTGGAAGTCGCCGAACGGCACCATCCGCAACATCCTGGGCGGCGTGATTTTTCGCGAGCCGATCATCTGCAGGAACGTGCCGCGTCTGGTGCCGGGCTGGTCGCAGCCTTTCGTCATCGGCCGCCACGCCTTTGGCGACCAGTATCGCGCCACCGATTTCAAGGTTCCCGGCAAGGGCCGCCTGACCATCAAATTCGAGGGCGAGGACGGCACGGTCATCGAGAAGGAAGTGTTCAAATTCCCGGGCGCCGGCGTCGCCATGTCCATGTACAATCTGGACGAGTCGATCCGCGATTTCGCCCGCGCCTCCTTCAACTATGGCATCGCCCGCAAATATCCGGTCTATCTCTCCACCAAGAACACGATCCTGAAGGCCTATGACGGCCGCTTCAAGGATCTGTTCCAGGAGATTTTCGACGCCGAATTCGCCGACAAGTTCAAGGCGCTCGGCCTTCATTACGAGCATCGCCTGATCGACGACATGGTGGCCTCGTGCCTCAAATGGTCGGGCGGCTATGTCTGGGCGTGCAAGAACTATGACGGCGACGTTCAGTCCGACACGGCGGCGCAAGGCTTTGGTTCGCTCGGCCTGATGACCTCGGTGCTGATGACCCCGGACGGTCAGACGGTCGAGGCGGAAGCCGCGCATGGCACGGTGACCCGTCACTATCGCGAGCACCAGAAGGGCAAGGAGACCTCGACCAATTCCATGGCGTCGATCTTCGCCTGGACCCGCGGCCTCGCGCATCGCGCCAAGCTCGACAACAACGAGGAATTGGCGAAGTTCTCGGCCACGCTGGAAAAGGTCTGCGTCGACACGGTCGAAAGCGGCTTCATGACCAAGGATCTGGCGCTGCTGGTCGGCCCCGATCAGAAATGGCTGACCACCACCGGCTTCCTCGACAAGATCGACGAGAATCTGAAGAAGGCCATGGCCTGAGGCTTGGTCCAGAACAGGGAAAGGCGGGCCGCTTCGGCCCGCTTTTTATTTGCAAGTTGTTTTGTGTTGTAAGTCTGTCTTACGGAACGCGGCGCAGCGGCGTCACCGGCGCATGGGGCAGGGCGTAATGGCCCTGCGACGGCCGCATGATTTTTCCCGCGCGCAACATGCGGTGCAGGCGCACGGTCAGGGCTTCGCGGCTCATGGCCGCGCCGGATTCCACCACGCCATTGTAAATGTTTTCGACCGAGGCGCCCTCGGGGAAAATCCCGATAATGTCGAGGATGAAATTTTCGGTATTGCCGGCGTCGAAGGCGCGCTCGGGCTCGGCGCGGAAAGGTTCGACGCGGCCCGCGCCGGTTTCGCCGCGCAGCGTGTCGACCAGCGCCGACAGATCGGATACGGCTTCATGGAAGGCGACGGGATCGAGCGTTTGAATCGCCTCGAACTGCAAGGTGAGCCTGCGCGCCTCGCCGAGCAGCATTTTGGCGAGATCGCGCGCCGCCGCCCTGCGCGCCTCGTCCTCTTCATGATTGTAAGCCATGCCGCGCCTCCGCGTAAGATAACCATACGCAAGGCCTTCGCTTGAATCAATGCGCGGATGCCGCAGGGCTTTTGGTTAATGCGCATTGACAATTCACCATAGTGTGTAAGGATACCTTACAATCATGTTTGTTTTTGTTTCGTTCTGGGAGGCTGCGATGGACGGATTGTCATTGGGGCTGGTCGGCGTCGCTTGTGTCCTGTTGGCGGGCGCCGCCTGGCTCGCCGCCCGCTGGCGGATCGAGGCGCATGGCGTGCGGGTTCCGGGTCCGGTGTCGCAGCTGGAATTGCGCGTGGCGCGCCGCGCCGGAGAGGCCCGCGGCTGGCGTCTCTACTGCAGCATCGTGGTGGCGCGCGGAACGGACCGGCCGATTCTGTCTGGCCAACCTCCGGCGCAAGGTTTATAGAACGCAACGTGAGATGGGCGGGCCGCGAGGCGGTTTCGCTCCATGGACCTCGATCTATCGCGAACTTTTCCGCGAAGCGCAGGCGTCCGGCGCGCTGGAGCCTGCGAAGGAGCGTTGCGCATGAAAAAATTGTCTGCAGCCTGCGCCTTTCTGGCGCTTTTCTCGATCATGCACACCCCGGTTTCGGCCGAGGAGCGCACGGTCAAGGGGTTCTGGCAGTCCTACGACGATTCCGACAAGCCCAACGCGTGGTTCTATTTCACCGAAAAGGACGGGGTTTACGAGGGCCGCCTGGTCAAAGGTTTCCCCAAGCCCGGCGAAGAGGGCAAGGTCAAGACCTGCGACAAATGCGAGGGACCCTTGAAAGGCTTGCCGGTCGTCGGCCTGCCGATCGTCACCGGCATGAAGCGCGACGGTCTCGCCTATGAGGAGGGCAAGGTGCTCGATCCCCGCGACGGCACGGTCTATGACGCGCGCATGGACCTCTCGCCCGACGGCAAGAAGCTGGAGCTGCGCGGCTACGTCGGCATTTCCGTCCTCGGCCAGACCAAGACCTGGACGCGCCTGCCCGACAACGCCATGCCGCTCGACGCTCTGCCCCATTCTCCCGTCGCCGGCAAAAAACCGACGCCCTGAGGACAACCGCCTTACGCCTGCTCGGCCTCTTCGGCGAGCAGGGTGAGGCGGATGAGTTCGGACAGACTTTCCGACTGGGTCTTGGTCATCAGATTGGCGCGGTGGGTCTCCACCGTGCGCACGCTGATGCCGAGTTCGAAGGCGATGGTCTTGTTCAGCTTGCCCTTCATCAGCCCGTGGAGCACGTCGCGCTCGCGCGCCGTGAGCGCCGACAGCCGGCGCCGCGCCGCGGCGATCTGGGATTCCGGGCTGTCGGGGTCGGAATTGCGCGCCAGAGCGGCGCGGATCGAGCCGACCATCAGCTCGTCGTCGAAGGGTTTCTCGATGAAATCGACGGCGCCGAGCTTCATCGCCTTGACGGCCACAGGCACGTCGGCGAAGGCGGTCATCACCACGGCGGGCAGGTTGATGCGCCGGTTCTTCATCTCGGCCAGCAGTTCGATGCCGGTCATGTCGGCCATGCGGACATCCGTGACGACGCAGCCGTCGGGCGCCGGCTTGCACTCGAGGAAATCCCGGGCGCTGGGATGAAGGCGCGGCGTCAGGCCGGCGGAGCGCAGCAGCAAATCGAGGGATTCGCGCACGGCGCAATCGTCTTCGATCACATGGACAGTCTGGCCATAACTCATCGTCGCTCTCCGGCTTGGTCGCGGCCTCGAGGCGCTCGTTTGCGGTCCGCTCTTGCGCGGACCTCAGGCGGAGCCTTAAGAAAGACATAACACGGATGCGTTCACGGCGTCAGTCAGGTTGGGCCGCTCGGTATTTTCCGCAAGCCCGAGACTTTGGCGCTGGCGCAAGCCCCGCATCCTGTCCGGAGGGCGAAATGTCCGGAACGGAGATCGACGGCGGTTTGGCGCGCAAGGCGGCGGCGCGGGCCGCGGGCGCATGGCTTCCCCCGGTTTCGAACTGGCCGCGTCCGCTCCGCCTCGCCGTGATCGGCGCTTTCGCCCTCGTCGGCTTTCTGGCGCGCGGCGGCTTCGCCGATCAGCCGGGCGCGGCAATGGTTCATGCGCTGTTCGATCCGGCGCTGCTGGTCGCCGCTTTGCTGCTGGAGCCGCAAGGCGTGGTCGCGGTGTTCGCCTTTGCCGTGGTCGTCAGCTGCACGCCGCTGTTCGGCCCGCCGCCCGCGCCGCTCTCCAGCATGTTCGACTATGTGAGCCTCGCGGTGTTCGCCCTCAACAGCGGCATATTGGCGCTGGTCGCGCGCGCTCTGGAGCGCCTGTCGCGCGTGCGCGGCGAACTCGATGCGCTCGACAGGCGCAACGCCGAGCAATTGAGCCATTTCATCGAGCAGGCGCCGGCCGCCATGGCCATGTTCGACCGGGACATGCGCTATCTCGCCGCGAGCGCGCGCTGGCGCGACGATTTCCATCTCACCCGCGATATTGTCGGCAAGTCGCATTATGAGGTCTTTCCCGAAATCGGCGACGCCTGGAAGGCGGATCACGCCGCCGCGCTCGCCGGCGAGACCATTCGATCCGATCGCGACTTTTTCCAGCGAGCCGATGGCGAAAAGCTGTGGCTGCGCTGGGAGGTGCGGCCCTGGCTTCGCCCGGGCGACGGCGTCGGCGGCGTGCTGATTTTTTGCGAGAATATTTCCGACCGCGTCGCCATCCGTCAGGCGCTGGAGGACAACGAGCGCCGCCTCAAGGCCATTCTCGATTCCGCCATGGAGGCGATCGTCACCATCGACGCCGAGGGCAAGATCATCTCGGCCAATCCGGCGGCCTGCGAAATGTTCGGTTATGCGCCGCCCGAGCTGATGGGCCGGAGCGTCGACGGGCTGATGCCCGGCGCCTCACATGGCGAGCACAGGCGCTATCTCTCCGCCTACGCCCGCAACCGCGAAACCCGGGTGGTCGGGCGCCGGCGCGTGATCGAGGGGCGCCGCAAGGACGGGTCGGTGTTCCCGCTCGAACTCACCGTCAGCGAGGCCAAGGACAATGGCGGCGTCATTTTCGTCGGCTTCATGCGCGACCTCAGCCCGATCGAGGAGGAGAAGCGGCGGGTCAACGCCTTGCGCGACGAACTGGTCCATGTCAGCCGCATCAACGATATGGGCGAAGTGGTGGCGAGCCTCGCCCATGAGGTGGGACAGCCGATCGCGGCCATCCTCAATTTCGCCGCCGCCCATCGCCGGGCGGGGACGGGCGCGGCGGGCGAGGTCGACATCGTCGCCCGGATCGAAGCGCAGGCGCGCCGCGCCGGCGAAATCCTCAAGCGGCTGCGCGGCTTCATCGAAAAGCGCCCGGAGATGCGGGAGACCGAGGATTTGTCGGCGCTGATCCTGGAGGCGCTCGACCTGACGCCATCGCGCTCGCGCGCGCAGATCGTCTTCGTCCCGCAGCACGGTTTCGAGGTGGTGGTCGACCGCATCCAGATCGAGCAGGTGATGGTCAATCTGCTGCAAAACGCCGACGAGGCCCTGCGGCTCGCCGAGGCCCCGGAAATCCGCATCACGCTGGCGCGGCCCGACCCGGAGCGCGTCAGCGTCAGCGTGGCCGACAACGGCCCCGGCGTCGAGCCGGAGGCGCGCGAAAAACTGTTTTCGGCCTTTTACAGCACCAAAAGGTTCGGCATGGGCGTCGGCCTGTCGATCAGCAAGAGCATTGTCGAGGCCCATGGCGGCGAAATCCGCTTTCGCGACCATGCGCCCCATGGCGCCGTGTTCGAATTCACCCTGCCGACGGCGGGCGGCCCGCCATAGCGCAGGCGGTCGCTTTCCGCGCAGGGCCAGGGGACGATGAAACGTGCAGGGGAGGCGGGTTTGCGGGGGATGAAAGCTTTGTCCATGACTCTATTGGCGATCGCCTTTGCGCAGGCCGCGCCGGCCCCGGCGCAGGCCGCCAAAACAGCGCCGCCCGCCGTCCAGGCGGAGTTCACCGGCTTCATGCGCAGATTTGCGGCCGCGCTGAAAGCGAACGACGCCGTCGCCGTCGCAGGCATGACGAAACTCCCTTTCCAGGGAGACGCCGACGTCAGCACCGCCGCGCAATTCCAGACGAAGATCTATAAGGGCCGCTTCTCCGCGAGCGCCCGCGCCTGCCTTCAACGCAGCGCCGCCGTCTATGATCGCGACCCGGAAAACAACGACAATTTTCTTGTTTTCTGTGGCGACACGATTTTCACCTTCACAAGAACGCCCGCCGGGTTCTTGCTCACGGATATTGGCGAGAACGATTGAAGGATCCCGCCGGGCGTCGAGGGCTTATCGGCGGAGAGGTTTTGCGTCGCCAACAGGCTCAGGCGCCGTCCATCTCCTCCCGGGAGGGCGCGCTTTCGAAAAACTTGCGCGGCAGCGGCGGCAGCGGCTGCCGGTCGGCCACCACCAACCCAACCGTCTGGCGCGCCTCGGGCTCCACCAGCGGCAGCGCGACCACGCCCGCCAGCGGGCCGAACAGGTCCAGCACCTGCCGCGACGCGACGCTGGCGACGCCGGGCAAAGCGGCGTGGGTGATGAGGTTGAAGATTGAATTGGTTTCGACCCAGGGCCGGGGCGTCTTGCCGACCCGACGGAACAGGCCGTCGATGATGCGGCGGTTCTGCATGTCGCCGGTCAGCAGGCAAAGTTTTTGCTCGGCGGCCTCCGCCCAGCCGATGTTTTCGCGGCCGCCCAGAAGCCCGTCGGCGCGCGTCAGCAGGCAATAGGATTCGCTGTAGATCGGCTTGGAGAGCACGCCGGTCAGCGGCTCATTGTCGAGATAGGTCAGGCCGGCGTCGATCTCGAAAGCCTCCAGCCGCTGGCGGATTTCGTCCGAGGTCAGCGACAGGATTTCGAGCGTCACCGCCGGATGGGACGCGCAGAACGGCGCGGTGACCCGCACCGCCATGGGCAGAGCGGTGGGAATGACGCCGAAGCGCAATTTGCCCCGCAGCCCCTCGCGCGCCTCGGCGACTTCGGCGCGCAGCGCGTCGATTTCCATCAGCGCGCGGCGGGCCCGCGCCAGCACGATTTCGCCTTCGGGGGTCAGGCCCTGGAAGCGGCCGGAACGCGCCACCAGGGGCACGCCGAGTTCGTCCTCGAGCTGCGCCAGCGCCGCGGACAGCGTGGGCTGCGAGACATTGCAGGCCTCCGCCGCCCGTCGAAAATGCCGTTCCCGCGCCAGCGCCTCCAGATATTCCAGCTGGCGGATGAACATGGCTCAGTTCTGCGGGCCGGAGGGCAACAGCGGCGCGGCGGCGTTCGACCGTCGAATCAAACCCTCGGCGTCGGGGACCACGGCGGGCTCGTCCCAGGGGCCGACGAGGTTGAAGCCGAATTGCAGCGCCTTGCCCTCGGCGCCGGCGCGGCTGGCGCTGGCGTGCAGGTCGACGGAGCGGTCGGCGACATTGGCGCGCCCGGAAAAGAACAGCGCGACCTGGTTGGCGCGCACGGCGCCTTCCTCGACATCGGCGACGCCTTGCGACATGGCGAATTTGCCGGACATCAGCTCGAACGGCGTGCGGCCCGAACGCAGGTCGGCGCCGACCGTCAGCGGACTGCGCTCCATCCGGCGGAACGCGAGATCGAGGTCGATGCCGAACATATCCCCGGAGGCGACGGAGAAATCGCCGCGCGCGTCGAGATGGGCGGCGAGTTCGGCGAAGGAATTGCCGCTGGTTTCGAAACTGGCGGAAAGGTTGGCGGCGCCGGTCAGCACCTGGCGCTTGACCGAATCCCACAGCAGCGGCGCGAGGTCGAGCTTTTCGGCCGCAAGCGAGCCGCGAATGTCTAGCCCGGCTTCGCTCTCCGCGATCACCGCGCGGGCGCGGGCGAGGCCGGAATAGGCGCGCGCCTGGGCGATCGATAGGTCGATCCGGCCGCTCTTCAGGATCACCGACAGGGCGGCGTCATCGAGCTGGAGGTCGCCAAGCCGGGCGCGTTTGGCCGACAGCCGCAGGTCGAGATCGGCGACGCCGAGTCTCGCGGGCGGGAACGTGTCGCGATTCCACTGGCCGTTGGCGACGGCAAACGGATAGTCCTCGAACATGGGCGCGAAATCGAGCGAGGCGCTGGCGAGCGTCGCGGCGGCGGAGGGCCGGGGGCCATTCAGACGAATGGAGGCGGCGCCGTCCAGCGCATTGCCGTCCACCGACAGGCTCAGATTGGTCAGCGCCAGTTCGCCCGGCTCGAACAAGGCGTCGGCCTTGATCCGCGCGTCGCGATACGGCCCAGGCAGCGGCATGGGCACGCCGAACCAGCCCGCGGCGGTGCGCAGCGAGGCCGCGGAGGCGGCGACCTGGCCCTCGAACCTTGTCTTGTCCGCGAGCGTCAGCGCGCCGTTCATCACGACTTGCAAACCGTCGTCGTCGAACCGGAGCGTGACCGGGCTGGTCCCCGCGTTGAGCAGCCGGTCCGGATGGGCCGCCCAGACGGCGAAACGCGCGGGTTGGCGCTCCTCGCCCATGGCGGGCACGCGCGCGTGCCCGGTGAGCGACAGCGGCGCGCCGGCGCGGCTCCATTCCAGCCGCGCCGAAATCTCGTCGGCGGCGAGTTCCGGCTGGTCCAGCCCGGCATGGCGCAGCAGCACTTTTCCGCGGGTGATCTCGAGGTCGCCCAGTCCATCCGCGGGGCGGGTGGTGGCGGCGACCACGGCGGCGGGCAGCCGCGCGGGGTCGAAGGTGAAGACGGCGTCGGCGAGAACGGCGCGGGCGAGATCGAGCCGGCCGGTCATCAGCCCGCCAAAGCCGAGATCGACCCGCAGCGAACTGGCGGAAACCGTGAATTCGCTGTTGGAATCGCGCAGCTGCGGTTCATAGATGCGGATGTGGGGCCGCGGCAGCACCGCGAAGACAGACCGGCCGTGGTCGGCGAGCGCCAGTCCGGCGCGATCGCGGATCTGACGCTCCAGCGTCTTGATCTGCGCCGTCTCCGAAACGGTCCAGGGCGCCGCGGCGAGGCCCAGCAGAAGCAGAGCTCCGGCCGCAAGCGACCACTTGAGCGTGAGGATGAGTTTCATCGCGGCAGGATAGACGCGCGCCTTGCCGAGGAAAACAGTTAATTAAGCGCCAGCCGTCACGCGCCGAAGCGCGGCGCAGCCGGGCGCAAAGCCCTGGCGCTCAGCGGCGGTTGCGGCGCGCCTTGACGGGAACCCGCACGGGAGCCGGCGCACGGCGAGAGGCGGCCAGCAGCAGAAGGGCGAGGGCGGTTGCAGCTATGATCATGTTCGTCTCCTCATCCTTAGTTTGGCGCGCATTTTTGGAAGTTCAAGTGCGGGTTTCGGCAAAAACGCGCGCCGGCGCCGAAATCCTTGCAGAAGCTTAGCAATTCTTTCACGTTTACGATGGGAGAGCGAGCCGCGCCGCTTGGCGCGGACATGCCGCTGCGGCGCCGGAAATGCGGTTGCGTCAGGCGTGCGGACGCAGCCGCCGGTAGAGCTCGAAGGTGCGGCCGTACATGGTCTCGGCGGAATAGGGCGCCGCGAATCGCCTCGCCGCCTCGCGCAGGGCGAGGCGTTGCTCGGGGCTCAGCCGCAGCAATTGGTCCAGCCCATCCGCGAGCGCCTCCGGGGTGAGGTCGGCGACCGCGAAGACGGGGCCTTCCGGCCGCTGCAGCTCCGGCACGGTGCCGACATTGGTCGACACCAGGGGAACCCCGGCCATCAGCGCCTCCGGAAAAATCAGCGGCGAGCTTTCGTAATCGCTGCTGCACAGCAGGCAGTCGAAGGCCGGCATGTAATCGCGCGCCGGCGCGTAGCCGACCATGCGCACCCTTTCCGCGACGCCCGCCGCGCGGGCGGCGGCAAGCACGTCCGGCTCCAGCGGGCCGCCGCCGATCACCGCCAGCAGCGCCTGCGGATGCGTCGGAGCGACCAGCGCGAAGGCTTTGACGGCGCGGACCGGATTCTTCTGCTCGACCAGCCGGCCTACGAAGCCGATGACGAAACTGTCGTCCTCGGCGCGCAATTTGGCGCGGATCGCGGCGCGATTGCCCTGCGGCGCGGCGCTGACGCCGTTGGGAATGAGGTGCAGCAGGTCCGGCGCGATATGCAGGACTTCGGTCGCGTGCCGGCGCTCCTGCTCGGACAGGACCACGATGGCGTCGGTGACATGGGACAGGAGCCGCTCGATCAGCCCATAGATCGGGCGCGCGTCGGGGCTGAGGGTGACGAAAGCGTGGGGCGCATAGACCTTGGCCGCGCCCGGCATGAACAGGCCGGCCAGCCGCGCCAGGCCGCCGGCCTTGGAGGAATGGGCGTGGATGACGTCGAACGGGCCATGGGCGATCAGCGCGCGCAACAGCCGCCAGCCCGCGACAATGTCGTGGAGGCCGACCTCGCGCTGCATCGGCGTCTCCACCAGATGCAGGCCGTCGATGGCGACGAGGTCGTCGATGAAAACCTGTTCCGCCCGGTTGCGCGAATAGATGACGGTGACGTCCTCGCCCGCCGCGACGCCGCTGCGCGCGAGCTCGACGACAACCCGGCTGCTGCCCGCATTGGTCGATTCGATGATGTGGCAGATGCGCATGCCGCTGCGGGGCTCCGGACGACGCCGAACTGGCGCAGGTCCTGGATTGGAAACACAAAAAACTTACCAGGGTGTTTGCGCTATCTTGCCGCGATCCCGGCCGCGGCGACCAGCAGCCAGGACAGGATCAGGGTCACGCCCCCCGACGGCGCCGCCATCGGGAACAGATGCGCGCCGCCCAGCGTGAACAGCGACACGTCCAGGCCGAACAGGGTCGCGCCGGCGGCCATCAGGAGTGCGGCGAGGGCGAACAGCCGGCCGGTCCGCAAGGTCAGCGCCAGCAGGGCGGCGGCGTGGGCGAGCAGGATCAGGGCGACGCTCGCCATGCGCTCCGCGCCCGCCGCATGGGCGGCGACGGCGGCTGCGGCGACGCCGCAGCCGCCCATCACGCCCGCCCAGGCGGTCAGCGCCGCGTTGATGCTCCTCATTGCTCACGCCCTTAGCTTTGGGAAAGTTTTTCACGCCACTATGCGGCGCGAAACAGGCGGAGCCAATATGATCAGCGGGGAAAAAATCCGTGTCGTCATCGTCGTCGACCATGCGTCGGTGACCGGCGGCCAGGCCAAGGTGGCGCTCGACAGCGCCCTCGGCCTGAAACAGGCGGGTTGCGAGCCCATTGTCTTCGCCGCGGTCGGGCCCGTCGACCCGCGCCTGGCCCAGGCGGGGATCGAAACCATCTGCCTCGGCCAGCAGGACCTGCTCGGCCACGGCTCCCGTCTTGCCGCAGCGGCGCAGGGGACCTGGAATTTTCGCGCGGCCGAAGAATTGGAAAAACTGCTGGCGCGCCTGCCGCGCGACAAAACCTTGGTGCATGTGCATGGCTGGGCCAAGGCTTTGTCGGGCGCCATCGCCGGGCCGATCCGGCGCTCCGGCCTGCCGCGCCTCTACACGGTCCATGAATATTTCCTGCACTGTCCCAATGGCGGGTTCTTCGACTACCGCAAGGGCGAGACCTGCGCCTTGCGCCCGCTGTCGGCGGCCTGCTGGGCGCGCCACTGCGATTCGCGCAATTATCCGTTCAAGCTCTGGCGCAATGCGCGGCTGTGGGTGACCCGGAATGTGGCGCGGCTGGACGCCTGTTTCGACGATTTCATCCTGCTGTCCGACCTGCAGGCGGAGCTGCTCAAGCCCTATCTGCCGGCCGCCGCCCGGCTCTACCGGCTGCGCAACCCGATCGAAGCCGAAGACCTCGGTCCGCGCCATTCCCTAGGCCAGGATTTGCTGTTCGTCGGTCGGCTCTCCGCCGAAAAGGGCATTCTGCTGTTCGCCGAAGCCGCCCGCCGCGCCGGGGTCACGCCGGTCTTCATCGGCGACGGCCCGGCGGCGGCGCAACTGGCTGCGGCCTATCCGGAGGCGCGGATGCTGGGCTGGCGCGCGCCCGAGGAGGCCCGCGCCGCCATGCGCGCCGCCCGCGCCCTGGTGTTTCCCTCGCTCTGGCCGGAGACGCAGGGCATGACGGCGGTGGAGGCCTTGGCGATGGGAACGCCCGTGATCGTCGCCGACGGCTGTGCGGCGCGCGAATGGGTGGCGCCCGAGACATCAGGGCTCTGGTTCCGCAGCGGCGATGCGGACTCGCTTGCCGCCGCCTTGCGCCGCATGGCCGACCCGGAGTTGGCGGCGCGTCTGTCGCGCGGGGCCTATGAGGCGTTCTGGCGCGATCCGCCGACGCTGGACGCCCATGTCGCCGATCTCCTGAAGATTTATGATCAGGTGTTCGCGGCGCATGGCGGGCGGCGAGCGGCCTGATGCGCTGGCGTCTCGTCCTCTTGGGCGTTTGCGCCGCCGCGCTGGGCGGCCTGTTCGTCGTCGGCCGCGACGCCTGGGTCGCGCGCAAACTCGCCTATCTCGACGGTTTCGATCCCTCGGTGATCAAATGTTTCGGCGCGGAGCCGGCCAGCGAGGCGCAAAGGCCGCGCCTCTATCTCGTCGGCGACGCCGCGGCGGAAGAGTGGCCGCGCCACACGCTTGACGCCCGCTACGAAGCCGTCGATTGCGGCATGCACGGCGAGACCACGGCGCAACTCGTCAGCCGCTTCGACCGCTTCGATTTTCTGCGCCCCGGCGATGTGGTGGTGCTGACCTCCGGCGTCTATGACGCGGTTGGCGCCTCCTTCGCGCCCCCCGAGCGCATGGACGCGCTGGCCGAAAAGACCGCCGACCGGCTGTTTCGCCTCGCGCGGCTGGCGCGCGACCATGGCGGCCGGGTGATGGTGCTGACGGTCACGCCGCCGTTCCAGCCCGAATTGTTGCGCCGCCCCTTCTGGAACGAGCGCATTCGCGAGTTCACGCAAAAAACCAATGCGGCGCTGCGGTCCCTCGATTGGGGACCGGGCATTGAGCTGATCGATGTGGCGCGCCTGCTCGGCGGCGACGACCGCACGACGCCGGACATTTGGGGGCGCAACGGGCTGAAGCTGAATGCGCAAGGTTTTGGCGTGCTGACGGACGAGATCAACCGGCGGCTGGCGATTGAAAATCCCAGCCAATAATGGTCTGTCGCGCACCTGATCGCATGAACTCACGGCGGCGCCGAACAGCGCGGCGAGCGATCCAGCGCTTTCCCTATACAAGTACTGGTGTTTTCCGTCAGGCTTGCAACTTCATGTCGTCATGGCCGGGCGTCGTCCCGGCCATCCACGCGGCGTCGCCGTGCGAGTTCTTTCAGATTTTCTCTCGCGGCCGGGCGTGGATGCCCGGCACAAAGCCGAAGGACAAGCTCGGGCATGACGTCCGTGGGACTCTCACCCCACCCGGGTCCACCCCGCCGGCCCCAATCGCTCCTGCGGAAGATATTGGGCCTTGTAATCCATTTTTCGCGAGCCCTCGACCCAATAGCCCAAATAGAGGTGGGGCAGGCCGAGCGCGCGCGCCTTTTCGATGTGGTCGAGGATCATGTAGGCGCCGAGCGACCGGCGCGGCAGGTCCGGGTCGTAGAACGAATAGACCATGGACAGGCCGTCCTCGAGCACGTCGGTGAGGCAGCAGGCGGCGAGGCGCCCCGGGGCATTGTCTTCCGGTGGCAGGCGGTAGAGCGCGATCCGGCTCTCGACATGGCTGTCCTCGATCATCATGCCATAGTCGAGCATGGCCATGTCGGCCATGCCGCCGTCGGAATGGCGGGAGTCCAGATAGGTGCGGAACAGGCGGAATTGCTCGACATCCGCGCGCGCCGGACCGAGATCGCTGAAAATATCGGCATTGCGCGCCAGAAGTTTTTTCTGGGTGCGGTTGGGCGCGAATTCGTCGCAGAGGATGCGCACGGAGACGCAGGCCTTGCAGTTCTCGCAGGCCGGGCGATAGGCGATGGTCTGAGAGCGGCGGAAGCCGGAATGGGTGAGCGCGTCGTTGAGGACGGCGGCGCGGCGGCCGACCAAATGGGTGAAAACCTTGCGCTCCTCGCGCCCCGGAAGATAGGGGCAGGGCGCCGGCGAGGTGAGATAGAATTGCGGGGGGTCGCGCGGCTCGCTCGTCAAGGGCGCCCTCCGCTAGACGCGCCGCAGCACGATGACGCCGGCCAGCATGTCGTGCAGGCAGCGCTTGTCGGAAGCGAGCAGCGAGAACAGGAACAGGATGGGGAAGCCGAGGCTGAGATAGAACAGCACGGCATGGACCGCCGCATAGAGGAAGGGAACCCGGTCGCCGTTCACCAGCCGCATTTCCAGGTCCATGGCCTTCATGCCCGGCGTCGCCATGCGCCAGCCGGAAATGGTCAGGCCGTTGTAGAAGAAGGCGACGAAGGGGAAAATCGGCGGCAGGATGAACCACAGCACGCCGAACGAGGCCAGGCCGAGCAGCAGCCAGATCCCCACCGCGAGGAAGCTGACCAGGACCAGGTCGAGGCCAAGCGCCAGGATGCGGCGGCGGCGCACGCCGTCGAGCGCGCTGGCCGGCAGGGGGGCGAGCGGGTAGACGCGCGGGGCGGCCGGCGTGTTGGCGCGGGTGTTGACTTGCGTCATGGCGGCGGTTCCGGTTGAGTCGAGCCTCAGCGCCGCCTAATCTGGCCCCACGCCCCGCGCCGCGCAAGAGGCGGGCGACTCTGTTGACGACTCTATTGCAAACGCACCGTTTCGGCGCCGGCGGCGCGCAGGGCGTCTTCAACGGCGTGGGTTTTGGACTCGTCGCATTCGACGGAGACGTCCACGGCCCCGTTCAGTTCCGGAGTCTTATCCGCCGTCAGCCCTTCGGCGCCGTAATGTCCGCTTTCCAGGTCCGCGCCGGCGGGCCGGGTCCCGGCGCTGTTCTCTCTGCCCTGCGCCTCGACAAAAATGTCGGTGCGCTCCAGGCCGTGTTCCTGGACGAGGTGTTCCACGGCGAGTTCGGCGTCGCGGCGGGTGGCGAATTGTCCGATGATCATGGCGGCGTTCTCCGGTTCTCGCGGTAACGCCGGCCATGTCGTCGTCGTTCCTCAATCCCGCTTGATCGCGCGCGCCAGCGCCATCAGCGGGAAATAATGGCTGTAGAGCCCGTAGCGCAGCATGAAGGCGCGCGACAGCTCCGGGCCCTGCTTCAGCCGCTCCGCCAGCAGCGGGTCGTTCAGCCGGATGGTCTGGCCGACGCCGTAGCCGGGAAAACCCGTCCCGGTATAGTGCGGCTCCGGCCAGCTTCCCTCGCGCTGGTTTTCCAGCAGGAAATGGCAGCCGCGCTCGATGGCGTCGCGGTCTTTCGGCCTGTTGGCCGCGATCAGCGCCATCAGCGCCCAGGCGGTCTGCGAGGCCGTGGCGTCGCCGCGTCCGGCGGCCTCGGCCTGCATGTAGGAGGCGCAGCTTTCGCCCCAGCCGCCATTGGCCTGCTGGCGTGATGCGATCCATTCGCAGGCGCGGCAGACATAATCCTGGCGCATGTCCTCGCCGATCGCCGCCAGCGCCGGCAGCACCGCGCCGGTGCCGTAAAGATAATTCACGCCCCAGCGGCCGAACCAGGAGCCGTCGGGCTCCTGCTGGTCGCGGATGTAGCGCAAGGCCCGGACCATGGCGGGATGTTCGCGCGACAGCCCCAGCTTGCCAAAGGCCTCGATGATGTGGGCGGTGACGTCGACGGAGGGCGGGTCGAGCGCCTCGCCAAAATCGCAGAACGGGATTTTGGTGAGGATTTTCTTGGTATTGTCCTTGTCGAAGGCGCCCCAGCCGCCATTCTTGCTCTGCATCGCGATCAGCCAGTCGACGCCAAGCTGAATCGCTTCCTCAATGCCGCGCGCCCGCCATTTTTCATCGCTGCGGAACGGGGCGAGCGCGATCAGCGCGACGGCGGTGTCGTCGGTGTCGGGATAGAAATTGTTGGCGTATTCAAAGGCCCAGCCGCCCGGTTTGACCCCCGGCAGTTTGATCGACCAGTCACCGGGAACCCGCACCTGCCGGCGCAACAGCCAATCCACGGCCTTTTCCGTCGCCTCATTGTCCAGGGCCTCGGCGTCGTCAAACGCCAGCAAGGTCAGCATGGTGTCCCAGACCGGGCTGTTGGTCGCCTGAATGAAAGTGGCGTCGCCGACATCGACCCGCCAGCCCGGATCGTTCAGCGCCTCAAAACCCTTGGCGAGCACCGGATGGGTCAAGGCATAGCCTTCGGCGTGCAGCGCCATCAGGCTGTAGATCCACGGCGGCTGGATGCCGCCCCAGGCGCCGTCGGCGTCCTGATGCTTGATGATCCATTCGAGCACATGGCGGATGGCGCCGTTGCGAAAGCCCGCGCGGCCCAGCCAGCCGTTCTGCGCCTTGTGCAGGATTTCGTCGGTCTTGCGAAAGAAGCGGTCCCAGAAATCGGGATTGGGCTTGGCCGGCAGCTCATAGTCGAAGGCGTCGCGACCCTCGGGAAACAGCGCGTCCAGCCGATTTTCCGGCGGCAGCGGGCGGGAGGGACGGCGGGCGGACAGCACGGCGATCGGCATCAGCGTCGCCCGCGCCCATTGGGCGAAATGATAGATGTTGAAGGGGAACCACAGCGGCAGCCAGATCACTTCCGGCGGCAGGTTCGGCGTCTTCTCCCACGGCCATTCGCCGATCAGGGCGAGCCAGTAGCGAGTGAACACGCGAATGTTTTTTAATCCGCCCTTGGCCTCGATCCAGGCTTGCGCCTTTTGCAGCGCGGGGTGGTCCGCCGAAAATCCGGAGCAGCGCAGGGCGGCGTAAGCTTCCACGGTGGTGTTGATGTCGCCATTCGGCGCGCCGTAATAGATTTCCCAGGCGCCGTCGGCGCGCTGCGTGTCGAGCAGCGATTGCGCGAGGCGGGCGCAAAGCGGATGGTCGTCGAGGCCGACGAACCAGAGGGCGAGGCGCCATTGCGCCTCCATGCAACTGTTGGATTCCGCGCGGCCAACCCAATGGCCGTCCGGCTTCTGCCGGGCGATCAGCCAGTCGACGGCCGCGCTGACGCCGGAGCGCAGCGCGGCGGAGAAATTGTCCTGCGGAACAGGCGAAACGAGATTCAAGATTTTTCCCTAAGCCAATAAGTGATGCGTGGCCCATCACTTAGTCGTGGCGGCGCGAAAAGCCAACCTCGCGGACCGTCACCGCCTTAGGTCACCGCCCGTGGAACCCGCCGCCATAGGGCCGCGCATGCGCAAAACCGCCGCCGCCGAAGCCGACGTGACGGCCGTAGCCGCCGTGGCCCCAAGCGCCGCGGCCACCCCAAGCGCCGCGGCCGGCGCCCCAAGCGCCGCGGCCGCCACCCCAAGCGCCGTAGCGGCCATATCCGCCGTAGCGGCCCCACGCGCCGTAGCCGTAGCGGCCCGCGCCATAGCCGGCGGCATAGCCGAGACCCGCGGCGATCACGCCGCCGCCATAGCCGTATCCGCCGCCGTAGCCGGCATAACCGCCGCCATAATTGGCGTAACCGCCGCCGTAGCCGCCATACCCCGCAGAGCTGACCGGTTCGGAGGTGATCTGGCGCGTATAAACGGTTTGCGGCACATATTGCGTGCGCTGGACCGTCTGATAGCTGACGACGGGCACGACCTGGTTGGTGACGACAGGCTGGAGCACCGTGTGCGGCACCAGTTGTTCGCAATTGCGCACGGTATAGGGCTGGTAGTAGGTCGAATAACTGCAGTTGACACATTGCGCCTGGGCCGCAACGCCGGTCGCCGCCAAGACGGACAACCCGCCGAGCGCGGCGAGAACGGAAGCCTTGCTGATCATGACAAGCTCCTGAAAACGAGACAAAAACAAACGCCTGCGCAAGGCGGACATGGGCGCGGCGACGGTGCGGCAAAACATGCCGGAACCTTGGTTAAGCCCAGTCATTCCTCGCGCCCGGCCATTGTTGCACTGTCGCGCTCAGGGTCAATTGCGAGTTTAAGACTTCCTTAACTCGCGCATGGACGCGAGCGGCGCAAAGATGTAGGACACCGGCAAATTCAAAAGACCAGGGTCATCCATGCCTCCGTATCGCTCCCGCACCTCCACCCATGGACGCAACATGGCCGGCGCGCGCGGCCTTTGGCGCGCCACCGGCATGAAGGAAGGTGATTTCGGCAAGCCGATCATCGCCGTGGTGAATTCCTTCACCCAATTCGTGCCCGGCCATGTCCATCTCAAGGATTTGGGCCAGATGGTCGCGCGCGAGATCGAGGCGGCGGGCGGCGTCGCCAAGGAATTCAACACCATCGCGGTCGACGACGGCATCGCCATGGGTCATTCCGGCATGCTCTACAGCCTGCCCTCGCGCGAGGTGATCGCCGACAGCGTCGAATATATGGCCAACGCCCATTGCGCCGACGCGCTGGTGTGCATCTCCAATTGCGACAAGATCACCCCCGGCATGCTGATGGCGGCGCTGCGCCTCAACATTCCCGCCATTTTCGTCTCCGGCGGCCCGATGGAGGCCGGCAAGGTTTTGTTGTCCACCGGCGCGAAAAAGGTCGACTTGATTGACGCCATGATCGCCGCCGCCGATCCGAAGAATTCGGATGAGGATGTCGCCTCCATGGAGCGCTCGGCCTGTCCGACCTGCGGCTCCTGCTCCGGCATGTTCACGGCCAACAGCATGAACTGCCTGACGGAGGCCCTGGGCCTGTCGCTGCCCGGCAATGGCACGGCGCTCGCCACCCATGCCGACCGCAAGGAGCTGTTTCTGGAGGCCGGGCGGAAGATCGTCGCGCTGTGCAAGCGCTATTACGAGCAGGACGACGAAAAGGTGCTGCCGCGGAGCATCGCCACGTTCAAGGCGTTTGAAAACGCCATGACGCTCGACATCGCCATGGGCGGCTCGACCAATACCGTGCTGCATCTGCTCGCCGCCGCCTATGAGGCCGGCGTCGATTTCAAAATGTCCGACATCGACCGGCTGTCGCGCCGCGTCCCCGTTCTGTGCAAGGTCGCCCCCTCCGTGCCCAACGTCCATATGGAGGACGTGCATCGCGCCGGCGGCATCCATGGCATTCTGGGCGAACTCGACCGGGCCGGCCTGTTGAACCGCGACGTCCATTCCGTCCACGCCGACAGCCTCGCCGCCGGCCTGGAGAAATGGGACCTCAAGCGCTCGGACTGCCCCGGCCTCGACACGTTCTATCGCGCGGCGCCGGGCGGCGTGCCGACCCAGGAGGCGTTTTCGCAGAGCGCGCGTTATGACGCGGTGGATTCCGACCGCGAAAAGGGCGTGATCCGCTCCGCCGAACATGCGTTTTCCAGAGACGGCGGCCTTGCCGTGCTGTTCGGCAATCTCGCCGAGGACGGCGCCATCGTGAAGACGGCGGGCGTCGACGAGAGCGTGCTGAAATTCACCGGACCGGCTGTGGTTTACGAGAGCCAGGACGACGCCGTGAAGGGGATTTTGTCCGGCGCCGTCAAGGCGGGCGATGTGGTGATCATCCGCTACGAAGGTCCGCGCGGCGGACCGGGCATGCAGGAAATGCTCTATCCCACCAGCTATCTGAAAAGCATGGGGCTGGGCAAAGCCTGCGCGCTGATCACCGACGGCCGTTTCTCCGGCGGCACCTCGGGCCTGTCGATCGGCCATGTTTCGCCGGAGGCGCAGGAGGGCGGTCTGATCGGTCTCGTGGTTTCAGGTGATTCCATCGTGATCGACATTCCCAATCGCGTGCTGAAACTCGACGTCGCCGAGGATGTTCTGGCGCGCCGCAGGGCAACCATGGAAGCCAAGGGCAAGGACGCCTGGAAGCCGGTCGGCCGCGACCGCAAAGTGTCGGCGGCGTTGCGCGCCTATGCGGCGATGACCACAAGCGCCGCCAAAGGCGCGGTGCGCGTCGTCCCGGAATAGCGGAGCTTCGCCCGCTCGGGCGGAAGGAAATTCTCTGATCCCTTAAGAAATCTGTCACCCGCCGCGGCTCAATCGCGGCGGGTATATTCATTGATCTGCATCTTGTTCAACGAAGTGCTAACTCACGCCACGCCGAACAGTAGGTTAGACAGGGGTGAGACTTTCTCGGGTAAGAACCGCGGGCGTTGCGCCTGCGCGCAATCGTCAAAAAGGTTCACCCGAGGAGGTTTTGGAATACAGGGAGGAGCCTTCATGGCCGCGAGTGCATTAGACATAGAACGAAACCCGAAATTCAAGCAGTTGGTGGCCGCGCGCAAGTCGCTGGGCTGGACCCTGTCGGTGATCATGCTGTTGATCTATTTCGGCTTCATCCTGCTGGTCGCTTTCAACAAGGATTTGGGCAATTTCCTTGGCACGCCGCTCTATTCGGGCGCGGTCGCCACGGTCGGGATCGTGATCGGCCTGCTCGTCATCATCTCGGCCTTCGTCCTCACCGGCATCTATGTCGTCAAGGCCAACAAGCGCTACGACGAACTCACCCGCCAGATCGTCGAGGAGAGCCGTTGATGACCCGCATCAAGACTCTCGTTTCCGGCGCTGCGCTCGCAGCCCTGGCCTCGCCCGCCTTCGCCGACGCGATCGCCGGCGGCGCGCAGAAGCAGGCGACCAACTGGACCGCCATCGCCATGTTCGCGGTGTTCGTGGTGTTCACGCTCGGCATCACCTATTGGGCGGCCAAGCGCACCCGTTCCGCTGCGCAGTTCTACACCGCCGGCGGCGGCATCACCGGCTTCCAGAATGGCCTCGCCATCGCCGGCGACTATATGTCGGCGGCCTCGTTCCTCGGCATTTCCGGCCTCGTCTACACCTCCGGGTTCGACGGCCTGATCTATTCGGTGGGCTGGCTGGTCGGCTGGCCGATCGTCACCTTCCTGATCGCGGAGCCGCTGCGCAACCTCGGCAAGTTCACCTTCGCCGACGTCGCCTCGTTCCGCTTCAAGCAGGCGCCGATCCGCGTCATGGCGGCCTGCGGCACGCTGGTGACGGTCGCCTTCTACCTGATCGCGCAGATGGTCGGCGCGGGATCGCTGATCAAACTGCTGTTCGGTCTCGATTACGCTTATGCCGTGATCTGCGTCGGCGTGCTGATGATCGTCTATGTGACCTTCGGCGGCATGGTGGCGACCACCTGGGTGCAGATCATCAAGGCCTGCCTGCTGCTCGCCGGCGCGACCTTCATGGCCTTCATGGTGCTGTGGCAGTTCGGCTTCTCGCCGGAAGCCTTGTTCGCCAAGGCGGTCGACGTGCATCCCAAGCATCTGGCGATCATGCAGCCGGGCTCGCTGATCAACAGTCCGCTCTCGGCGATTTCGCTGGGCCTGGCGCTGATGTTCGGCACCGCCGGCCTGCCGCATATCCTGATGCGCTTCTTCACCGTGGCTGACGCCAAGGCGGCGCGCAAGTCGGTGTTCTACGCCACCGGCTTCATCGGCTACTTCTACATCCTGACCTTCATCATCGGCTTCGGCGCGATCGTGCTGGTTTCGACCAATCCGGACTTCCTCAATCCGGCCCTGGTCGCGGCGGGCAAGAACGGCATCGAAGCGATCCGGGGCGGCAACAATATGGCGGCGATCGACCTCGCCGGCGCTGTTGGCGGCAACGTCTTCCTGGGCTTCATCTCGGCGGTGGCCTTCGCCACGATCCTCGCGGTCGTGTCCGGCCTGACGCTGGCGGGCGCCTCGGCGATTTCGCACGACCTCTACGCCACCGTGATGAAACGCGGCCAGGCCAACGAGCAGGACGAAATCCGCGTCTCGAAGATCGCCACCCTGATCCTCGGCGTCATCGCCGTTGTGCTCGGCATCCTGTTCGAGAAGCAGAACGTCGCCTTCATGGTCGGCCTCGCCTTCTCGATCGCGGCCTCGTGCAACTTCCCGGTGCTGCTGATGTCGATGATGTGGCGCGGCATGACCACGCGCGGCGCGGTCTATGGCGGCTTCATGGGCCTGATGTCGGCGCTGGTCGGCGTGATCTTCTCGCCGGCGGTGTGGGAAGCCACGCTCGGCAATCCGAAGGGCTCGGCGCTGTTCCAGATCTCGAACCCGGCGCTGTTCTCGATGTCGATCGCCTTCCTGGGCATCTATATCGTGTCCAAGCTGGATCGCAGCAAGCGCGCCCAGCGCGACCGCGAAGGTTTCGACGCGCAATATGTGCGTTCGCAGACCGGCATCGGCGCCGCCGGCGCCTCCGCCCACTGACACCAAAACCGCCTCTCCCCGCTCGCGGGGAGAGGCTTTTTTTTCCCGGGGGCGCCCGTCCTCGGCGTAACCTCTTCGTCGGCCGCGGCGAGAGGGAGCTTCCTCTCAGAGACTTGCCATGAGCGTGCTTCTCGACACGTCGGCGGCCCCGTTCGATCGGCTGACGCCGGACGAAGCCGAGGAAATGAAATCGTCGCTCGACATCCATTATTACCGGCCCGGCGAAACCATTCTGTCCGAAGGCGCCTCGCCCGAGGGGCTCTATCTCGTGGTCAAGGGCTGCGTGGAGGAGCGCCAGCAGAACGAATTGCTCGGCATGCTCGGGCCCCGCGACTTTTTCGACGCGCGCGCCGTCGTGCAGGGGGCGAGCGTCAGCACCTTCATCGCCGCCGAGGAAACTTTGTGCGCCATCGCGCCGCGCGGCGAGATGTTTCGCCTCATCAACGCCAATCCGCGCTTCGGCGCCTTCTTCTATCTCGACATTACGCGCAAACTCGACGCGCTCGCCGGCGAGAGCGAATCGAACCAGTTCAATTCCATGATGCATGCGCGCGTCCGCGATCTGCCGATGTGTCCGGCCGTGCCCATCGACGGGAGCGAAAGCATCAGGGCGGCGGGCCGGATGATGCAGTCGATCGACTGCAACGCGCTGCTGGTGCGCGACGGCGACCGCCGGGGCATCGTCACCGGAATGAATCTCGCCAAGGCGGTGATCCTCAAGGACATGTCCACGGACGAGCCGGTGAAGAACATCGCCCGCTTCGATCTGGTCACGGTCGCGCCCGACGATTTCGTCGCCCATGTGCTGCTGCTGATGACCAAGCACAACAAGCGCCGCGTCGTGGTGATGCAGGATGAATCCTATCTCGGCATTGTCGAGGACATCGACCTGCTCGGCCATTTCGCCGGCAATTCCCAGCTTGTCTCCAACCGCATCGACCGCGCCGGGACGATCGACGAACTCGCCGCCGCCGCGCGCCAGATCGCCGAGCAGATCAAGCCGCTGCGCCGCCAGGGGGTCAAGTTCCAGGTGGTGGCGGAGATCGTCTCCGACCTCAACCGCCGCCTGTTCGCGAAACTGTTCGAGCTCACCTGCCCCCCGGAGATCGCACAAAAAGTCTGCCTGATCGTAATGGGCAGCGAGGGGCGCGGCGAACAGACGGTGCGCACCGACCAGGACAATGGCCTGATTCTCGCGGAACCCGTCGACAGCAGCTTGCTCGACTCGTTCCGCACCAAATTTTCCGCCGCGCTGGAAAAGTTCGGCTTTCCGCCCTGTCCGGGCAATGTGATGGTCAGCAATCCCTTTTGGGTGCGCACCGTCGATGAATATGTCTCTGATTTCAATCGCTGGATCACGACGCCGGACAATGAATCGGCGATGAATGTCGCGATTTTCTTCGACGCGGCGGCGGTCGCCGGCGATGCGACTCTGCTCCAGGACACCAAATGGGCGCTGCTGCAAAAGGCGCGTCGCGAGCGCGTCTTTCTCGCCCGTTTCGCGGCGGCGGTGCTCGCCTTCGAGCCGCCGATCGGCCTGTTCAACAATCTGAAGCTGGCGGGGGCGGAAGGACTCGACGTCAAGAAGGGCGGCATTTTCCCCATCGTCCACGGCGTGCGGGCGCTGGCCATCGAACAGGGCTTGGAGGAAACCAACACGTTCGAGCGGCTCGGCAAGCTCGCCGAAAAAGGTCTGCTCAAGGAGGATTTCGCCCGCGGCCTGGCGCAGGCGCTGGATTACCTGCTGACCCTGCGGCTCGACGCGCAACTCGCGGCCTCCGACTCGTCCAACCTTTACCGCCCGGGCGCGCTGACCAGCATGGACCGCGACCTGTTGCGCGACTCCTTCCAGCAGGTGAAGCAATTGCGCGATCTGGTGCGCCGCCGCTTCAACCTCAACATGTTCTGAGGCCGCGAAACATGGTGTTGCGCTGGCTGATGCGGCAGATGGACAAGGTTGCGCTCCAGGACCGCTCCTACATGTTCCTGTTCGAGCCGGGGCCGGCGGACGAATATATTTCCATCGATTGCGAAACCACCGGCCTCGACCGCAAGCGCGACGAGATCATTTCGGTCGCGGCCATTCGCATCAAGGGCAACCAGATCCTCGCCAGCGAAAGTTTCAAGGCGATCACCCGCCCGCGCATCGCCATCGATCCCGAGGCGATCAAGGTGCATGGGTTGCGCGAGCAGGACGTCGCCCAGGCGCCGACGATGCAGGAGGTGCTGCCGGAGTTGCTGCAGTTCATCGGGGGCCGGCCGCTGGTCGGCTATTACATCGACTTCGACCTGGACATGCTCAACAAGCATGTGGCGGAGCTGATCGGCGTCGAACTGCCCAATCCGGTGGTGGAGGTGTCGGGCATTTATTACGATTTAAAGTATGGCGACGCTCCGCCGGGCACCCAGGTCGACCTGAAATTCGCCAGCATTTTGCGGGACCTGAAACTGCCGCTGTTCAACCAGCACGACGCCTATTCGGACGCGCTGATGACGGCGATGATCTATGTCGGCCTGCGCGACATGAAGGCCCGCGGCGTCACCATTTCGCGGCCGCGCTTCAAGCCCAAGCAGGATTATTCGGGGGGCTAGAGCATTTTCGAGCGAAGTGGATGCCGGTTCGCGTGAAGAAAATGCGTTAAAACAAAAATCTAGATCGTGTTCGGTGAACTGGAGTTCACTGAGCACGATCTAGCGTGCGGGGCGTGACGCGAAAGCCTGATCGGCCGTCCTCGCCGCGCTGCACACAGGGACCTCCATCGGCAGATCGCTCGACGCCTTTCGCTCGGCGCCAAAGGCGAGGCGGCCCGCCTGAAACGCGCCGCCCGCCAGCGCGACGATGACGGCGGCGCCCAAAAAACCCCATTGAGCGCGCGTCATGAAAACGCCGCCATATCGGTCTCGAGCGCCCGCAAAAAGGCGGTGGCGCTCGCCGTGCGCAGGGGGCGCATCGGCTTGCCCTCGCTCTGGCAGATTTTTTTCACCGCCTCCACCGCGCCATGGCTGACGCAATCCACGGGGAAGAACACGGCGTCGGCCTGACGCACGAGGTCGCCAAGCCGGGCCGAGGCGTTTTCCACGCCGCCATCGTGGTGCAGCAGCTGGCCGTTGCGGCCAGAGATCAGCTGGCGCAGCTTGCAGACGGTTTGGGGACGGCCGCCGACATAGAGCAGGCAGCGGCCGCACAGATTGGCGGAGGCCGCTTCACCGCATTCGGCGTCCTCAATCAGTGTGTCCGCCGCGCACTCCGGCGGCGCCTCCGTCCTGGTGTCGGCGGCGCGCAACCGGGCGCGCAAATGTTCGCATTGCAATTCAAAACCCGTGGCCTCGCGCTTGAGCAGAGCGTTTTCCTGCCGCAGCAGGGTGAGTTCTTCGGCCGAGGCGCTCAGTTGCGCTGCGCAAAAATTCTGGTCGCCCAGATCGCGCAGCCGCGCGCATTCGCGCTGCAGCGGCTCCAGGGAGGCGACCCGCGCGCGCAACGCCGAAATCTCCTTGTGCGCCGCGCGTAGGCGGGCGTCGCGCTCGGCGATGCGCGCGGACAGGCGGCGGGCCAACTCCCCCTTTTCGCGCCGCGCCTCGGCGACGGCGCGGGCGTCGCCGCGGTTGGAGGCGCCGGACATATGCGACATCATGTGGATTTCGCCGTAGACGCGGGATTCCACCTCAAGCGGCAATTTGGGATGGGTGACCATGGCCCAATAGGCGCCAGGCGCGAGGCCCGCATCGACCGCCGCCTCCCAAAAACCAATGAAATCGTCGGCGTTTTGCAGCGCGCGGGCCTTGCGGATCGCGCCCTCGAATTTGGCGTCGAGATGTTTGGTCACCGCGCGGGCGGCGGGATTGTCCGTGCTCATGCGGGCGGTGAGCGTGCCGTGAATGTCGTAATCGCTCATGCGCCAGGGATCGTCGACCACGCCGCATTTTTTGGCGATGCGGCGCAGTTCGCCGAGCGACATGCAGGTGCCGACGATGGAGCACAGCGAGGCGCCGCGCACCTCCCAGATGGCGAGACGGCGTCCTTCGCCGCGATGGTCGGCCGCCGAACTGTTGGCGGGCGGCCGGATCAGATCGGCCAGGATCGGCGTCATCGCCGTGGTCCCCAGCGCCAGCGCCGCCGGCGCGATCGAATCCTTGCACAAATGACGAGCCTCCGGGAGCGATGGGTCTATTCGGCGGCGGTCGCGAAGGCGGCGCGCCCGCTGCGGGCGAGATAGCGCAGGCATTGCTGTTCGCGGTCGTAGCCGAGCAGGGCGCCGAGCATGAAATCCTCTTCCGCCGTGAGCGCGTTCAACGGCCGCGTCGCCAGGGCGCGCGCCACATCGACAAAGGCGCTACGGCCAAAGAACAGGTTCCCCTTGTTGGGACAGACGGTTTGGACGAAATGGTCGATGCCGCAGGTTTGCAGCCGCGCCACGGCGACCGCCAGTTCGGCGCGGTTCAAGGTGAGCAGGAACAGGGCGCGCACGCCGCGCCCATATTCATAGATGTGGTGGTGGAACAGCCGCAGGAATGCATTGCCGTCGGCCGCGCAGGGCGGCGCGAACGGCGTTTCGCCCTCGGGCGTCAGAGCAATTGGCTGAGCCATGCCGTCACTCTTTTCTCGGTCATGCCGGATTGGGTGTCGAGATCGAGCGCGAGGCCGACAAATTTGCCGTCCCGCTCGGCCGTGGATTCGATGTAGTCGAACCCGGCGGTGTCGGTGAAGCCGACGATTTTCGCGCCCAGGGCCGACACTTCGTCGTAGAGAATGCCCATCGCGTCGAGGAACGAGGTGGGATAGGTCTGCTGGTCGCCGGTGCCGAACAAGGCGACCGTCTTGCCCTTGAGATTGGCGCCGCGCAGTTTTTCGATGTTTTCTTCCCAATCGGTCTGCAGGGTTCCGTCGCCATAGGTGGGCGATCCCAGCAGCAACAGGTCGCACGCCTCGAAATCGGCGACGGCGGCCGTTTTGATGTCGATGGCGCGCCCCTGGCATTTGGCGGCGATTTTCGCCGCGACGCCCCGGGTGGCGCCGCCGTCGGAGCCGAAAATGATGTTGATCCTCACGCTGAATTCCTTGTTTCACGTCCGCCCGAAGATCTCGACAAGAGATTGAGCGCAAAGTTTCGCACACGCGCTCTTTTCAAGAGCGCGAATGACTGGGTGATATGCCGAAGCCACGTTGGTCCTGTGAGGAATGAGGCGATTTCACTCCGTCATTTCGACGCTACGACGCAAAAGATACCGACAAAGCGGCGGCGAACAAACAAAAGGCGAAAATTTAGAATCGTTCTATATCTATGGCTGGGCATTGGATGCGGCGACGCCACCGACCGCGTTAGCAGGTCAGTCGACATCCGAGGCCGGCGCGAATCTTCCCCGGGCCCGATCGCCATGCCCTTTGTGGCGTCCATTCCTTTGGCTTATCCTTTGCGCAAGCGCGCCCCTCGGATCGGTTCGAACGTGACGATTGAAACGTGCTTCAGCCGAACGCTTATGCAACGCTCAGTATCGACATTTCGCGCGCAAAAAAAGGCGCGTCCAGCAGGAGCCTCTCTTGACCGACATCACCTTGTTCGAAACGCGCGGCGAGATCGCGCATTTCGTTTTCAACCGCCCGCAGGCCCGCAACGCCCTCACCTTCGAAATGTACGAGCATCTCTATCAGGCGGTGTTGCGCGTGAACGAGGACAAGGCGGTCAAGGCCCTGCTGATTTATGGCGCGGGCGGCAAAGCCTTTGCCGCTGGCACCGACATTGCGGAGTTCCGCGTCCTCGCGTCCGACCAGGACTGCATCGATTATGAGGTGAAGATCGAGCGCATTCTCTCTGCGCTGGAGCAATGCCGCGTGCCCACGCTCGCGGCGATCGCCGGGGCCTGCACCGGCGGGGGCGCCGCCATCGCCGCCTGTTGCGATCTGCGCGTCGCGGCGTCGGACGCCAAATTCGGCTTCCCCATCGCGCGCACGCTGGGCAATTGCCTGTCCGTCGCCAATTACGGCCGCCTCGCGCATCTGATCGGCGCGGCGCGCGTGAAGGATCTGATTTTTACGGCGCGGCTGATCGACGCCGAGGAGGCCAAGGTGTTCGGGCTCGTCGGCGAGATCGTCGCGCCGGACGCGCTCATGACCCGCGCGGAGGATCTGGCGCGGACGGTGGCCGGCCATGCGCCGCTGACGCTCGCGGCGACCAAACAGGCGCTGCTGCGGCTGCGTCCGCCGATGGAGACCGGCGCGGATCTGGTGGTCATGTGCTACCGCAGCCAGGATTTTCAGGAGGGCATGGAGGCTTTCCTCGCCAAGCGCGCGCCGCAATGGCGCGGTGAATGAGCGACCGTGACCTTGGCTGTCCCGACTTCGCCATGGTCTGGGGGTACAGAGAGGCTTGCTCCCCGAAGCGCGCGCGCTCTTCGGGGAGTTGTGTCGGTGAAGGTCTTGCTTCACGTACGTCAGCTTACGTGCGTCACCTGTATTACCAAAGTAAAGCAAGTTACCTACGTCACAAAGTATTGAAATTCACGATTAAAATGTGATTAAGTTGCGACGCACAATGGTTTGCATATGATTGAATTATGGAAGGTGAACTTCTGGGGGAAAATGAAAAGTCTGGATCTGCCGAGAGGAGGCGTCGTCGAAACGCTCGCATCCCGTCGCGTTGTTCTTTCGCCCGGCAGTGAAATTTCGGCTTTCCCGCGGACAATTGAGAGTAACCATAATGTCTGACGTCAATCCCATTGATAAACATGTCGGGGCTCGACTACGGGCCTTGCGCGAGGCGCGCGGGTTTTCGCCGGAGGAATTGGTTCGCCCCACCAACCTCAGCATTGACCGGCTCGAGCGCCTGGAAAGCGGACGGGAGCGCATCAGCGTCGACGACATGCGCAAGCTCTGCGAGGTGCTCGGCGCCACGCCGGGGGATTTTTTCCGGGGCCTCAACGACGAGCGCGGCATTCGCGGGCCCATCGGCGGCGACTTGTCGGTCGAGGAGGAGGGCCGCGTGCTGCTTTCCGATTTTCGCGCCATTGGCGACGCCCGCAAGCGCCGGATGATCCTGATGATCGCCGCCGCTTTCGCCCGGGAAAAGTGAGTGCGCAGGCGACTGGGGTGCGAAAAGCGGCGCTTCGATCAACTTTTATTGAATTTCTGAAATCCGCGTTCGTCGCTATGAGTCAGGGTGTCGCCAACGGCGCGAATTTTGGGGTGGACCATGGCGGTGGCGTTTGAAACCAGCAATCTCGATGTCGCCTTGACCAAGGCCGAGGCGGGCTTTGACGTCACTTATACCGGCCCGCATCACGGGGTGTTCCGGTTCGAGAGCGTGAGGCGCAAGGCGCTGCGCGCCCGTGACAAGATCGCCCGCGCCCGTGCTGAAACTTTTGAAACTGCGCTTGAACGCCTGGTCCAGGACGCTCGGCGCGAGAGCGGTCGTTCCCTGGACGCGTTCCAGCCCTAACGCCTCGAAACGCTCGCTCGAAAAACCCTCCGCTCCCGACGGAGGGTTTTTTCTTTTTCGGGCGCAGAGAGAGGGGATATAATGGTTGCGCTGGCCCTCACAGGGAGAAAAGACATGGAACGCCGGGAATTCATGGCCGCCTTTGGCGCCGCCGCCGTCCTCGCCGCCGCGGATCAGGCCATGGCGCAGACCGAGCACGGCATGCACCCGCCGAAATTCAAGGAATTGCAGGACGCCTGCGGCCATTGCGTCGCCACCGCCAATGATTGCCTGCGTCATTGCATCGGCATGCTGGCGATGAAGGACTATTCCATGACCGGCTGCATCAACACGGCCTATCAGGTCGTCGCCGCCTGCGGCGCCCTCCAGGCGCTGGCGGCGGTGAATTCGGCGCAGGTCCCGGCCTTCGCAAAGGCGACGGCGGACGTCTGCGCCGCCTGCCAGAAGGAATGCGAGAAATTCCCCGACAGCCCCGAATGCAAGGCTTGCGCGCTGTCGTGCAAGACCTGCGGGGAGGCGTGCCGGAAGATCGCGGCCTGAAGGCGGGGCTGAATTGACGTCGCGCCCGGCGACCACTGCGGCGGTGACGCGGGGCGCGCAAAGAATGTTGCGGTCGGCGGGCCTGACCAGCCTGACCGAAGTGTCCCTGCCGAGCGGCCGCCGGGCCGACCTGATGGCCTTGGGCGGCGATGGCGAAATCTGGATCGTCGAGATCAAGTCCTCGCCCGAGGATTTGCGGACGGACCACAAATGGTCGGACTATCGCGCCCATTGCGACAGGCTGTTCTTTGCAGTGGACGGCGCCATGCCGATTGACCTCATGCCCGCCGACGCCGGGCTGATCGTGGCCGACGCTTTTGGCGGCGCGATTTTGCGCGATGCGCCCCTCCACCGGCTGGCCGGGTCGACGCGGCGCAGTCTGCTGCTGCGCTTCGCGCGCATCGGCGCGGACCGGCTTCACGTGATCAACGATCCCGAGGCCGGCGCGGGCTTGCTGTTCTGAACCCTCACACGGGCGCGACGGCGGCGCTGGCGCGCCGCGCCGCCGCCACTAGCGCCGCGACGGCGCAGGAGGCGTAGCGCGTCACCAGCGAGTCGGCGCGGCTGGTCAGAATGATCGGCACGCGCGCGCCGAGCACGATGCCCGCGCAATCCGCCCCTGCCAGGAACGACAGGCTTTTCGCCAGCATATTGCCGGCCTCGAGGTCGGGAACCACCAGAATATTGGCGCGGCCGGCGACCGGCGACACGATTTTCTTCACGCTGGCCGCCTCCAGGCTGATCGCATTGTCGAGCGCCAGCGGCCCGTCGAGCACGCCGCCGACAATCTGGCCACGATCGGCCATCTTGCACAGGGCGGCCGCGTCGATGGTCGAGGGAACCTTGGGATTGACCGTCTCCATCGCCGAGAGGATGGCGACGCGCGGTTCTTCCGCGCCAAGCGCTAAGGCGAGATCGATGGCGTTCTGGACGATGTCGACCTTCTCCTCCAGCGTCGGCGCGATATTGACCGCGGCATCGGTGATGATCAGCGGATGGGCGTGGCCCGGCACGTCCATCACAAAACAATGGCTGATCCGACGCGCGGTGCGCAGGCCGGCGGCGCGCGAGACCACGGCGCCCATCAGTTCGTCAGTGTGCAGGCTGCCTTTCATCAGCGCTTCCGCCTCGCCCTTGCGCACCACCTCGACCGCCTTGTCGGCGGACTCGTGGCTGTGCTCGGCGTCGACGATGCGGAAGCCGGAAATGTCGAGCCTCTGGTCGGCCGCAATGTCGCGGATGCGAGCCTGCGGCCCCACCAGAATGGGATGGATCAATTTCATGCGGGCGGCTTCCACCGCGCCTTCCAGCGAAACCGCATCGCAGGGGTGGGCGACGGCGACAGTCACCGGTCCCGCCTTCACCGCGCGCTCGATGAGATGCTTATATTTTTCGTGCCCTTGGGCTTGAACCGCCTCCATGATCCACCTCCCCAGCCGTCTTGCGCGGAACCCCGAACAGTCCCCGGATTTCGTCGATCCGGTTCTCGGCTTCCGGCGTCAGCGCGCCCTTGGCGCTCACCACATCTTCGATGATCAGGACGACCGTCCGGCGGCGCGAGGGATCGTCCGGGATCATCGCCGGAATGGCGGCGAGCGCCCGCGCCGTGTCCGCCCGCAGCAGCGTCGACTGGCGCCGCACGATGGATTTCAGCTGCGACCCGGACACGCGCTCGTTCTGCGGCGCGGCGGCGCGAATCTGCTCGATGGCGTTGAACTGCCGCTCATCGACGCCGGCGCCCCACATCACGTAAATGAGCGCCCGCAAGCCTGCTTCCAGCAGCCCGCCGCGGCCCATGTCGGCCTCAAGCTCGGCGGCTGTCTCGGCGCGCTCCAGGGCGCCATAGGCGTGCCGCGCCACCTTGGCCTGGTCCGAGTTCAAGCCCACCGCGGCCTGCAGGCCCGGCGATCCATAGGTCGAATGGAACAGGGCTTCCGTCCAGGCCTCGCGCGCGCTGGCGAAGGCCTGAAGGCCGGTGACGATCCACGAGGACATGATCCGCTCGCAGGCGAGGAACGGATTGTCCGGCGACACGGGATGGCGGTGGCCGTCGGCGCGGATGTCCTCGGCGAGTTGCGCGACCGGCGCCATCAACGGATTGGCGTCGGAAAAGGCTTTGAAGGACACCCGGTTCGGATGCATGTCGCGCAGGAAGGCGGCGGTTTCCGGCGTGATCATCGTCTTCACCGCCGGGCTGACGAAGGTCCTGTAAAAACCCTGGTTGATTTCCGACAGGCGCGCGACCGTCTCGAACTTGCGCGTATCCGCCGCGTCATTGCAGCCGAGCGCTTTGATATCGTCGAGCGTGCGCGGCGCGATCTTGGCGACAAATTTGCCTTTCACCAGCTCCGGATTGCTCGTCTGCGCATCCAAGGCCGACAACTCCAGCTCGTACAAACCCGGCGGCATCGCGTCGATCATGTTCATGTTGAGCGCGAATTCCTCGTGCTCCTTGGTCGCCACCGAACCCGCGACGAAAATGCCGAGATGGCCGATGCTCTGGTGCAGGCAATAGAGGATGGTCTGGCCGTTCTCGACGATCTGCTCGACGTTTTCGTAGAGGTCGAGCACCCAGTCGAGCGCCTGCTGCGGCGGGGTGATGTCGTCGCCGAACGAACAGAAGACGACTATGGGCGAGCGGATTTTTCGAAGATCGACGCGCTGGCCGTCGCTCATGATCGTCCGGCCGGTCGCGAGCCGGTTGCCCACAAAAAGTTCGTCGACGATGAACTGCATCTCCTCGGCATTGAGGATGATCGGCACGCCCCACCATTTCTCAAAGCTGAGGAAGCGCTCCGCCTCGGTGTCGACCTTGGCGTAGACGTTATAGGACTTGCTCCAGAACGTGTTCGCCGGATTGTTGGATTCGAAATTGGCGATCAGCGCGGCGCCGTCGAATTTGCCGGCGCCGAGATCTCCGGCCAGCGACGTCATCCAGGAGCCGCCGCACAGGCCGCCGAGATAGCGCATCGGATTTTTTCCGCGCACGCCCGCCCAATAGGACAAGGGCGTCCCCGCCAGCACGATCGGGCCGGGCAGTTCGGGATGGAGCGCCGCCATGATCATGATCTGCCAGCCCGCCTGGCAATTGCCGATCAGCGCCGGCTTGCCGTCGGCGTCGGCATGCAGGTCGGAGACAATCTTCACAAAATGCGCTTCCGCGCGGCAAACGTCCTCAACCGTCTGGCCTGGCATGGGATCGGGCAAAAAGCCGACGAAATAGCAGGAATGGCCCGCCTTCATGGCGACGCCGATCTCGCTGTCGTGTTTCATCCCGCCAATGCCGGGGCCGTGGCCGGCGCGCGGGTCGAAGACGATGAACGGCCGCTTTTTCGGGTCGATCGCCACGCCCTTCGGCGGGGTGATGCGCGTCAGAGCGTAGTTGACGGGTTTTTCCAGCTGGCGTCCGTCGCAGACCACCTCGGCCTTGAAGGTCAGGACGTGGGGCGCAATGCGCTTGGTCTGCTCTTCGTAGATGTTGCCGCGCTGGCGGAGGATGTCGAGAAACAGCACGGAGCGCTCGAAGGCGTCGCGCATGTAGTCGAACCAGGGATTAAAATTTTCGGGTTTCGCTTCGGACATGGACGCCTCCACAGGACGGGGCTGGGACCGCCTACCAGGTCAGATACATGCCGATGTCGCCCGGCAGGCCGTTCGGCCATTCGACGATCATCACTTCCAATTTGTAGCCAAGCGGCTGCAGCTTGTCTTTCCAGGTCAGATAGGCCTGGCGCGGAAGCCCTTGCAGCGTCTCCGGCCAGCCCGCCTCGCCCTGGTTGATGGCGCGTCCGTGATCCGTGCAGAGTTCGCTCGGGAAACGGCCGATCATGATCCGGTCGGCGCCGGTCGCCGCGACCGTCTTGAGCCGCATGAGAAAGGCGCGCAGCGTCGCCTCGTCGATGGGCGCGTCGGATTTGAGATGCCGCAGCAGCTCCTGCTGCTTCTCATACGCCTTGTTATAGGCCGCCAGCGACTGCTTCGCCCGGGCCATTTCGACTTCGGCGACATAGTGCTTGAGCGCCTCGACCGACATCAGCAGGTCGTCTTCGGCGGCGGGAACGGCGGTCGGTTTGTCGGACATGGTCCTCTCCTGTTCTTATCTTTTGTCTCAGGCGGCCGGGGTCTTGACCTCCTCGGCGGGCCGCGCGCCCGGCCGCAGTTTCTCGCGTATGGACTGGAAGAAGACATAGAGCGGCGGGATGGCGAAAATGCCGAGGAAGGACGCCAGCAGCATGCCGCCGAACACCGGCGTGCCGACGTTTCGGCGCGCGAGCTGCGACGCGCCGACCGCCACCACCAGCGGATAGAGGCCGAGGATGAAGGCGAAGGAGGTCATCATCACCGGGCGGAACCGGTCGCGCGCGCCAAGCTCGGCGGCGCGAAGTAGAGCCATGCCCCCCTCGCGCTTCTCCTTGGCGAATTCGACGATGAGAATGCCGTTCTTCGCCGCGAGGCCGATCAGCACGACCATGCCGATCTGGGCGTAGAGATCGAGCGTCAGCCCGCCCATGACAATGCCGAGATAGGAGCCGAGCATGCCCACCGTAACCGACAGCAGGACCGGCACGGGGATCGTCCAGCTTTCGTAAAGCGCCACCAGGAACAGATAGGCAAACAGGATGGCGAAACCCAGGATCATCGCGGTCTTGCCTTCGGCGCGCTTTTCCTGGAAGGCGGTGTCGGTCCATTCCCCGGCGAAACCCGCCGGCAGGGTTTTGGCGGCGACCTGCTCCATCGCCGCCAGCGCCTCGCCCGAGGAATGGCCCGGCGAGGGGCCGCCCTGGATGGTGACGGCGCGGCGGTTGTTGTAGCGGATCAGCGCCGGCGGCCCGACGACGACCTTGACTTCGACCAGGCTGCGCAGCGGGATCATCTGCCCCGAGGCGCTGCGGACATTGATCCGATAGATATCGTCGACGCTGGCGCGGTCGGCGGCCTCCGCCTGCACCTGCACCTGCCAGGTGCGGCCGAACAAATTGGTGTTGTTGACGAAATAGCCGCCGAGCGACGCTTGCAGCGACTGGAAGATCGTGTCGAGCGGCACGCCCAGCACCTGCGCCTTGTCGCGGTCGATGTCGAGATAGATCGACGGATTGGTCGCGGAAAAGGTGCTGAACACGGCGCTGAGGGTGGGGTCCTGGTTGGCGGCGACGACCAATCCGCGCAGCACCTGCGCCAGGGTCTTGGGGTCGCCCGCCTGCAGGTCCTGCAGCACATAGGTGAAGCCGCCGCCCGTTCCCAGGCCGATGATCGGCGGCGGCGCCAGCCCAACGACCGCGCCTTCGCGGATCTGCACGAATTTCTGGCTGAGGCGCGCGATGATCTCCTTGGCCGATTGTCCCGCGCCCTGGCGTTCTTCAAACGGTTTGAGCGTGACGACGATGAAGGCCGAACTCGCCTGCGAATAGCCGTCGATGAAGTTGAGCCCGACCACCGAGGTGTAATCGGCGATCGCCTCCTCTTCCTTCAAATAGTTTTCCGCTTGCGCGACCACGCCCGCCGTGCGGCCGACCGAGGCGCCGCCCGGCAATTGCGCGACGACGAAGAAGGCGCCCTGGTCGTCCTCCGGCAGAAAACCGGTCGGCGTGATTTTCGACAAAGCAGTGACGCCGACGCCCGACAAAACGACGAATAGCAGGCCGATGGAGGAGAAGCGCACGAGCTTTGCCGTCGCGTCGCCGTAGCGGTCGCGGGTCCAGTCGATGGCGTTCATCACCCGGCCCATAATGCCGCGCCGGCCATGGCTGCGTTTTAAAAGAACGCCGCAGAGCGCCGGCGAAAGGGTCAGCGCGTTGATCGCCGACAGCACCATGGCGACGGCGACGGTGACGGCGAATTGCCGGAACAATTCGCCCGATATGCCGGGAATGAAGGCGACAGGCACGAACACCGACAGCAGCACCAGGGTGATGCCGATGATCGGCGCGGTGATTTCCGCCATGGCCTTTTTTGTCGCTTCCGCGGGCGTGAGGTCCGGATGCTCCTCCATCACGCGCTCGACATTCTCGACCACGACAATGGCGTCGTCGACGACAATGCCGATGGCGAGCACGACCGCGAGCAGCGACACGGTGTTGGCGGAATAGCCGATCGCCTTGAGCACGATGAAGGCGCCGATCAGGCTGACCGGCACGGCGAACATCGGGATCAGCGTGGCGCGCAGGCTGCCGAGGAACAGGAAGACCACCAGGACGACCAGGACGAACGCCTCGATCAGCGTCTTCTTCACCTCATGGATCGTGTCGGTGACGAAGACGGTGGGATCGTAGGTGACCTTCCAGGCGAGGTCCTCGGGGAAGCGATCTTGCAACCCCGTCATGAGTTTTCGAATCGCGCCCAGCGCCTCGATCGCATTGGCGCCGGGCGCCTGGTAGATGGCGATCGCCGCCGCCGGCGAACCGTTGAAGCGTGTTTCGCGGTCGAGATTGGCGGCGCCGAGTTCGAGGCGCGCCACATCGCCCAGCCGCAGGATCGAGCCGTCCGAATTGGTGCGGATGACGATATTCTCGAATTCGGGGATTGTGGTCAGGCGGCCCTTGGTCGAGATGTTGAGCTGCAATTGCTGGTCGTTGGAGATCGGACGCGTGCCGATGCGCCCCACGGCGGCTTGCAGGTTCTGGCTTTGGATCGCGTTGATGACGTCGCCGGTGGTCAGGTTGAGGCCGGTCAGCCGGTCCGTCTTCACCCAGGCGCGGATGGCGTAATCCTGCGGCCCCCAGAGCGAGGCGTCGCCCACGCCGGGCGTGCTCTTGATCTGGTCGAGCATGTTGATGGTGACATAGTTCGACAGGAACAGCGCGTCATGGGTGTTGTGCGGCGAGTAAACCGAAATCACGCCCAGCAGCGCCGAGGACTTGTTCTTGACCGTCACGCCCTGCTTCTGCACCTCCGGCGGAAGCTGCGCGAGGGCGATCTGCACGCGGTTGTTGACGTTCACCGCATTGATGTCGGGGTCGGTTCCCAGTTCGAAGGAACAGATCAGCGTGTAGCTGCCGTCGTCGCCGCTGACGCTCTTCATATAGATCATCTTGTCGACGCCGACGACCTGCGCCTCGATCGGCTGCGCCACCGTCGACTCGACCACCCCGCCATTGGCGCCGGGATAGAAGGTGGTGACCTGCACCTGCGGCGGCACGATGTCGGGATATTGCGCGACCGGAATGGTGAGCAGCGCGAGCAGGCCCGCTATAGTGGTGATCAGGGCGATGACGATGGCGAAGCGGGGCCGGTCGACGAAGAGGGACGAAAACATCTCAGTTGGTCCCCATGGCGTTCACGGCCGGTCGCGCGCGCACGGGCGCGCCCGGCCTCACCCCCTGCAGACCATCGACGATGACGAGGTCGCCCGCCTTGAGCCCGTCCTCGACAATGAGACTGTCCTTGAAACCGCCGCCGGTCGTGATGCGCCGGACCTCCGCCTTGTCGTCCTGAACCACGAAGACATACATGCCCTTCTGGTCGGCCAGCAGCGCCGCCTGCGGAACCACCAGTTTCTCCTCGGGCTTGTCGCCCTGCAGCACCACGCGCACGAATTGCCCGTCCACCAGCACGCCGTTCGGGTTGGGGAAGGAGCCGCGCACATTGATCGTGTCGGTGGCCTTGTCGACGCTGACGTCGACGAAATTGAGTTCGCCGTTCTGGTCGTAGAGCGAGCCGTCTGCGAACTTGATCCCCACCTTGAGCTTTTCGCGCGGCGCGCTCGAGCCGTCCCGCCGCATTTTCAAGAATTCGCGTTCGCTGACCGGGAACTTCACATACATCGGATTCTGGCTGACGATCGTGGTCAGCACGCCGCTGTCGGGACCGACCACATTGCCGACGGTCACATTGGTCGCGCCGATCTTGCCGGCGATCGGAGCGGTGATTTCCGTATAGGACAGATTCAGCTTGGCGAGCTCCAGCGCGCCCTCATTGCTGACGATCTGGCCCAGAGCCTGCTGGTCGGCGGCCTGCGCCTGATCGCGGGCCACGGCCGTTCCGGTCTGCTTGGCCAGCAGTTCGTCGGCGCGCTTCAACTGGATGACGCTCAGCTCCTTGGCCGCCTTGCTACGCAACAGCGCGCCTTCGGCCTGCTTCACATCGGCGTCGAACTGGCCCTTCTCGATCCGGTAGAGCGGCGCGCCCTTCTTGATCTCGTCGCCCTCCTTGAACAGCACGGCTTCCAAAAACCCTTTTACGCGCGCACGGACTTCGACCCGTTCGATGGCGCTGACGCGGCCGACGAATTCCACCGCCTGCTCGACCGGGGTCAAGGCGATCTTTGTCACGCCGACCGGGATGGGTTGACCCTGCTGCGCCGATGCGCCCGAGCCCATCAGCAGGGCGACGGCGCACAGGGCGCCGCGCAGCCCGGCAAAGCGCGGGAGCAGGGTGTTCTCGATCCGCTTATCCATCTGTCCACGCCGCTCCTAAAATTCCGCCGGCGCGCGTCGCCGCGCCCGGGTCAGTCAATGATGTGATAGCCGCCGTCGATAAAAATCGTGTCGCCGGTGATGAGTTTTGCCGCGTCGAGCGCGAGGAAGGCCGTGGCCATGCCGACGTCGTCTATGCTGACGAGGCTGCGCGCCGGCGCCTTTTCGCGCGCCTTGTCCAAAAGGTCGTCGAATTCGGGAATGCCGGACGCCGCCCGGGTCGCCAGCGGGCCCGGCGAGATCGCGTTCACGCGAATGCCCTTGGGGCCGAGTTCCGCCGCCATATAGCGCACCGCCGCCTCCAGCGCGGCCTTGGCCACGCCCATGACATTGTAGTTCTCCACCACGGCCTGCGCGCCGTAATAGGACATGGTGAACAAGGCGCCGCCGTTCTTCATCAGCGGCTCCGCGAGATGCGCGGTGCGGATGAACGACCAGCACGACACGTCCAGGGTCGTCAGAAAACCCTGCTTGCCCACATCCACGACGCGGCCGTGCAAAGCGTCTTTCGGCGAGAAGGCGATGGAATGGAGAACAAAATCGAGTTGACCAAAGGTCTTGCCGATCGTGTCGAACACGGCTTCGAGCTGCCCTTCCTGGAGCACGTCGAGCGGCAGCAGCAGGGGCGCCTCGAGCTCCTGCGCCAGGGGCTCGACATATCCTTTGGTCTTCTCGTTGAGATAGGTGATCGCGAGGTCCGCGCCGAACCCGCGAAACGCCTTGGCGCAGCCCCAGGCGATCGACTGGTCGTTGGCGATGCCGATGACGAGCCCCTTCTTGCCGTCAAGGAGCTTTGCGACATCGCGGTAATTGGGAATCATCGCGCTGTCCTTTCCCCCTCCCAGGGTCCAGCAGAACGCCGCCAATCAACATTTACAAGCTAGGACAGCGTGCTCCGCGCGCTTTGATTTGCCTCAACTGTCGAAACGTATTCCGCCCCGCGCTTTCAGGCAAGCCCAAGCATAAAGTAAAAAACTGTCGTGGAAATTCAGCGCCAGAATACTGCTAAGTAACAGAAAATCAATAGAAAAATAGCCATCTTGCTGTCGCGTCCAAGGCTGCGCCGCATGGCCGTTTTGAAAGACCATCGTCATATGGACGCATTTGCGTTGGAGACGATAACATTCGCCCGCCATAGCCACACGTCACCGTCTCGTGGCGACAAAGAGGGAGCCGCTCATGCCCGCGAAGAAGAAAAAGGGCGGACAGGTTCAAATTGCGGAACACGACGCCGCCCAGGACGGAAAACTCAAGAACAAAGCTTACCTGCGCGAACTCGCCCACCTGCACGTCGAGCTGGTCAAGCTGCAGCAATGGGTCGTCCACACCGGCCAAAAAATCTGCATCGTCTTCGAGGGGCGCGACGGCGCCGGCAAGGGCGGCTGCATCAAAGCGATCACCGAGCGCGTCAGCCCGCGCGTGTTCCGCGTCGTCGCGCTGCCCGCGCCGACCGAGCGCGAAAAATCGCAGATGTATGTGCAGCGCTATCTCGCGCATTTCCCCGCCGCCGGCGAAATCGTGATCTTCGACCGCAGTTGGTACAACCGCGCTGGCGTCGAACGCGTCATGGGCTTTTGCACGCAGGCCCAGGTCGAGCGGTTCCTCGAGGTTGCGCCCGGCTTCGAAAGAGCCATGTGCGAATCGGGCATTGTGTTGCTGAAATATTGGCTCGAAGTGAGCGAGGAGGAGCAGGAGCGCCGGCTCCAGTCCCGAATCGGCGACGGTCGCAAGATTTGGAAACTGTCGCCGATGGACGTCAAGTCCTTCAGCCGCTGGTACGATTATTCAAGGGCGCGCGACGACATGTTCCAGGCGACGGATACGCCCTGGGCGCCTTGGCGTGTCTTGCGCTCCGACGACAAGAAGCGCGCGCGGCTGAACCTGATTTCGCATCTGCTGAAACAGTTTCCGTACGAAGATGTGCCCCGCGACAACATCAAGCTGCCGAAACGGCAGGGCCCCGACGGCTATGTCGAGCCCGACTATCCCTACAAATTCGTGCCGGCGCTGAACTGGGGAACGCGCTGAGACCAGAGCGTGGGCGCCGCGGGTCCGATCGTCACAAGAAGGTCACGATCCCGCCAATGTTTTCCGGCGGGATGCGGCGCACTCGCGTGACGCTTGCCGCAGGCGTAAAACGGCGGCTATGAGTCGATCCAAAGCTTGAGCAAAGATTTTTCGACAGGTTCGAGGTGTCCCCTTATGAAGCATTCCCGTTCGGCCCCGCGCACCGCTCCGTTGAACCCCCGGCTGGGCAAGCTGGGGTTCCGCGTGGCCCTGCCGATTGCCGATCACTATTTTCGTACAAAGAATTTCTACAGGGCGAACAGCGCTTTGGCGGCCGAGCGGGCGCGGGAGTTGGCGGCGCGCGTCGGACGCGGCGAAACCGCCTATCTCGTCGGCTTGAGCATTGGCGGATTCCACAACACCGGCGCCGCGCTGGTCGAAGTCTCCCCGGCAGGGATTCGCGTCATCTGCAACAATGAGGAGGAGCGGTTTTCCGGCCAGAAACACTCCAACCATTATCCCCGTCACTCGCTTGACGCTTTGGCCGAGATCATGAACAGCCGGGGGATTCGGCCGGAGCAGATCGTCGCCTGGCTCGCGACCTATGATTACGCCCTGCTGATGGCCACAGGCGCCCGGTCGACCCTGGAGGAATTTCCGGGAAGCCTCGCCATGATCTTCGAGGAGCACGGCCCCACCTACAACGGCGACGATCTGAAGGAAGGTTTGCGCGCGCCAAAAGACCTCGCGCGCCGCTTCGGGCTCGACGCGCCGCCGCCGATCATCGGCATGCCGCATCACGACGATCACGCCTATTTCTCCCATGCGGCCTCGCCCTTCGCCCGGGAGAAGGCGCCGGTCATGGTCGTCGTCGTCGATGGCTCCGGCGACGCCGGCTCCATCTCGCTTTACCTAGCGGAAGAGGGCAGGCTGCGGCTGTTGCGCTGCAACGACAGCCTGTTCGATTCGCTCGGCATGTTCTACGCCGTGCTCAGCGCCACCCAGGGCGGCTGGACCGCGCTCAGCAGCGAAGGCCGCTATATGGGCGCCTCCGCCTATGGCGACACCAATCGTGCAACGAACCGTTTTTATGCGGGGCTGCGCGATATTTTCGATCTCCGCGAAGGCGGCGAGGTGCGCCTCAACCGCTCGCTGGCCAACTGGCACCGCAGCATGCTGCGCAACCCCTACACGCCGGAACTCGCCGAGATCATGGGGCCGCCGATCCCGCCGGAAAATATGTGGAATCCCGACGCCGTGCTGCGGGTGGAGGACATCAAGCATTCGCCCAACACCAAGGAGCGCCTGGACAAGGCGGCGGCGGTGCAGATGGTGTTCGAGGACGCCCTGATCCATCTGATCGACGGTTTTATTCGCGAAACCGGCTCCGACCGGCTGGTGCTGACCGGCGGCGCGGCGCTCAACGCCGTGGCCAACATGCGCGTCCTCGACCATTTTGACGCCGCCTATTACCAGCGCGTCCTGCAGCGCGCGACTCGGCTGCATCTCTGGGTTCCTCCGGTGCCCGGCGATTCCGGCGTCACCATCGGCGCCGCTTACGCCTTCGCCGCTGTGGCGGGCGTGGGCGCGGGCCCCGGCCTCGACCACGCCTTCTATTGCGGGCGCGCGTCGCAGAAATCCGAAATTTTGCAGGCGCTGAAGGGCGCCGACGACGTGGCCTGGATTGAGCTCGGCGACGCCTCGCAAAAATCCGAACGCGAGGCCATCGCCGATTTCATGGCCTTCATCACCGCGCGGGACGGCGTGATCGCGCTGTACCAGGGCGCCGCCGAGACGGGGCCGCGCGCCCTCGGCCACCGGTCCTTCCTGGCCAATCCCTGCAATCCGAACACGCGGGACACGCTCAACGCCCGCGTCAAATATCGCGAGGCCATTCGGCCGCTCGCGCCCATGGCGACGCTCGAAGCCGCCAAGGCGCTTTTCGAATTGTCCGAGGGCGGCGCGGACGACGCCTACAACGTCTACAATTACATGGTGCTGATCGCCCAGGCCAAGCCGGAAGCCTATGAAAAAGTTCCCGCCGTGATTCACGCCGATGGCAGCGCGCGCATCCAGATCGTGCGCGAACACACCGATCCCTTGACCCACGCCTATCTGAAGGCGCTGGGGCGGCGCAACGGCGTCGAGGTTGCGGTGAACACCTCCTTCAATGTCGCCGGGCCCATCGCGCAAACACCGGCCCAGGCGCTCGACACCATCCGCCGCGCCAAGGGCATGGACGGCGTGTTCATGATCGCCGAGGAGGGACCGGCCTTCGTCGCTTGGACCAAAAAGGAAGGCGGTCGCATCGAGACCTGGCTCAAGGAATGGAAAGAGGCGACCAGCGCGCGCGTTTGCGCGACGGAGAGCTGAGGCTCAGTGCAGCGGGCTTTCCGCCGCTTTGCGCAGCGGTAGAAGCATGTCGCAACACACGCCCTCCCGGCCAAAACTCACCTTGGCCTCGGCGCCGATATGACGCAGGCCCCGCTCGATCATGATCATGCCAAATCCGGTCTTTTCGGGCGGGCGGACGGGCGGTCCGCCGCCCTCCGCCCAGCGCAGCGCGAGTTCGGGCCGCTCGCTGAGCGACCAGCTAATGTCGACGCGTCCGCCGGGCGCGGAGAGGGCGCCATGCTTGCGCGCGTTGGTGGCGAGTTCATGCAGCACGAGGCCGACGTGCTGCGCCATTTGCGGTTCAAGCATCGCCTTGGGGCCGCACAGCCGAATCTGTTCGGCGTTTTCCTGACCGATCGCCAGCTGTTCCTGGATCAGCTCCGCGAGATCGGCGCCCGTCCAGGTCGTGCGTGTGAACAGCTCGTGCGACCGCGACAGAGCTTGCAGCCGTCCCTCGAATCCGGCGACGAAAGCAGCGGGATCCCGCATGCGCCGCAGCGTCTGTTTGGCGATCGCCTGCACGGTCGCGAGGGTGTTTTTCACCCGGTGGTTCAGCTCCTCGAGCAGAAGCCTCTGGATTTCAAGCTGGCGGCGCGCTGTCTGTTCGCTTGCTGTCAGCGAGGCCACGAGCTGGACATTGGCGATGGCGGTCGCTGTCGAGCGGGCGAGCGTTTCCAGCAGCGAAACGGTTTCGGCCGCCGGCTCCTCGTAACGCGCCCAATAGGCGCCGATGGCGGCGATGGGATTTTCGACCCGCACCGGCGTCATCACCAGGCTCTTGACGAAGGTCAGTCGATAGGCGTCGGCGGGCACGCGGGCGTCGGCATAAATGTCGGGAATGACGGCGGTCGCCCCGTTCAGCATGCACCAGCCGGAAATGCAGGCCGACATCGGAAATTTCTGCCCGGTCCACAGCGGCGAAATCGCGCTTTCCGCGACATAGTGGCAACGGTCTTCGTCGCGCAGGACGAAAGTGACGCCGTCGGCCCCGGAAATTTCGCGCGCGGAGACGCGGACAATCTCCACGATCTCATCAAGGTCGTGCGCCGCGGAAAGCCGCTGGATCGCCGCCACCAGCGAGGACCAGCGCGCGGCCGAGACGGCGTCGACCGGCTCGGCCTGCGCTATGGATGGAAGCATCGCCTTCCCCTTTGCAATCTCCGCGCGCAGCCTAGGCGGAGTCGCGCCCGGCATCAAGCGGAAGCGCGGCCGTAAGGGCTTGCAAACGAAGGGAGTTTGGCGATAGGCGGACGACCGGAGGCGCGCCGGTCGTCCCAATCGGCGGGAGCTTAGTGCGCCGTCCACCGGCTCCAGGCGTCGGCTGCGGAGAGCTTGAGTCTGGCCGCCTGGTCGACGGAGGCGATCCAGTCCATGGGGATGAGATGATGCTCGCCGTGAGCCGCGGGATCGTCCTTCTTCAGCTCGATGGACGCCCCTTCAATATGGTCGATGACGCCGACATGCTGTCCGTCTGCCCCCAGAACCTCCATGTTCTCGGAAAGGCGGTTCGTGAAACCTTGCTCCGCGCCGCCGGCCAGGCCGGCGCCGCCGGCAAACGCCTCGCCGATCCGCTCGCCGAATGTCTCGGCGCGCATCGACTCTTCCGGCGCCGCCACGCGGTCCTGCGCCGGCGTCCGCGCATCAAAATTGTGGATGCGCACGCGCCCGCGATTCACCGCGCGCCCGAACTGATCGTCCGGAGTCGTCGGCGGCTGGCCCATCGGCGCCGCCGACGGGGTGGAGGCGGCCGCAGGCTCGCCCGCCCCAAAAGCGGCGCCGCCGCCCAGGTCGGAGCTAAATGTTTGCGCGGCCTGGCTTGGCGTCGCCGGTTCGTGCGTCCAGCCTTGCTGGCGCCATTGCTGCTCGCGCTCGTCGAGATCGACGGAGCCGTGCTCGTCGAGAATCTCGCAGGCGCGATCGACACGCGCCTCGTCGACATGCGCCACGACCATGATTCCGCCGCGCCGCAGGCCTTCGCGATAGCTGGGATATTCCGGCGCGGCGCCGAACACTTCTTTCAGAAACGCCCAAAAGCCGGTCTCGGGCTCTTGCGTGGTCTCGGTCGGCCCCGCCTCCGGCGAGACCGTGAGGTCCGTGTCTGTGATCCCATAATCGCGCAGTCTGGCGAGCGCGGTTTCGGCATGCGCGCGGCTGTCGAAGAACGCCGTTACGGTGTGCATCATTGCCTCCCGGATGTTTTCTGAATGCGGGCGGACGCCCTCATCGAAGTGATGCGAAGAACAAGCGTCCGGCCGGGTTGGTTCCGGGCGGTCAGTTCGCCTTTCGAGTGAGGCGCATCGGCTTACTTGCAGACTCCGGCGGACATGTCGCATGTCCCGGAGGCGCAGACGACGTCGCGCTTGCAAGGCGCGCCGGCGGCTTGCGGCGCCTTGCAGACATGCGGGTTCATCGCGAGGATGCAGACTTGGCCGGAGCCGCAATCCTTGTCTTCCTTGCACTCCTGCGCGACGGCGGCCTGCGACAGCAGCAGCGCGAAGGCCGCGGAAAGCAAAAGTTTCGCCGGCATGGATTCATCCTCCCGTTTCCTATGAGAGTGCAAGAACAGCAACCTGCCGAACGGGGTTCCCTTCTCTCACGCGATCTTCGCGTTGCGGGGAAGCGCCAGGATCAAGGGCAGGGCGAGACCCGCCAACGCCGCCATGGCCCAAAAGCTCGCGCCGCCGAACCGCGCGAACAAAATGCCGGAGGCCAGCGACATGGCGGCCGTCGCCGCGCCGACGCCCAGAGCGCCATAAAGGCTTTGCGCGGTAGCGGCGGCGTCTGCGGGCACGGCGCGGCCGATCACCGACATGGCGGTGAGATGCAGCAAGGCAAAACTCAGTCCGTGCAGCGGCTCGGTGAAAGCCATGGCCGGCGCGGCGGCGGTCAGCGCCATCACGCTCCAGCGCAGGATGGCGGCGCCGATCGCCAGCGCGAAGGCGCCGCGCTCGCCAAGCCGGCGCAGCAATGCCGGACCGACCAGCAGAAAAACCAGCACTTCCGAGGCCACGCTTTCGGACCAGAGCAGGCCGGCGACAAAGGGAGAGACGCCCGCCTGCGTCCAGTAGATCATTGCGAAGCCGTCATGGAGCGCGTGGCTGCCAAGCGCCAGCGCCGCGATGAGGACGACAATGCGAAACTCCCTGTTGGCCAGAACCTCCGACCATCGCGATCCCTGCGCCTCAGCCTGCATCGCGGGCTCAGGCGCGCGCAGGGCGGCGAGTGTGGCGAGCGCCAGCAGGACGGCCTGAACCAGCGCCGGAGCGGTCGCGCCAAATCGCGCCGCAAGGGCGCCGCCCGCAAGCGAGCCCAGGATGAAGGCGGCCGAGCCAAAACCTCGGATGCGGCCGTAGGAAAATTTTTCGCGCGCGGCGGCGGAGACCGCGATGGCGTCGGCGAAGGGCGCGGTCGGCGCCAGCGCGGCGGCTTGCGCAAGCGCAAGGGCGATCAGCGCGGGGCCGGCGAGCGGCGCGGCATAGGAGGCGGCGGCGAGCGCCGAGCCGGCGCAGGCGCCGGCCAGCGCCCGGCAAACGGCGCGACGGGCGTCGGCGGCGTGGCCCAGCAGAGGCGCGACCGCCATGCGCACGAGCACGCCGGCGCCGATGACGGCGCCGATCGATTCAGGCGGCAGGCCGCGCGCCTGCAGCAGCGGCGGCAGGTAGGGCGAAAGCGCGCCAAAACCGGCGTAAATCAGCGTGAACAGGAGGATCAGGCTCGCGGGACCGCCCATGCGCATCTTTCCGATGACGGGTGCAGATCACGCTTTAACGCCCCGACGCCCGCAGCGCCTCAACCTGCGGCGGAAACGCCAAGCCAATTCCCGGCGCCTCGACGTTGTGCGATCCCACCAGTCCTTCAATCCAGTGGATGAGCTTCGGCGTGCAAATGCCGCGCGCGTTAAAATGATCCCGCACGAATTGCCGTGCGCGCACGCGTCGGATCGCATGGGCCTCGGGATCGGCGAGGGCGCCGACGATGGTTTCGGCGAGAGCTTCGCGGTCGAACATGGGCGCGAGCAAGCCATTGTCGCCGTCGATCATTTCGCGCACCGGCGCCGTGTCGGAGCCGATCACCAGACAGCCGGCGCTCATCGCTTCCAGAAGCGACCAGGAGAGCACGAAGGGATAGGTCAGATAGACATGCGCCGATGAAACCTGCAGCACGCGGCGATAATCGCCATAGGGCAGGCGGCCGAGAAACAGCACGCGCCGTTCGTCGAGGCGTCCCCGCAGTTCATCGAGCAGCGCCGCCTTCCATGTCGGATGCTTACGGGGGGGCACGCCGTAGGAGATTCCATCGTCGCCGACGATGACGATCTTTGCCTTGGGCCGCGCCTCGAGGACGCGGGGCAGCGTGCGCATAAAACTGTGAAAACCGCGGATCGGCTCAAGGCTGCGCGCCGAATAGGTGACGATCTCGTCGGTTGCGCTGAGGCGCACACCATCGCTCAGAGTCAGCGCCGCGCCGGGATCGGGCGCGAAATAATCGGTGTCGACGCCCTCGTGGATGACCTCGATCTTGTGGCGAAAATCCGACGGAAATGTCGATTTTTGCCAGCGCGTCGGCGACAGCGCCGCGTCGCAGGAGGCGAGCGCCAGCAAGGTCGCGGCGTTCTTGCAGTCCAGCGCCACGGCGCCGTCGACGCCGAGCGCGGGGAACTCCGGGTCGAAGCCGACATCGCCGCCTTCGGCGCGATAATAATATTCGCAATAGACGACGAGTTTCGCCTTGGGAAAGACCGCGCGCAGCGGCAGGTTTTCGCCCCAGCCGGGATGAACCAGGATCAGGTCGGGGACGAACCCGTCCTGCGCGAGCCGCGTCGCCGCGTACAGCACCTGCTCGGCGCGGCGGGTCTCGCCGTCGAACCGCCTGGAAAAACTATGCGCGGGCGTGTGGGGCGCTACGCCCGCATAGCGGTGCAGCGACACGCCCGGCATGGCGCGCGCGGTTTCGCTGCCGATGGCGGCCATTTGCACGCGAGGGTCTCCCGCCAGCGCCGTCGCCAGATTGCGGAATTGCGCAGGGAAATTGTTGTGGACGAACAGCAGCTTCATGCAACGGCCCTGCGGGGTTCGGAGAAGGGCAGTCCGGCTTGCGCCAGGGCGCGGTGGATGCCCAGGCGATCGGCGTCGCGCATAAAACCGACGGCCCAGAGGTCGTAGCCGTCGCCGCGACAGCACCAGGCTTCGGCAAAGCCTGCATGGGCCAGGGCATAGCCGAGGCTCTCGCGGCTAAAACCCATGCGATGCGCCATAAAAGCGTTGCCCGCGGCGATGGCGCCCTGGTGGCCCCAAAGCATGTCGAGCGGCGAAATGGGGCCGGCCGGCGAGGTGTAGACGGGCTGGTCGAATTTGCCTTCGACGATGAGCTGGGCGATGGCGACGACATCGGGACAGGTGATCAGGGCAAAACCGTCGGGGCGCAGCACGCGGCGGAATTCAGCCAGCGCCTGCCGCGCCTCATGGGCGAAAAGATGCTCGATGTTGTGCGACGACCAGATCGCGTCCACGGCGCCATCGGCGACCGTCGCGCGCATGTCGACCATGGAGGCGACGACATCGGGTTCGACGTGGGGGTCGATGTCGAGGCGGATTTCCCGCCAGCCGGCGCCCTGGAACGCAGGATGCAATTTGCGGCGCGGGCCGCATCCGACATGAAGCACGAAGCGCGGAGCAGGCTTGTCCATGAGCGTCATCCTCTAATAGCCCGGCGGCGGCTGCACGCCGGGTTGGATCTGGTTTCGGCGCGGCGCCAGCGATCGCGGCGGCCAGGCCAGGGCGGAATAGGACGGGTCCGACAGCGCGAGCAGCGGGCTGTAAAACGGGTCGGCGGCCAAAGCCTCGCTCCACTTGTGCCGGAGCATCCAAAGCTCGCGGCGAAAGCGGCTTGTGGCGTCCTCTTTTCCGCGCGACGCCGACTCGTGATGGGTGAGGACCGCGTGCGGCGTGAACACCACCCGCAACCCCTTTTCGCGCACACGCAGGCAATAATCGACATCATTGAAATTGATGGGGAAACGCAGCGCGTCAAAACCGCCGAGCTCGAGAAACAGGTTTTTGCGCGTCATCATGCACGCCGCCGTCACCGCGCTGGTTTCTCGGGCGACTTCCAGCGCGCCGAAATAGCCGGGGTCCCGGTCGATGCGGTCGCGAAAATCATGCGCGCAGCCAAAATTCACCCCGAGCGTGACGCCGCCATGCTGGACGACGCCGCTCGGCCACAGCAGTTTCGCGCCGACGACGCCGACGGTCTCGTCAGCGAGACGCGAGGCCATTTCCTCCAGCCAATGCGCGTCCCGGGCGACGACGTCATTGTTGAGGAAGCAAAGCAAGTCGCCCTCGGCCTTGGCGGCGGCGAGAGTGTTGATGTGGGAAAAATTGAACGGCCCCGGCGCCCGCACGACCACGACGCCTTTTTGCGCGGCTTGCTCCAAAACACGAAACGTCTGCGGATCGCTGGAATCGTTGTCGATCACGATGATCTCGTGGACCCCAGCGGTCGCGGGCAAAATGCTGTCGATGCAGGCGCGCAGGAGATCGTGGCGGTTGCGCGTCGGAATGAGGATCGACACTTTGCCGCCGCCCTCACGCTGAACGCGGCAGCGCGGCGCCGATGCGCTTGCGACCGGGTCGACTTTCGCCGCGATCCGCCTCTGTCGCAGATGCGCGGATGTCGCCTGCGCCAGCAGGCCGGAATCGTCGAGGCGGCCCTCCATGCGCATCGCCGGCCCCGGCAGGTGGACGGTTTTTTCGCCGGCGCCCTTCTCGTCAAAGGTCAGATTCGCGAGCCGAAAAAGAGTTTTGGCGCGCGCGACGGCGCATTCGACCGTGGCGCGCGGGATGAGGAAGATTGGAGCGAAATAGGCCTGCTCCAACATGCGCTCATAGTCGAAGGCGGGCAGGGCGACCGGCCAGCCGCCGATCTCGTAATCGGCATAGATGAGGCTGGCGTCGGGATGCGCGTCGGCGGCGGCGGCGAAGCGCGCGAGCGCGTCGGCGTTAAGCGCGGCGCCGGGCGCGACGAACAGAAACCAGGCGATTCCGCCAGCGTGGTCGCGGAGGAAATCGGCGAGGTCCTGTGGAGAAAAAGTCAACGCGCTTTCGGCGCAGGGCAGCACGCCGCAGGTCCAGCGGCGATGCGTTTGCGTTTCGAGACTTTCCAGCGTCGCCTCTACGCCTTCGCCATCGAGCGCGAGCACGCCGATAAAAATTTCGCTCGGCGCGGGCGCCGCGGGCGCAAAATTTTCGCGCGCTCCCGCGTAGCGGCTGAACGGCAGCGCGCCCGGCATCAGGCGGTCGAAAAACTGCGCGGTGAGCCGTTGGCCGGGCGGCGCGTCCAGCTTGGCAAGCGTCGCTTCGAGCCCGCCGGGCGGCGCCACGAAAGTCACCGGACTGCCCTCAAGCTCGATGCCGCGCCCCACCAGGAAGGAGGCGGTCCAAACCCGCCCGTCAGCCAGATGGTCGGGGAGGGTGACATCAAAACCGAATTTCGCCTGGGGGCGCGGACGGTCGACGTGCCGCCAGTTTTCCGCGCGCGCGGTGGCGACGCGTTCGCCGTCGATCAGGATTGCAATTTCGGGCGGCGCCCCGTCGTTCGAATCCGCCCAGCCGGTGAAGCGCAGGCCGCCGCTCCATTCGACAAAACCATGTGACGACGGAGCAACCGCTTGTGCGGGAGTTTCGCCGCCGAACAGAAGCGGCGCGCCGACCGGCGCGCCAATATTTGCGAGCCGCGCCTCGACCATTTTGGCATGGGCGAGAAGGGTTTCGGGGACCACGAAGGTGAAGCCGCAACAGCCGTCGCCAAGACCGCGCTCTTTCGCGGGCGCGCTGGCGTGATCGGCCAGCGCAGCGCCGATGTGCAACCCGTCGACGAGCAGTTCGACGGTGAAACGCCGTTCGGGTTGCGCGGCGTCAAAGGCGAAGCCGGAGACGGCGCGCGCATCGCGCCGAAAAAAATCGCTGACGAGGGTCATGGCGCGCTCGGGTTCGTTTCCAGCCATTGCTCAATCTGGAGCAGGGTTTTGGGCGTGTCGGATGAAGGATGCAGGGAAAGGTCTTCGGCGCATTCGCGGAAATTCGCGCCGGACCAGTCGAAATAGGCGGCCGGCAGCGCACGGACCCGGCGCCAGGATTCGAGCGCCCAATAATGCGAGCTGCGATAGGGGAGCAGATAGCGGCCGACGCCATATTGCCGCGCGACGCGCTCCTGTTCGTCACCGATCGGACCGGTGACGAACAGGCCGCGTCCCATCAGCCGCGCGTCGATCGAGGTTCCCCCGAGGACGATCGCTCGCCCGGCCGCGGGCGTGTTGGCGAGATCGAGCAGGAAGGAGAGGGTTTGAGAGGTCTCCTCCGGCAGAATGATCCCGAGCGCCGGTCCTGCTTCCGCGACGCAGGCTGCGACGCTGAGCGGGAAGTCCCCGCAGGCGGCGCGGCTCATCGCGTCTAATGGGATTTCCCCGGTCATGGCGAGCGCGTTGGTCCGCATCGGCATCTCCGCGACAAGGCGCAGCAGCGGCGCGCGAATTTTTGTCAGCGTGCGAAGCAGAGCCGGCGCCAGTTCGCCTTCTCCGGCGATCTCGATCGTCTCCGGAGACAGCGCGCCAAACAGGTCGACAGCCGCGTCGGCGTCGAGGGCGATGTCGAGTTTTTGCGGCGCGCCGCCAAAACCTTGGAGCCGCAACCGCCAGCCGGCGCCGTCATGCGAGCAGAGGCCGATCACGGGTTTTCCGCCCTGTTCGACAAGCACGCGGGCGCGCAGCGTGAGGATCGCGCGGGCGCGCGCCGGGCCGATCAACAGGCGCCGTCCCGGCGCATCGGCGATCAGCGCCCGCTCGATTTTTTCCCGCGCAGCGGCGAGCGGGTCGAGCAACATATAGGCGTCGCATTCGGCTTCGTGGGCGGGGAAGCGGCGCTTCAGCACGCGATGGTTGCGGGCGACCAGTTGACGTTTCTCGCCGCGAAACGATCGCGATCCCAGATGCGGCGTGAAAATCGAGGGCGCGCAGACGTTGCGAAATCCGGCTTCGCGGATGCGCAAGGCGAAATCGGCGTCTTCGAGATAGCCGTTGTCATATTCCTCGCAGAGCGCGCCGACGGCGTTCAGGCAGGCGCGCGTCAGATACAGGCAGAAGCCGATGCTGGCGGGCGTGTCGACGACGATATCGCGATTGACGGCGCCGGCGGTTTCATGGACGCGCGTCCACCCTTCGTCAAAAGCGTTCTCGACGAAGGGTTTGGGAAAACTGACGAATTCGCCGTGGTTGCTCAGCGGGTTGATCGCGCCGATGCGCGGGTCGCGGCGTGCGATGCGACGGAAACGGGTCACAATATCGGGCGCGACCAGCGTGTCGGCATTGAGCAGCAGAACGTCGCCGTCGGGGATCAGCGACAGCGCGCGGTTGACGGTTCCGACATAGCCGCGGTTGCGAGGGTTGACCACGAGACGGGTCATGGAGCGGCGCGAGAACTGGCGCAAATATTCGGAAAGGGCGGGGGTGGGCGAGGCGTCGTCGAGGATCAAAACATGGACGTCGGCCGTCGCGTGCAGCACCGCATCGACGCAGTCCAGACAGGCGCGCGTGGCGTCGAGATCGTCGTAGACGGGAATGACGATGGTCGCGGTTCCGGGACCGCAGGGCGCCTGCGCTCGCGTCTCTCGGCCGCGCCAAGGCAGACGGACTGAGGCCAGAACCGCATCGCCTGCGGACACCTGAGCGAGGACGCTTTCGCGGTCGGTGGCTTCAAGGGAAAAGGCGGCGGCGCAGCCGAAAAAACGCGCGCGCGGGTCGGCGGGATCGGGCGTAAGCGCGAAGGTTTCCACGCGCTCGCCGAAGATGGAAACGCTCGCTGTTCTGTCCGCGCGCCACGCCGCCCATCCCTCGATCTTTGCCGGCGGAACATATCGGATCGCGGCGGCGCCGGCGGCGCCGCAAGCGGCGAGATGGGCGAGCGCACCCGCAGCTTCGTCCGCGCTGCGCGCCAACAGCGCCTTCGCCGCGCCCGAACCGAGGTCGCGCAGATTCCGCTCCAATACCTTGCGCGCGCCGAGCGGATTGAGCGGATCGCGCGCGAGCGCGGCGACAAGATCGGCCTGTGCGAGATCGTCGAATCCGGCGAGGCGCGCGGCTTCGCTTCGCGTCATCAGGCTGGCGACGGAGGCGCCGCCGATACGGCGCCACCGGTCGGCGTAAGCGAGCGCGGATTGTGCGTCGCCGCAATGGAGCGCGACGAGCGCGGCCTCGGGCTCAGCGCCCGCCGGCGCCATGGCTAAGCCGATGTTTCCCGGGCGCAATTCAGGCGCTCGCGGCAAAGGCGCGGCGCGACCTCGGCTTGCGCGACGCGTCATGGCTACGCAACGTCATTACAGTGAAGTTCAGCATCAAGCTTTGGATCATATTACGGTGATTTCGCTCGTTGCTTTCAAACGCTGCGGAGCTTCGCGTCGTGAGGCGCATTGTAGACATGCGGATACTGGTTGAAACGCAAAACATAACTGCGCCTTTCTGGCGGGAATCGAGGCTTACCTGCGTCAATAAATCCTATTATCCGCTATGCCTGCGCGTCAGTGGAATATCAAAAAAGATCGGTTCTGCTTGGTTTTATGCTGTTGGTGAACGCGAATTATGATTCTTATTCGCAAAATGAAGTAGTCAGATGTTTGAGTAGAAAATTGTGGCGTCATGGTATGTTCTGTTAAACAGTTTTAACTTTTGCGTCTGGGCGAAAACATTACATGTTGCTAACGATTGGCCGTCGAGTTCGGGAGGACATGCATGAGCCAGTCGGAAACCAGGGGAGAGCGCGTCGTCACCATCCCCGTCGCGCCCGGCATTTTTGTGCTGCGCTACGTGGCCGCCGGGGCGTCCGTTCCGCCGCATTTGTTCCTGCGCACGTCGCCGGCCTCCGAAAATTCCGTGGCGCTGATCTTCGCGCCGGGCGCCACATCCGGCGTGCTTGCGGCGCCGGGCGCCTATGCGCTGGTGGTCGCGGAACGCAGCGGCCGCGTTCAGCTCACCATCGTCGGCGCGCCCGGCGAAGATGACGGCGCCGAAATCAAGATCGAGCCGCTCGGCAAGATGATCGAAGCGGCGACCCCTTCGCTCGACGGCGCGATCGGACCGGCGCGCCGAGAGGAGCCGATAGAGCCGCAGGCGCGCATCGACGTCGCGGCTCCCACTTCAGCCGATCCCCATGGTCCCGGGCGGCGCGGGCGCCCCCCGGCCGTGTCGAGCGCCGCCGGCGACGCTGCGAGGCCGACGCGTTCGGGCATTGTCGTCGCGCGCGGAACCGGCCAGGGCGCCGCGGAGCGCGCGCCGGATCTGCGCCCCGAACGGAACGCCGCGGGCTTCGGCTTCGTCTGCCATGTTGCGCGAAAAGGCGATGTCGGCGCGGCTGGCGGCGCCTGGATCGGCGGTCCCGGATCGCCTGCGGTGATCGAGGGCGTCACGCTGCACTGGAGCGCGCCCGCGGGCGAAAAACTCGAATATCAGGCGCTGGTTTCCGGCGCCGGCGGGCGATGGTCCGACTGGGTCCAAGCCGGCGCTTTCGCGGGCACGCGCGGCCGCAGTCTGCCGCTCGTCGGACTGCGCGTGCGCATCGCCGGCGGCTCCGGCCGTTTCCGCCTTCAGGGCGAGGCGGTTTTCCTCGGACTGCCGGCGGTCGTCGACTCCGGCGAGAGCCTGGAATTCTCCAGTTATGCGGGCGTCGATCCGCTGGTCGGCCTGCGCTTGCAGGTCGCGCCGATCGAAAACGCCGCTGCGAGCGAGAGGCCCGCGCCGGGGCCCGAAATGACGAAGCCCGGAACAGGATTGCGGGTCTTCAAACCGATGCGCGCGGCAGAACGCGCTGTTTGAGAGGACAGGGATGATCCCTGAGGACATCACACAACAGGAGGTTGTTTATGGCGCAATATGCTCTGGATCTTTCGACGGCCCAAACGGTATCGGACGCAGCCGTCCAATCCATTCTCAATACGCTCAATCCCTCGCTCGGCGCGCTGTCGGACGATCAGCTCGCCAGCTTTGAGCAGCAATTGGCTTCGATCGGGACCGGCGGTTCGCTGACGCTGCAAGGCGTGCAGATCGATCAGGCGGATTCGACCAGCGACCATACCGTTTACAACATGAAATTTGCAGCGGGCCAGGGCATCGAGGTTCAGGCGGGCGAAGGCTTCGACACGATTTCCGCTTCCGGATCGGACACGGTCTATGGGTCGACCTCGGCGACCGGCGCGGCCAAGCTCGTCGCCGCCGGCGGCGACAATCTCTTGTTCGGCGGCGCCGGCGCGGATTCCATTTATGCGGGCACCGGCCATGACACGCTCGTCGGCGGCGACGGCGCCCAGGCGCTCTATGGCTCGTCGTCGCACAGCGGCGCGGCGCTGCTGATCGCGGGCAGCGGCGACCAGATCCTCAAGGCGGGCTCCGGCAACGACACGCTGATGGCCACCAGCGGCGACGACAAGCTCTATGGCGGCACGGGCAATTCGACGCTGATTTCCGGTTATGGCCACGACACCATGTATGGCGGCTCCGGCCCGCTGAGCAAGACCACCTTCATCGTCTCGTCGGACACGTTCGGCGGCGATGTGATCAAGGGCAGCGCGACGGGGGGAACCAGCATCGTCGAATTCGCCGATCTCAACAGAAACGACGTCGCCATCAACACCGACGCCAAGACCGGCGTGACCACCGTGTCCTATGGCGGGCAATCCATGCAGATGAGCAAGGTCAGCGAAATCGATTTCGCCAACGGCCAGCATCTCAAGCTCTGACCAGGGTTTGGCGCGCGCATCATAAAAATTTGCGCGCGCCGCCCGCCCGATGTGATGACGAGGGAGCGCATAGGCATGGCGGCAGGAGCGTCGAATCTCGCGGCTTTGGTCTTGGTCGCGCGAGAGCTGGAAGTGTCGCTGAGCATCGAAAAGCTCGTCGACGACAACGGGCTCGAAAGCCCCTGCGTCGATGCGGACATGCTGCTGCATTGCGCGCGGCGCGCCGGGCTGCGCGCCAAGAAGGTGAAGCTTTCATGGGAGGGGCTGGTAAAACTCGGCCGGGCGCTTCCCGCCATCGTCGAACTGAAGAACGGCAATTGCCTGGTTCTCACCGGCCTGCGGGACAACGAACATCCCATCGCCTTCGTGCGCGATCCCGCCGGCGCATCCGATGCGGAAATGCCGATCGACCGCCACCGCCTCGAGGACGCCTGGACCGGCGAGGTCGTGCTGGTGAAGCGCCATTACGAGATCGTCGACGAGGAACAGCCGTTCTCCATTCGCCTGATCGCCGCTTTGTTGTGGCGGGAAAAAAGGCTGGTGCGCGACCTCACGCTCTCGGCGCTGCTGCTGGGCCTGCTGGCGCTGGCGCCGATCATCTTCTGGCGGCTGCTGTCGGACAAGGTGATTTATTATCACGCCATGAGCACGTTCAACGTGCTCTGCCTGGTCATGCTGGTGCTGACCTTCACCGAGGCGGGCCTCGCCTTCTTGCGCTCATATCTGCTGCTCGTGCTGACGACCCGCGTCGACATCCGCATTTCCGAATACATGTTCGACAAGGTTTTGCGGTTGCCCATCGATTTCTTCGAGCGCAGCCAGGTCGGCATGATTTCGCGCGACATGAACGAGGTCTGGCGCATCCGCCAGTTCATGACCGGACAGATGTTCGGCACCATGCTCGATTCGATGATGCTGCTGTTCTTCTTGCCCGTGATGTTCGTGTTCTCGCCGCTGCTGACCTTTCTGGTGCTCACCATCTGCGCCCTGATCGCCGGCTGGCTGCTGTTCATGCTGCCGAGCTACCGCCGCGCCACCTGGGCGGTGCTCGAAGCCGAGGGCAAGCGCGGCGCCTTCCTGATCCAGACCCTGCAAGGCATCAGAACCGTCAAATCTTTGGCGCTCGAAGACCGGCAGCAGCGTTCCTGGGACGTGCAGATCAGCCAGATCGCGCAATTGCGCCAGCGCGAGGGCATGGTTTCCGCCGTGATCCAGGCGGTGGTGCGTCCGCTGGAGCGTTTCGCCGTCACCGGCGTCTATGCGGTCGGGACCTATCTCGCGCTCACCACCAATGATCCCGTTTACGTCTCCGCGCTGTTCGCTTTCCTGATGCTATCGCAGCGCGTCGCCGGCCCGTTGATGCAGATGGCGCAACTGGTCAATCAATATGACGAGGCGCGCTCCGCCGTCCGCATTGTCGCCAATCTCGTCAATCAGCCGCGTGAAGCCATCACACATGGCGGGGTGAAGAAGGAGCTGGACGGCCACATCCAGTTCAGCGAACTCACCTTCCGCTATCCCGGCGCGCTCAATCCGGCGCTGCAAAAAATCTCGTTCGAGGTCGCCGCCGGCATGACGCTGGGCGTGGTCGGACGGTCCGGCTCCGGTAAATCCACGATCACGCGTTTGTTGCAGCGTCTCCACAGCGAATATGAGGGCTCGATCAAGATCGATGGCGTCGACGTTCGCGAATACGACATCAGCCATCTGCGCCGCAGCCTCGGCATCGTCTTGCAGGAGAATTTTCTGTTCACCGGCACGATCCGCGAAAACATCATCATCGCCAAGCCCAACGCCAGCCATGACGAAATGGTGCGCGCGGCGCGGCTCGCGGGCGCCGAGGAATTCATCGAGCGTCTGCCGCGCGGCTATGACACCTTCATCTACGAAGGCTCCCCAAACCTGTCCGGCGGCCAGCGGCAAAGGCTCGCCATCGCCCGGGCGCTCATCCAGGACCCGCGCATCCTCATCCTTGACGAAGCCACCAGCGCGCTCGATCCCGACAGCGAGGCCATCGTCAACGCCAACATCAAAAAAATCGCTCAGGGGCGCACGGTGATCGCGATCTCGCACCGGCTGTCGTCGCTGGTTCATTCCGACGCCATCCTCGTTCTCGACCGCGGAAAGTTCCTCGACATGGGAACGCATCGCGAATTGCTGGAGCGCTGCGAGGTCTATTCCGGCCTGTGGAGCCAGCAGAACGACCATGTTCACACCGGGGCGAACGCCTCGCAGCCGAGGAGGGCGCTTCATGCCGTCTGACGCCAAGACGCTCAAGACCGTCCGCAGCTTCCAATCGGAAGTCGGCAATCTGCGCGAGGCGCCGGACCCGGTCGGCGCGCGCCACACCATCCATTTCATCGCCTTCGCCGCGGCGACCATCGCCTTGATCTGTTCGGTGACGCAGATCGACCGCGTCATCGCCAGCACGTCGGGAAAAATCGTCACCTCGACGCGGCCGACCATTTATCAGGCGCTCGACACGTCCATCGTGCGCAGCATCGACGTGCGCGAAGGCGACGTCGTCCATAAAGGCGACGTGCTCGCCACCTTCGATCCGACCTTTGCCGACGCCGATGTCGGCCAGCTCGAGCGGCAGGTGGCGAGCCTGCGGGCGCAGATTTTTCGCGAACAGGCGGAACTGGACGGCGGGGCTTTAAAATTTCCGCCGACCGATAATGCGAACCAGCTTCATTACAACAAGCTGCAATCCGATCTGTTCGACGAGCGGCGCGCGCAATATCAGGCGCAGCTCAATTCCTACGACCAGAAATTCAAGCAGACCGAGGCGACGCTGGCCAAGCTGGAATCCGACGTCGGCAGTCTGCGGGCGCGCGCCGATATCGCGAAAAAAGTCGAGAACATGCGCGTCGCCCTGGTGGAAAAGGGCGCGGGCTCGCTGCTCAACCAGTGGACCTCGACCGACGCGCGGCTGGAAGCGGAGCGCACCCTTCAGGGACAGGCGAACAGCATCAGCGAGGCGCGCCATCAATTGTCGTCCCTGCAGGCGGATCGCGAGGCCTTTATGCGCTCCTGGTCGGGCGACCTGCGCAAGGAAATGGTGCAGGCGCAAAATTCTCTGGACCAGGCCGCTGCGCAACTGGAAAAGGCGCACCGGCATCGCGACCTCGTCCGTCTCGTGGCGGAGCAGGATTCGATCATCCTCACCATCGCCAAGACTTCGCGCGGCTCGGTGATGCGAGAGGGCGAGCAATTCATCACCGCCATGCCGCTGTCGTCGCCGGTGGCGGCGGAAATCCATGTCGCCGCGCGCGACGTCGGTTTTATCCGTCCGGGCGATCCCGCCTATCTGAAGATCGACGCCTTCAATTTCGCCGAGCACGGCCTCGCCGAAGGCGAGGTCAAATGGATCAGCGAAAACGCCTTCGTCACCAACGAGGACACGGGCCAGCCGGTCGAACCCTATTATCGCGTCAGCATCGCCGTGACCAAGGTTGGTTTGATCAATGTGCCCGCCGGCTTCCGCCTGATCCCCGGCATGACCCTGGTCGCGGACATCAATGTCGGCAAGCGCCCACTCGGCTCTTACATCATCGACGGCCTGGTGAGCGGTTTCAGTGGAGCGATGAGAGAGCCATGACCAAAGTTCTTTTGCAGGGGATCGCCCGCTTGTTCCGCTCGCCGCTCGAACGGGGCGAAGAGGCTTATGCCGAGGGAAATTTCTTTGAGGCGTTTCGCCTGTGGAGAAAGGCGAGCGAGGCTGGCGAAGCCCGCGCCGATTATCTCGTCGGAAAGCTGTTCGAGGAGGGGCGGGGCGTGTTGCGCGATGTCGTCGAGGCCGCGAAATGGCACAGGCGCGGCGCCGAACGCGGTCATGCCGGCGCGCAATTGCGCCTTGCGCGCATCCTGCTTCACGGCGGCCGCAACGCTGGTGAGTTTTTTCGCGCGACTGAAGGCGCGGACGACAATCGCGCGCTGCTGTTTCCCGGCGGCGCGCAGATCGATGCGGACTGCCAAGAGGCCGTCGCGCTTCTGGCTTCTGCAGCGGAGCAAGGCGAGGTCGAGGCTGGGGTCATTCTCGGCGCCGTCTTCTTCGAGGGCGTAAAGGCGCCGCGCGATCTCGATGCGGCGCGCCAATGGTACGAATGGGCGGCGGAGCGCGGCGACCGCAATGCGCAATTCGGTCTCGGCGACATGCATTTCAACGGCGTCGGCGTCGAGCGCAATGCGGAGCGCGGCGCCGATTTCTATGAAAAGGCCGCGCAGGCCGGGCACTCCCGCGCGCAACTGGCGCTCGCCACCGTGTTCCATCAGGGACAGGGCCGCGGCGTCGACTTGGCTGCGGCCGGCGCCTGGTATGCGAAGGCGGCGGAACAGAACGATCCGCATGCGCTGCTGGCGGCGGCGGAGATGCACATTTCCGGTGAAGGCCTCGCAAAGAATCTGGATCGCGCGGAAACCTATCTCAGGCGCGCCGCCAAGGCCGGATGTTATCCGGCGGTGGTCCGCCTCGCCGCGTTCTACAGCGCGGGCGGCGAGGTCGAACCGGACTTGCGCGAAGCCGCCAACTGGCATCGTCGCGCGGCGGAAATGGGCGACGCGCGCGCGCAATATATGATCGCGGAAATGCTGTGCTCGGGCGCCGCGGGCGGCGTCAATCTTCCCGAGGCCGCGCGCTGGTTCCGCGCCGCTGCGGAGCAGGGGCACGCGACGGCCGCCTACAATCTCGCCGCGCTCCATGCGACGGGGCAGGGCGTGGCGCGCGACATGGAGCAGGCGTCGCGCTGGTATGTCTTCGCGGCGGAGCGCGGCCTGCTTCCGGCGTTTTTGAAGGCGTCGGAGGCCTGTGAACGCGACGGCGATCCCGCCAAGGCCTTGGAATGGCTTTTGCGCGCGGCCGAGAGTGGCGACGTCGCCGCGCGCATGCGACTGGGCGCGCGACAACTCATCGGCGAGGGTTGCGCGATCGATCTGGCGGCGGCGGAAAAATGGCTCGCCGAGGCGGGCGAGGCCGGCGGACGCGAAGCGCTGCTGCTGCTCGGCCATCTTCATTCAGGCCGCTACGGTGGCGAAGCAGCGCCGCACAAGGCGGCCGAGGCCTATGGGAAGGCGGCGGAAATGGGCGAGCGCGAGGCGCAATATCTGGTCGCCCTGTCCTTGCTCGAGCGGAAGGACGATGCCGAAAAACTGGCGGCCGGCGTCGAGATGCTGCGGCGCGCCGGCGAGCAGGGCCATTCCGCCGCGCAATTCCGCCTCGGCGTCATCCATTGCACGGGGGCGGGCGCGCCGGTCGATTTCGAGGAAGCCGTGCGCTGGTACGAGCGCGCCGCCGAACAGGGCAACGATCTCGCGCGCTACAATCTCGGCGTCATGCTGATGAAGGGCCAGGGCGCGCCGCAGGATTTTTCACGAGGCCGCGCGCTGGTCGCGCAATCCGTGGAGCGGGGCGTCGCCCCGGCGGGCGCGGCCAAGGCTTGATCCATGTTTTTCGAAGGAGCTGACGGCCGATGGGAATGAATTTCAAGCTTGCGCCCAGCGAAAGAGATGGCGCGGGCATGTTCGGCGCGGTGGACGCGTTCGATCCGCAATCCGGCTTGACCGGCTGGTGCGTCGACATTGCCGACGCCGCCGCCGAATGCGAGGTCGAACTCGTGGTCAATGGCGCGGCGGTCGCGAGTGCGCGCGCCGCCCATGCGCGCCGGGACGTCTGCGAGGCCATCGGCATACAGGGCCGTTTCGGCTTCTGCTTCGACGCCTCCGTCTTCGACGCCTTCCTGCTCAACAGGCCGGTTTTCGCCGCCAAGGAGTTTTCGGTGCGCATCGCCGGTCAGGGCTGGACTCTTCCGTCCCATGACGGGCTGCCGACTCTGGGCGCGCTGCTTGAGGCGCGCGAGGCCTGGCTCAAGCGCAGCGAGGGGCAGGCGCTGCTCGAATCGTTGGAGATCGCGCGCCAAGGCGCTGGCGACATGCTGTTCCAGCCGCCGCGCAAGACCGCGGCCGACGCCGATGGCGTGATCGAAGCCATCGCCTTCGGCGCGGGGAACGTTCTGTGGTTCCTCGGCTGGACCTCGAGCCGCGGCGCGGCCGAATTTCCAGCCGTCGTGCTCGACCGGCGCAAATATGCTGCGGGTCTGCGCTGCGCCTATTTTCGGCGCGCCGACCTCGCCGAGCCCGCGGTCGGCATCGTCGGCGCGCTGCTCACCGACTGGCGTCCGTCGGCGTCCTCCGACGCCCTGGTGGCGTTCGGCGAAAACGGAGAAAATGTGCTGCGCGCGTTGCGGCCTTTGCGCGTGACCACGCCCGGCGAAGTGTTCGGTCATTTGCGCTCCCAGGACGAGCCGTATAGTCGCGCGCTCGCCCGCGCCATGCTCGCCATCGCCGCCGAGACCGACGGCTGGGCGCTCGAAACCCCGGCGTCGAAAAAGATCAAGCTCGCTGTCGACGCCGCCCAGTTTATCGAGGGCTTTGGCGTGTTCATGAAGGGCTGGGTCGTCAGCCCGTCGCACCGCGTCACGGGCATGGCGTTAAAACTCGGCGAGGAAGTCTTGGAGGCCGCGCCGTCGTCGCTGCATTTCGCGCCGCGCCCGGACCTGACCGCTGGATTTCCCCGCATGGGCGCCGCCATCGAGCGCGCGGGCTTCACCATTGTGTTTCGCGGCGATCTGCGCGATGCGGACTTTTGCGCCGCGACCTTGCGGCTGACTTACGAGAACAGCGCCTCGACGCATCACCGGCTGGACGATGTGCAGATCGTCCGTCTCTCCCCCGCCGATCTCGCGGGCTTGCGCGATTTCTATCCCGTGCTCGAACGCGAAGCTTTCTTCAAGCCGCTGGCGCTCGCCGTGCATGAGACCTGCGCGCGCGATTACGGGCGGGTCATGGGCGACATCGTCACCCCCTGCGCCCACGCGCTGATCTTCTGCGCGCCCTCGGAGCGCCGCCTGCAATTCCTCCTGTTCGAACATTTGCGCGCGCGTCTCGCCGGGTGCCGCGCGCAGGGCGTCGGCGTGGTGATCGTCGCGCCGGAGTCTTCTCGTCATGGCGAGATCGGCGAGCTGTTTGCAGAATTTGCCGAGAATTTCGCCGGGGCGGCGAGCCTTGTCTTCGTCGCCGACGTCGATTGCGCGCTATGGAGCCTGGACGCCGCGCTGTCGCTGGTGGACGCGCGCCGCTTCGTTTTCGTCGGGCCCGATGTGGCGCTGGCGGACGCCGGCTGGGCCGCGCTTGACCGTCTTGTCGGCGCCGGCGACGACCTGACCTTTTTTGACGCCTCGGACCCGGACCAGCCCTGGCTGCCGGCGCGGATTGGCTCCGCCGCCTTCTCATGGTCCTCACAGGCGTGGCGCCGTTTCTTGCGCGATCAAAATCGCCGCCTGCCGCTGCGCAGCGCGGTCGATGCCGAGGTGTTCCCAGAGGCGCGCAGGATCGCGGCGGGCGCCGAAGTTTTACGCCGGACGGCGCCGCCGCCGCGGCTGATCGAACATGTCAATCGCGTGCTGGCCTTGGGAGCGCAATCATGAGGAAAACGGAAGTCCTGGCCGAAGCGCCGCGCATCGCCATTGTCTCGCATTCCCATCCCAGCGTGAGCAAGGGCGGCGCGGAGATCGCCGCCTACACGCTCTACAAGGGTTTGCGAACGGCGGGCGTGGACGCGATTTTCATCGCGGCCTGCGCTGAGGACTCGCGCGCAAAACTGGCGCTGGCCTCGGAGAACGAATATGCGGTCTTCGTGCGCGGCGACATGTTCGAGCATTTTTTTCAACTCGGCGCCGCGCGCGTCGGCGAGGAGCTTGAAGCCATTTTGCGCGCTCGCCGCGTGCAATTGGTCAATTTCCATCACTTCACCAATCTCGGCCTCGGCGCGCTGCGCCGCATCCGCGCCTTGCCCGGTCTGAAACTCGCCTTCACCCTCCACGAGTTCCTGGCGATCTGCTACAACCACGGACAAATGGTGACGCCGGTCGGGCAGCGTCTGTGCGCGCAGGAGTCGAGCGCGTCCTGCGCCGCCTGCTTCCCGTCGATGACGCGGCACGATTTCATCTTCCGCAAAAAGCTGTTTCTCGAAACATTGCGCGGCTTCGACGTGCTGATCTCCCCGAGCCAGTTCCTGGCCGAGCGCTTTTGTGCGTGGGGATTGGAGCGCGAAAAATTCTCGGTGATTGAAAATGGCCTCGCCGAACTGCCGACCTGTTCGTCGCGCCACAATGCCGATGCGCGCGGCGCCTGGACCTTTGGATTCTTCGGCCAGATCAACCCGTTCAAGGGGGTGGATGTCATCCTCGATGCGGCGGAAAAACTGCACAAGAGCAAGGTTCCCAACATAAAAATCCGCGTGCACGGCAACATCATCGGCCAGAGCGAGCAGTTCGTCACACGCTTCAAGGACGCCTGCTCCAGCGGTCTGGTCGAATATCTGGGACCCTATGACAACACCAATGTCGCGCGCCTGATGGCGGATTGCGATTATGTGCTGACGCCGAGCCGCTGGTGGGAGAACTCGCCGGTGGTGATCCAGGAGGCTTTTGCCGTGGGCTGCCCGGTGCTGTGCAGCGGCATCGGCGGCATGGCCGAAAAGGTCGTGGATGGCGTGAGCGGAAAACATTTTCGCGTCGGCGACGGCGCCGATCTCGCGCGCTGCATGATCGAGGCGGCCTGCGAGGAGACCTATTTCTCCCTGGTGGACGGGCTTCCAAAACCGTTCGACGGCTTGGAAATGGCGCGCCGCTATCTCGCGGCCTTTTCGGGTCGGTGGCAGGCGCCGCCGGTCATGGCGAAACGCGAGCCGGCGCCTCACGCCTGATTTGCGCTCGGAAAATTTTGGAGACTGGGAATGCTGCGCGGCGCGATTGAACTCGTGAACGACGAAAGGATCGACGGATGGCTCTATTCTGATTTCGGCGAGGTTTTTGATCGCACGGTGCTAGCCTTTGTCGACGATCAATGCGTCGGCTCCGGCCGCATCGGCATCGTCCGCGACGATCTGAAGGCCGCCGGCCTCGCCGACGGCAGACTGGGGTTCAGCTTTCCCATCGCCGTCGCCGACCCCAGCGATTTGCCGCGCGTGATCGTCAAGCTCGAAAGCAGCGATTTTTCGCTGCTGCAGAGCAGCGCCACCAAGGGACGATCCGATCTGTTCCAGGCGCCGGCGGCGGCGCTTGCGCGTCTTGAATGGATGCGCGTGCGCGGCATGCTGTCGCCCGCCGAAGCGGCGTTTCTCAAATATGTGCAGCAGCTCGGCGCCTTCGACCATTCGCTGGTTCAGCCGAAATCGAATGGCGCTGAGGTTTTGGTGGAAGACCCGCTGAAAAGCGCGCAGCACTTTTTGGAACTGCTTCTGTTGCGCGAGGCCGAATTGGTCGAGACCGATTTGTCTGCGGCTTGCTTCGACGAGATCGGCATGGCCGTGTTGGCGGACGGCGGCGAGCCGCTGTCGATCGTCGCTTTGTGGAGCGCGGCGCCGGTTTCGATCGCCATCGTCGAGGGGTCGCAGAACGATCGGCGCCGCAGCGGCGGTTTTGAGGGCGCCATCGAATATCGACTCGGACCGGACCGTCTTCTGTTCGTCGACCTCGGCGTGAACGCGCGCATCGAAGTCAACAAACCCATGCCCTTGAAAATTTTCTCCGCCTATTGAGGAGACGTCATGTCCAGCGCCTTCGGGACTTTTGAGGAAATGTCCGGCGCCTGCGAGGCCGCCTGGCGCCATCTCGACGCTGGCGAAGCCGATGCGGCGCAGACGGCCTTCTTGGCCTTCTGGGCGCGCAACGATATTGGCGTCAAGGCGCTGCGCGGTCTGGCGCGCCAGGCGACGGCGGCCGGCGATGGCGTGCGCGCCGAAGCCCTTTGGCGCACGCTCGACGCGCTCGTTCCAGGCGACCGATGGACGCGCCACAGCCTCGGCGTCGCGCTGATGCAATTGCGCAGGTTCGAGGATGCCGCGCAGCTGTTTTCGGAGCTGGTGGAGGCGGACCCGCATTTCGTGGCGGCGCTGCGCGGCCTCGCGCAGACCTGCGGGCACACCGGCGATTTTGGCGCGAGCTTGGGATGGTTCGAGAAGGCCGCGGAAAGCGATCCGCAAAACATCGCCAACACGCGCGATTGCGTGACCGCGGCGGTGAAGGCCCGGGAGTGGGCGCGTGCGGAAGGCCATATCGACGCCCTGCGTCGCCTCGGCGATGACGAGATGGCCGCAACGCTTGCGGGCGTGCTGGATCAGGCGCGGCGACAAACGGAACCGGTCGATCTCTGGGCCCGCTTTCGAGCCGCCGAACAGGCGCGCGGCGCGGGGGAAATTTCGGCTGCGCGCCGACACTACGAATACATGCTCGGGGCGGACCCCGGCTTTGTCCCTGCCTTGCGCAGCCTCGCGGCGCTGGAGCGCGGACAGGGCGACGAGGCGAAGGCGCGACGCATTCTCAGCGAGGGACTGGCGCGCCGTCCCGGCGATCCCTGGCTCTTGCTGGACCAGGCGCAGCAATGCGTCAGGGACAAGCGTTTTGAAGAGGCGCAGAGGCTTTTGACGGCATTGGTCGAGGGCGACGGCGCTTCCGCCACCGCCGCGGCGCTGGACCTGTTTTATCTGCTAAAAATGCGCGGGCGCGAAGGCGCGGCGGCGGATGTTTTAGCCGCCGCCTTGCAAAAAGCGCCGGACGACCGAGGTTTGCAACTCGCGCAGGCGGGCGTGTGGCTTGCCGAAAATCATCTCGATGCAGCCGAGGCGGCGTACAAAAAACTCGCGGATGGCGCTGGGGATCGCTATTGGCCGCTCGTCGGCCTCGGCAATATTTTTCGCGCGCGAGATGATGTCGCGGCGGCCGCTATGCAATATCTTGCGGCCATTGAATTGGCGCCCGAGCGTCCGCACGCCTATGGCGAACTCGCGGCGCTGCATTGCGCGGACGAGGCGCGGGCCAAAGCGCGCGACGCCTTGCGCGCCTGGGCGGCGCGCCGTCCCGACGATCCCGAACCGCTGCGCCTGCTGGCGCGCCTCGCCGTCGCAGATCGGGATTTTCCCGGCGCGGCGCATTTTTGCGCGGAGCTGCTTGCGCGCTGGCCGGACGATGTTGCCGCCCATCTCGACATGGCTAATCTTCTGCTGCGCCAGGGGGACGCGGCGCGGGCGAACCATTGGTTTACGCGCGCCCTCGCGCTTGCGCCGGATCATGTTGCGGTGCTGGAGGCGCGGGCGCGTCGCGCGGAATTGAGCGACGACCTGCCTCAGGCTTTGGCGCTTTACGAAAAAGCCTTGGAGAAAGATCCGGCGCGTAATTGGATCGCTCTGGAAAAGGTCAAGCTGCAGCTCGCGCTCGGGGCGTTCGACGCGGCGCTTGCCGAGCTTGACGCGTTTCGGGACGCGCGCGGCGAGAGCGCCGATTATTTTGTCGCACGCATCGACCTGTTCAAGACTGTCGGCGATCTTGGCGCGGCGACAGAGGCGGCCGAGGCCGGGCGAAAGGCGTTTCCTCGCCATGCACGACTGCGGCTCAAGGCGGCCCTGCTCGATGCGGAGTTGGGACGTTTTCAGGAGACGGATGTGTCGGGGCCCGGAATGCTCTTCGCCGATGGCATGTCCGATCTCGCGCAATGGCGGCTCGACGCGGCCAGCGAAAAAATCTCCGCCGCGCGCGCCGCCGCGCCGGACGACGGCTGGATTCTCGATCGTCTCATCCATACCGATTTGCTGCGCTTCGATCTGGAAAAAGCCGGCGACCATTTGCGCGAACTCGCCCGGCTCAACCGCGGGATCAACCGCATCAAGGGCGTTTCGGCTTCGCCCTCTCAGACGCATTACGGACAATTGTTCGACGAGTTCCGTCTCGACCGTCACGCCTGCGCGCGCACCCGCGAGGCGCTGGCAATTCAGGGCGAGGAACGGATCGACGCTTTGCGAAAAGTCGTCGGCGATTTTCCCGACTATACGCCGGGCGCCATCGCGCTGCTCATCGCCCTGCGCCAGTCCGGCGCGTTTCGTCGCGACCCCATGAACGCGGGATCGGCGCGCATTCCGTTCGCGCTGACGCAGTTTTGGGACAGCGACGAACTCCCCGCCGATCTCGAAACCTATGTCGGATCTTGGCGCGCGAAAAATCCTGGCCTCGCGCATCGTCGCGTGAATGAAGGCGAAGCACGCGCCTTTCTGCGCGAGATCGGCGCCGCGCCCTTGCGCGCCTTCGACCGCGCCGCCGAGCCGGCGATGAAGGCGGATATTTTCCGGCTCGGCTGGCTGTTTGAGAACGGCGGGATTTACGCCGATTGCGACGATCGCTGCCAGGCCGACCTGACGCCTTTGTTGAACGACGGCGCAGAACTCGTGCTCTACCAGGAAGACATCGGTTCGGTCGGCAATAATTTTATCGCCTGCGCGCCGAAAAACCTCGTGATCGGCGCCGCCTTCGACGAGGCGGTGAGAGCGGTCAACCAAGGCAAGACCGAAATTTTGTGGCTGGCGACCGGACCCGGCTTGATGACGCGCATGCTTGGACAGGCGCTCGCGGAGGAGGGCGGTCTGGAACAGCTGTCGCGCATTCGCGTGCTCGACCGCCACGAAGCGCTCGCCTTCGCCGCCATGCACTGCGCCGCGTCCTACAAGCGCACTGAGCGGCATTGGAGCCGAACGGCCTTCGGCGCGTCGCCGCGTCGCGCAGGGTGAAGCGAAGGCGGACGAACCCCTCATCCGGCCGCTGCGCGGCCACCTTCTCCCGCAAGGGGAGAAGGAGCGCCAGCGAACAGCGCTCCGGCTTTAGAGGTATGAGCGGCGGGCGCCTCTACTTCTGCAGCAATCCCAAAAAATGCGACAGGCCGGCGCCGCCCGCCGGCGCGACAAGCGCGTGTTGGTCGGCCACGGGCGCCAGCGCGCGTTCACGCGCCGCTTTGGGCGTCACGCCATAGGTCTCCTTGAACAGGCGATTGAACGCGGCCGGGCTGGGAAATCCCAGGCGCATGGCGATATGGCCGGCGCGGCAGTCGGCGTTTTGCGGCGCGACAATTTCCTGGTGGGCGCGCGACAGCCTTGCATTGCGGATGTAGGTTCCGACGCCGCCCACCGGCTCGAACAGCCGGTAGAGCGACGCGCGCGACAGGCCGAACAGGGTCGATAATTTTTCCGCGCTGAGGCTGGGCGAAGCGATGTTCTGGTCGATGTAACGGCGGATCGCGACGAAGGAGGCGACCGGCGAGCCGAGCGCGGGACCAAGCTCCGCGCGCAGGCGCTGGTTGATCGCGCTGGCCGCGAGATCGACGAGGCCCGTCGCCGCCGCGTCGAATTCGTCGACGTTCATGGCCTCGGCGCGACGCGCGAAACATTCGAGCGCGCTCGCCAAAATATCCGCCGCCGGAAGATCGCGCGCCAGCGACAGGCCATGCAGCGCCAGTTCGTTCGAGAAGCCGCGCAGAACGCGCGACCGCGGAATCCATAACGCCAAAAATTCTTTCGCCTCGTCGAGCGAGTCCAGAACGAAGGGCTGCGCGAGATCGTGGATTTCGACACGATCGCCCGATGCAGAGGGCGCGCCCTCCGCATCGGCGCGGCGCAGCACCAGCGCGAACAGATCGAGACCGTCGCGCAATCCCTGGATGTCGCGGCAGAGCCGTAGACCATTGGCGCGGCTGCGGCTCAGGACGAAATGTCGCGTCGCCAAAATCTGTGTCGCGACGCCGGATTGCGCGAGCGCGTCCGGCGTCGAAAACGCTGCGAACAGGCCGGCGAAGACGCCGTTGCCCTCGATCGTGGATCGCGCGGGCCTGTGGTTGGTCGCGGGGCGCGAGAGGTTTTGCGGCGGCAAGACTGCGTCTCCAGGTTGTGGCGCAGAATCTCATAAACGCAATTTCTGTCTCAACCATCGCGAAAGAGTCTCAAAACCAATCGATTCCGTCGCCGTTTTGGCGCCGGCGCTTGTGCCGTCTTGCGACCTGCGGCCTGCTGTCCTCACAACGAGGAGTTGTTCCAGGTTTGCGTGCGCAAAAGCGTCGGGGCGATCCTGGATCGATGAGGAGGGAGTCGTCACATGGCCACCGACACCAGCAAACATTCCGGCAATTGGGACAAAGGGTCGAACTGGGCGAACGGCGCGCCGACCGCGGACGACGACGCCGTTATCACCGGCGGGAAACATATTGTCGTGGACGACCCGGCGTCGGCGCCGGCGGTGGCAAAGTCCGTCACTGTGGCGGATCGCGCGGAATTGTCGCTCAATGGCGGCGTGCTGACGACGCAGGAGGTCGACGTCGACGGCGAAATCTCCGGCCATGGCGTGATCGACGGCGCCGCGGATGGCGACGGTCTGATCGTCGCGCAGGGCGGCACGCTGGAGATCAAGGGCGCCGTGGACGCCGGCAACGAAGGTCTCATCATGCGCATCGACGACGGCGCCACGCTGAAGCTCGACGGCGCGGTCGGCGGGGCCGAAACCATGCTGGATGGCGTCAGCAACACCGTGATCGATTTCGCCGGCGCCGGCGTGCTCGACCTCACCGGCGAGGGCGCCGGCGGTTCCGGCGAAGTGACGAAATTCCAGGCGACGGTCGAAAATTTTGACGGCGACGACAAGATCATGGTCGCGAGTTCCGGTCATGCCGGCGACAAGGTGCATTTCAACGCCAGGACGGACGTGCTGACCGTGACAGGGGCCGATGGCTCGGTGCTCGAACAAATCCAGCTCGACGGCGACTACAAGGGCATGAAATTCTCGCTTCAGGAAAATGGCGGCGTCGACACGATCACCGTCAGCGCCATCTGCTTCTATCGCGGCACGATGATCCGCACCCCGGACGGGGAAAAACCTGTGGAGACGTTGAAGGCCGGCGATCTCGTGACGACCGCGGACGGCGTCGCGGCGCCGATCAGCTGGCTCGGCCGCCAGACGATTTCGACCGTGTTCTCCGACCCGGAAAAAGTCTGGCCGATCCGCATCAAGGCGGGCGCGCTCGGTGAAAACGTTCCATCACGCGATCTGGTGCTTTCGCCCGATCATGCGGTGCTCGTCGACGGCGTTCTGGTTCACGCGGGCGCGCTGGTGAATGGCGCGTCCATCGTCCGCCAGACCGTGGTCCCGCGCGTGTTCACTTATTACCATATCGAACTCGACGATCACGCTTTGATCCTCGCGGAGAACACGCCGGCGGAAACTTTTATCGACCATCCCCAGCGGCTCGCCTTTGACAATTGGGACGAGCGCCAGGCGCTGCATCCGTTCGGCAAGGATATGGACGAAATGCCGTATGCGAGAGCCAAGTCTCCGCGCCAGGTTCCCGTTCACATCCGCGTCGCCCTGGCCGCGCGCGCCCAGCAGAACGGCCTCGTCGCCGCCAAGGTCGCCTGACCGGCGCCAGGGCGAAGGCGGCGCTTACTTTTGCGAGCAGGCGCCGCCGATGCACAACGCGCCGGAAAAATTTTCCGGCGCCTGGCATTGCGCTTCGTGGCAGTAGATCGACCCGGACACGGCAAAGGCGCGCGGTTCGTCGAACAGGCTGGCGCCGGCTGCGTTGAAATGTCCGACACGAAAATTCGCGTCCTCGATGCGCACCGTTTTCACCGCCCCGTCGCGGCGAAAAATCGCGCCAGAGGCGAAGGCGATGGGTTCGTTGATGCGCAGGCTGCGCAGGGTCGGGTGTTCCGCGCCGACGATCGAAATCAGGCTGCCGAGGCTGGTGTTCTCGAAGTGAATGTCGAGGTCGAGAAAATCGTTCGGCGCGGCATTGGCGAAGGACAGGATGAGGCCCGGGGCGCCCTCGGCATGTTCGGCAAGCGCATAGCCATTGATGAACTTGTGGCGCACCGCGCCGCCGATCCACAACGGCGTCGCGCCGCGCCCAAAGGTTTCGAAGATGCAGGTGTCGCAGGTGTTTTCATTGAAGGATGAGAATTTTCCCGGCGTATAGCGTTCGGGGTAGAATGCGCTTTGGAAGCCGAAAAAATTCGAACCGTCCCAGATCGCCGCATAGGCGCCGTCGCGATAATTGTAAAACCCGCCCGCGACAATATGGGTGGTTTCCGAGGACCGGTTGTAGAAGGCGGTCAGGCCGAAACAGCCAGCGAGCGTCGGATGGTCGAGATGAACGTGGTCGGCGCCGGCTGAAAGACTCTCGGTCTTGCGCGCGAGCACGAGACCGATGGCGGGCGTGTCGGTCTCGCAATCGCCTGACAGGTTGAGGCCGAGCAGGCTGAACTGCCCCGATCCCGTGGCGTCGATGCAGGGTTTGGACCCGGTGCGGCAGAGAATTTCGCTTCCCCAGAACGCGCCGACAAATCCCGATCCGTAGAGATGGGTCAGGTTGAGGGTGTTGCGGATCACGCAACGCCGGCTGGCCAGCCGCACTGTTCCGACATGGCCGACCGGCCAGGCATAGCGTGAGGATGCCGGCCGCTGACGAATGGCGTCGATCGCGGCGTTGATCGCCGCGGAATCGTCCTCTCCCGTGCAGCGCACGTCGATGGTCGCGTCATCGGCCGCAGCGGGCGCCGGCCCCTCGAATGCGGCGGCGGGAGACGCCAGGGCGCAGGTCAGGAGCAGGCCAGGCCATATTTTCCAGGGATTTTTCACCCGAACTCCTCAGCATCGAATATGTATTCATTTTTACATTACATGACCACGAATTAAATTAAGGCCTCGTGAGCATAAGAATGAGGCTTAACTTGCGGCGATCCCTCGCGATGATAGAAATTTATTAACAGGCGCAAAGGATTGAAGACATGCATGTTACCTACGTAAAGTATGCGGGCGTCCGGGTTGGCCAGGATCTCGTCAATTGGTTTGAAAAACCTTTGCCGAAAATGGTCTCGCAATATTTCAACACGGGCGACGTGTGTGTCTACGAATCGACCTTGCGCCTAGCCGGCGCGCGTTCGGGCGCCTATGACCTCAACATCGACCAGCCCGTGGATGAAAAAGTCGTCGCCATGCTCAAGGAGGCCAAGAGCACGATCGTGCTGCGCGGCTCCAATTATCTGCACGAGACCATGGAATGGGGCCCGTTTGCCGACTGGCTCGAAGCGCTTGATCTGCCAGTCGTCGCCTGCGGCGTCGGCGCCCAGGCCGAGACCGAACGTCCCATCGATCTGTCGCCCCAGGGTCTTCGCGTGTGGAAGATCATCAGCGACCATTGTCACTCGATCGGCGTGCGCGGCGCTTTTTCGGCGGAAACTCTTCAGCGCAACGGGGTCAAAAATGTCGAGGTCGTGGGCTGTCCGACCCTTTTTCGCGACCGCAACCGGGGCTTGAAACTGCGCCATGTCGAAGGCGGGCCGAAGCGCGTCACCTTCAGCGTGCGGCGGGAGGTGGACAAGAATTACGCGCTCGATCCCGCGCAATTCGTCGAGACCCAAAAGCAGGTGATCGCGCGGCTCGATCTCGTCTCCGATCTGCATCTCTCCTGCCATGGCGAGCCCGAGGAAAAGGCGTTTTTTTATCGCGCGCCGCAGCTGAAGGACTGGGCTTTGGCGAAATTGACGGCGGAAGGCTGGTTCGACCATGTCACGGGCCCGACGCTGAAGCGGCTCTATGAAAGCAAGCTTTATTATTATGCGCGCCCGAGCGACTATGATTTTTATGCGCCGCAATTCGACGCGGCCATCGGCTATCGCGTCCACGCGGTGCTGCCGGCGCTGGCGGTGGGCGTGCCCTCGGCTTTGTTCGACTATGACACGCGCTCGCGCGAACTGGCGCAAACCTTTGACCTGCCAATCTACGCGCCCGAACAGTTCATGAAAATGAGCCTCGCGGATGCTTTCGCGCCCGAACGGTTCGAGAAATTTTCCGCGCGCTTCCCTGAACGCTACGATCGCATGAAGGCGTTCTTCGAAAAGAACGGCGCCGCGACGCGCATGTGAGTTTTTGATCTCGACGGGGGCATGTCTTTCGGCATTTGCGCCGCGGCGCCCGCCGTCGGGACCCATCGCCGCTATGTAACATCCAAGCTGTCACTGTTAGCCTCTGTGTCAGCGGCCCGCGTAACGTTGTGTAAATGCCGTTTGAGTCGCCTAGTCTTGGTCGTTTGCGTAACGTCACTTGGGGGCGGGCATGCGGCGGCGCGGGACGAAAGAGCTGTTCGAATACTGGAACCGACTGCGTGGCCTGCGAGCCGCGCCGGATCGAAGCGATGTCGAACTGGCCACGCTGAAGCATTTGCTCAACACTACGATGATGCTTGAAGTCGATGCGGGGGAAACATTTCCGGTGCGCGTCTCCTGCCACGGTCTTAATGTTCTGTTCGCCTGCGAGCAGCGCGCCTGTTCCTTCGCCGCTCTCTTTGCGCCGGACGATCGGCCAGAACTCCGGGCGCTGCTGCGCGCCTGCCACAGCGGCTTCCACCCCATCGTGGCGGGCGTGGCGGCCACGTCTGAAGTTGGCGACCTCGCCTTCTTCGAGGCCGTGCTGCTGCCGCTCGGTCATGGGGCCGACGCCGGCGCGCGCATCCTGGCCGCGCTTGAACCGGTCGACGTCAAGGAATGGTTTGGCAAGATAAAGGCCGCCTGCCTACGCCTTTCGTCCGCCCGTTTCCTCGATGCTCCAACCGCCGCCCGCCCGCCGTCTGTGCCTCACGGCCTCGCCGCGCGTCCCATCCATGGTTTCACGCCCGCGGGATCGCTCCGGCCGGGCGTATGAGCGTCCCGGCGGCGACTCGCTGCTCGCGCGCGAATGGATCCAGAATCGTCCCGAGTCCCCACGGGCGAAATGCGCGGGCATCGCCATGGGCGATGGTTTTTGCGCGATCGCGACGGTCGCCGCCGAATCGCCGCCGCGTCATTGGGTACTTCTACCGATGACGTCTGTCCCAGCGCAGTAATGACGGGCCTAAATTCCCGCCGCGCCTAGATTTAATGACGAAGGTTCATACGTTAAGCTTCGCGCCATACACATGGGTTGTCTTTCATTGCAACTCAGGGTTTGTAGCAACTGGGCGTTGAGTATCTTATGTTTCAAGATGATATTGTAACGTTGACAGGCGCATCGCTTGGCCTGTGACGCCTTAAGTTTATGGCGGCGTTTTTCGTCGGCTTTTGAGGCGTGAACTTAACGATACGCCGCCTCGAGCATTCTGTTTCCGATTGGCTTAGATTTACTTCGTGAGCGCGAAATTTTTATTATTTAATCGAGATTTAAATCGATGGCGAGCACCAGCTTTATCGGCGAAAACGAGAAACGAGAGGCGCTCCGACGTGTGCTCTCTGCGAAGGAGTTTCTTTCCTCGCCGCGTCGGCAGATGTTTCTCCGTTATGTCGTCGAAGAAGAAATTGCCGGGCGAGGCCATCTGATCAAGGAATATTCGATCGCGGTCGACGCCTATCATGAGAACACCGACTTCGACACGGCCGCCAGGTCCAATATCCGCGTCCAGGCGCGGCGGGTGCGCGAGTCGCTGAACCGTTATTATGCCGAAGCGCGCGAGTCCGAACCCATCCGTATCAGCATTCCGGTCGGCGGCTATTGTCCGTCATTCACCCTACGCGCCGACATCGAGGACCCGGGTCCGCCGTCGGAACCGACCGGGACCGAAACCGCGACAGCGTCGAAGGCCTCAGCCCAGCCTGCGGCGAATATAGGCTGGACGGGGCGCGCCGCCGTGCTGGGCTGGATCGGCGCGGCGGTCGTCGCGTGCCTCCTGCTGTATCTCGTAGAGCGTGTGATCAATGCCGGCGCCGTTCGCCAAGCCAGATCGGGCTTGCCGCGAATGAGCCTGGATCACGCGGCGTTCGACGATCCAAACGCACGCTCCGCAGCCAAGTATAACGCGTTCGCGGAGAGTCTGAAGGCGGACCTGCGGATGTATGGGACGCTTTCCGTCACCGAGAACGCCGACGAGAGTGACGCGGCGGACTTTCGCTTGAAGCTTGCGACGCTGGATCCGTCGGAACCCGATTTTGTCTCGATCAGCGTCGCCAATGTGAAAGGCGACGTGGTTTTCGCCGAGAAGCAAAGCCTGGCCGAGACGGAGGGGGACGGTCTGGCCGCCGCGGCCAGCGGAACCGCGGCGATCCTGTCGCGGCTGAACGGACCTTTGTACACCGATGTCTTGCGGCGGCGGCCGTCCGCCGCGGTCGTTTGCGTCACGAACGCCGCCGCTTTCGTCCGGCATCCGGTCGGGCGAGATTATCGCGCGCTCACGGATTGCCTGGACGACACGGCGCGCCAACCCGGCTTCGAGGCGCTCGCGGGCAATCTTCTGGCGACTCTGCTGATCACGCTCCATCACTGGGGGCTCGAGAACGAGGCCGGCGCACAGATCGTCACCCTTGCGGAAAATCTGACCGTTCGCGCGCTCGGCTATAATCACCAGATGGTCGCCGGTTTCGGCAATCTGACGGACGTCTATCACGATCAGGAGCGGGACGCCGACGCCCTCGCGCTCGCCGATCAGGCGCTCGCGAAGAACCCCGGCGCCCCCGAGATTCTTTATCGGCTCGGTCGCATTCGCATGGATACCGGCCAATTGGGCGAAGGCGTCGCCCTGATCAAGCGCGCGATGCGCGTCGATCCTTCTCCGCCGAGTTGGGTGCTGTTCTACCTGTTTCTCGAGGCGTTCGCGCGCGACGACTTCGCCACCGCGGCGGCCTATGCGAACAACGCCTATATTGACGAACACCCCAGCGGCGTTTTGGCCAAGATCATCGTTTCTCGCAGGCGCGGCGATGCGGCGGCGGTCACCACCTATGAGCGCATGCTCAACGCGCGCTTCCCCGAATTCGCGCGCGACATCGAGGGCGCGCTTTCACGAAGCCGCGTCGCGCCGCCGCTGACTCAAAAATTGTTGAAGGCGTTGAAGGACTCCGGCGCCGCCAGCGCAAGCGCGCTCGGCGCCGCCGAATAGCTTGCGCGCAAGGTGAGGATGCGCAGGAAGAGGCGTTACGGGTCGTAGCCGTTACGCGGCTATCGCGGCGCGCCGCATTCATGGAGAATCGGGTCGGGGAGCAAACCGAATGTCGGGATCGCGGATCACAGCCGAGAAAATCGACCAATGGGTCGGATCGCGGATAAGGGTGAAACGCCAGCGCATGAGGCTCGGCGTGTCGGAGTTGGCGGAAGCGGTGGGCGTCGCGCCGCAGATGATCAAGGACTACGAGGACGGGGCGCTGCGGGTTTCCGCGGCGCATCTGGTGGCGATCGCCAAGGTTCTGCAAGCGCCGCTGGGAGATTTTTTTGCGTTCCCGCTGGATTCACGCTGCTCCAGGCGACCGCAAGCCAGCTTGAATTAGACAAGTCCGCCAGCAGGCCAGCGGCGCCGTTTGACCGCCTCGTCGACCGCGTCCGGTGCGCAGGCTCTGCGGCGCGGCCTGCGACATATATGTCGTTGTTCCCTTGAGGCGCTTGCGCGACAAGGGCGGTCGCCAGTTCCCTCAAACGAACCCGGAAGCCGTTGGGGTCGGGCGCATGCTGGGCCATGAGTTGGCTCAGCGCCTGAACGGATGGCCTGCAAGGCGAGCAGATTGCCGGCGGACTCGCGCGCCTTCAACGTCCATCACGCGACCGCGGCAGCCAAGACCTCTCGATTAAATACATTGAACGCCTGGCGGATGCAGGCATCGAGCTCTCGGTCGGCAGCGTTGGCGAGTCCTACGACAACGCGCTCGCCGAAACGATCAACGCGCTTTACAAGGCCGAGGTCATTCATCGGCGCGGGCCGTGGCGGAGTTTCGAGGCCGTCGAGTTCGCGACGCTCGAATGGGTCGACGGGTTCAACCACCGCCAACTGCTGGAACCCATCGGCAATATCCCGCCAGCCGAGGCTTTTACGCCTCTCTAGAGCGGATTCGACTTTAATCCGGATCATATCCTGCTGCGGCGAAGAAATTGGCGCACTCTTGCGGCGTGAAAGCTGACAGGAGCGCGCCTATCGCCTCCCATAGGCCCT